>NZ_CP059060.1:1509708-1811649 GCF_014217875.1 Synechococcus sp. LTW-R
CGGTGAAGGCGCCGAAGCTTTGACCAGCGGCGCCCTCATAGGTGAGGTCGAGCTGGCCCTTGAAGCCGGTGTTGCCATGGCGGGCCGCAATCTCACCGCCGAGACGGGCGCAGACACTGCGATCGGTGTTGATGATCGGCAGGGTGCGGGCCAGCTGGCCGTGGTTCTCGATGGACGCCATCAGTTCGGCGTCCGCCAGCAGCTGGTCCTCCAGGATCACGCCGTTGCCGTGGGCGACCTCGGCGTGGCGCAACCAGGCGCGGTCAGCCGCCTGAGGGATGGGATCCAGCAGGCAAGAGAGGTCGAGGGCGTTCGTTTTGGCCAACTGCACAGCGCGGGGCTTGAGCAGATCCGTGCGGCCGATCAGGTCGTCCAGGCGAGCTACGCCGAGGACACTCATCAGCTGACGCACCTCCTCCGCGACGAACAGGAAGAAGTTGACCACCTGCTCCGGCAGACCGGTGAAGCGCTTGCGCAGGGCTTCTTTCTGGGTGGCCACCCCGACCGGGCAGTTATTGGTGTGGCAAACGCGGGCCATGATGCAGCCCTCGGCGATCATCGCGATCGAACCGAAGCCGTATTCCTCGGCACCCAGCAGAGCCGCAATCACGACGTCCCAACCGGTCTTGAGGCCGCCGTCGGCCCGCAGCAGGACGCGATCGCGAAGGCCGTTCTCGAGCAGGGCCCGGTGCACCTCGGTCAGGCCGAGTTCCCAGGGGCCGCCGGCGTGCTTGATCGAGCTCAGGGGCGAAGCGCCGGTGCCGCCGTCATGGCCAGAGATCTGGATGACGTCCGCGTTGGCCTTGGCCACACCAGCCGCGATCGTGCCGATGCCGATCTCGGCCACCAGCTTCACGCTCACCTTGGCGGCGGGGTGCACCTGGTGCAGGTCATGGATGAGCTGCGCGAGGTCCTCGATCGAATAGATGTCGTGGTGGGGCGGAGGTGAGATCAACGCCACCCCAGGCTTGCTGTTGCGCAACCAAGCGATGTAGGGGTCGACCTTTGGACCCGGGAGCTGGCCACCTTCACCGGGCTTGGCGCCCTGGGCGACCTTGATCTCGAGCTGCTTGCCACTGCGCAGGTATTCCGGGGTGACCCCGAAGCGACCCGAGGCGATCTGCTTAATCGCCGAGCAGGCCGTGTCGCCATTGCGGAGGCCCTTGATCGAGGGCAGGGTGGCCGAGAGGCCCTCCGCATTCACATCGCCCAGAACGTTGAAGCGGGCCGGATCCTCACCGCCCTCACCGCTGTTGCTCTTGCCGCCGATGCGGTTCATGGCCACCGCGAGCACCTCGTGGGCTTCGCGGGAGAGGGCACCCAGGCTCATGCCGCCGGTGCAGAAGCGCTCACAGATGCTCTCAATGCTCTCGACCTGGTCGAGGGGCAAGGGCGTCGCGGCAGGCTGCAGTTCGAGCAAGTCCCGCAGGGCCGTCACCGGACGGTTCTCCACCAGGGTCTTGTAGGTGGAGAAATGGTCGTAACCAGGGCCCTGCTTGATCGCGGCGTGGAGCGCCTTGGTCATCTCCGGGCTGTTGAGGTGGTACTCACCACCCGTGCGGTACTGCACGAAGCCCATGAACTCGAGCTTGGTGCGGTTCAGCTCTGGGAAAGCCTTGGCATGGAAGGTAAGAGTCTCACTCGCCAATTCCTCCAGGCTCAGGCCGGCCACCCGACTGGTGGTGCCCTTGAAGGCGCGCTCAATCAGATCCGCACCAACACCGATCGCCTCAAAGATTTGGGCGCCGTGATAGCTGGCGAGCAGGGAAATGCCTATCTTGGAGAGAATCTTGCGCAGACCGTCCTCCAGGGCCTTGCGCACATTGGCTTGGACCTGATCCGGAGTGAGGGCCGGCAACTTGCCGCGCTCGATCAGTTTCTGGGTCTTGGGATGGGCCAGCCAATGGCGGGTGGTCTCCCAGGTCAGCCAGGGGCAGACCGCGCTGGCGCCGTAGCCAATCAGACAGGCCAGATGGTGGGTGCTCCAGCACTGGGCGGTCTCGGCCACCAGGGAGGTCTGCAGCCGCAGCCCCTGCTTCAAGAGGTGGTGGTGAACCGCGCCAACCGCCAGCAACGGCGGGATGTAGGAGGTGGTGGCCGTGATGCCGCGGTCGGAGAGAACCAGGATCTCACTGCCGTTGCGCACGGCGGCTTCCGCGTCGCTGCAGAGCTGGGACAGGGCCGCCTCCAGACCCGCCGGTCCACCGCTGATCGGCATCAGGGTCGAGAGGGTGCGGCTGGCAATGCCCTGTTGGGTGGCAGCCGCCAGCTCGGCCTCATTGAGGATCGGGCTCTTGAGGTGCAGGACCGCTGCCGCTGAGGCATCCGGCTTGAGCGGAGAACCCCGCTTGCCCAGATGCATCTCCAGGCTCATCACCAACTTCTCCCTCAGGGGATCAATCGGCGGGTTCGTGACCTGGGCGAAGCGCTGCTTGAAGTAGTCGTAGAGCAGGTGGGGCTTATCGGAGAGCACCGCCAAGGGGATGTCATCACCCATGCAGTACGTGGGCTCCTTGGCTGCACCCGCCATGTCCTCGATCACCAGATCGAAGTCCTCGGCGGTGAAGCCGAAGGCGGTTTGCTGCTGCAGCAGCTCAAGATCCGCCAGCTGACGCTCCTGGGTCCAGGGCAAGTCGCCCAAGCTGCGGCGATGCTCCGCGAGCCACTGGCTGTAGGGGTGACGGGATGCCACCTCCTGCTTCACATCCCAGTTGTGGAGCAGACGGCCCTTCTCAAGGTCGACCGCCAACATCTGGCCAGGGCCGAGGCGCCCCTTCTCGATGATCCGGCTCTCCTCGAGCTCCACCACGCCGGTTTCGGAGCCCATCACCACGAAACCGTCGCTGGTGATGCAGTAGCGGGCAGGGCGCAGACCGTTGCGGTCCAGGGTGGCGCCAACGCTGCGGCCATCGGCAAAAACCAGCAGGGCTGGTCCATCCCAGGGTTCCTGGGTGCAGGCCGAATACTCGTAGAAGGCGGTGACCTCGGGCTTATCGGCCAGGGCCGGCTGATCGCGGAAGGCCTCCGGCACCAGGGTGAGCAGGCTCTCGGTGATCGGGCGGCCGCTGCGGACCAGCAACTCCAGGGTGGCGTCGAGGTTGGCGGAGTCGCTGAAGGCGGAATTCACCACCGGCTTGAGATCAGCGGCGTCATCGCCCCAGACCGCATCAAGATCCGCTTCGGCCGCACGGGCCCAGTTGAGGTTCCCGAGCAGGGTGTTGATCTCGCCGTTGTGGCCGAGCAGCCGCATCGGCTGGGCCAGCGGCCAGCGGGGCAGGGTGTTCGTGCTGAAGCGGCGGTGGTAGACCGCGAAGCTCACCGCGAAACGCTCATCGCGGAGGTCGCCATAGAAGGCGGAGAGGACCTCCGAGCGGACCATGCCCTTGTAGACAACGGTCCGCCCACTCAGGGAGGCGAAGTAGAGGTCGCTTGGGGCCTGGCCCCAGACACTGCGAGCACGGTCACCACAACGGCGGCGCAGACGGAACAGCAGCGCCTCGAGGGCATCGCCATCGCAGTCGGCGCTGAGCAACCACTGCTCAATCACCGGAGCGGTTCCGCGGGCCAGAGGGCCTAAAACGCTGGAATCGACGGGAACGGCGCGCCAACCCAGGCTGCGTAGCCCCAGGGCCTGGGCTTCCTCATCGCAAAAGGCTTTGGCCTGATCGCGCTTGCCGGCCTCGGCGGGCAAAAACACCATGCCCAAGCCACGGGTGGCCGTGGATGCAGCGGCGGCCTCTGGCCAGACCGCCTCGAGATACGACCAAGGGATGCCGCACAGCACGCCGGCACCATCGCCGGAGTCACCATCGCCGCCGCAGCCACCGCGGTGCTCCATGCAGTCCAGGCCGCGCAGGGCCTGCTTCAACACCCAATGGCTGGTTGCACCCTTGAGGTTCGCCAGAAAGCCGACGCCACAGGCGTCCTTCTCGCCAGCCACCTCGAGCGGAGCGGGGCTGTCGCAATGGGGCCAAACAGGACGAGAAGACAGCGGCATAGCCCAGCGACAACAGGTCTATCGGTAGTAACGAAGCAGCCGGGTCGACGGCCTGGTCTGAAGGCCTTCAGTCCCACCGAACCGAACGGAAGGCGACGAATCGCCCTAAACCTCGGTCCCGCTGCCAACTTCTTAATCTAAAAGCTGGACCACCTGCAACTCAAGGAAGTGCTGGCGGACGGGCGCAAGCTCGCTAGCGTTTCTGGACTCAGCGGGCTGCTTCATGGCTTTCGCGCCCGTTCTGGCAGCCCTCCATCCAGGGATCCCCCTGCTCCCGCCGCCGCCGCTTCCCGCCGAGGAACGGCCGATTCGCCAGGCGGAAGGATCCCTGATTCGATCCAACGGGCTGAGCCAACCGGCCCGTTGGCGCATCGAGCGGGGCGAGCTCTGGCTCACCCTCGAATTCCTCGAGCAGCAACTCGGGGTCCAGCGCTCCAGAGGCGAGAGAGGGGGCCTGCAGCTGGAGTGGTTTGGCAGCGAAATCAACCTGTCCTCGAGGCGGCAACAGTCCCTCGGGGATGAGGTCGCCGTTCCGGTCTCAGACCTGATGCGCCGGATTGGTGTCCGCTTCGCGCCCTTTGGGAAAAACGAACTGAGCCTGGAGCTACCCGCCGGACCGCTTCAGGCGGTCCGCGCCCGGGACAACGGCATCAGCGGCAAACGGGTGGTGCTGGACCTCGGCGCCCCAGCCCTGGTGCGCAGCGACGATGGCGAACTGGCCATCAGCACTGAGACCAGCCGTGAGCAGCGGCAGCAACTGTCGCGGCTGGGTCTGAATCCCCGCCAAGACCAGGGCTGGTTGCGACTGAAAGCAGAAGGGGAACGCCTCACCCTGGGACGCCCCTGGCGCCTGGTGCTCGATCTGCCCAGCGACACCGCCCTCAAAAGCCTCAATCGGCCGAGCAGCAACAGCCCAAACGCCGCGCTGGCGGCGCTGCAACGCCAGGGATTGGTGCTCAATCGCAGGGTGGGGCGCATCGGCAACCGCCAGGTCCTGATCAACAGCGTCCAACTCGATCCCCGCCGGGTCCCCGTCGATCTCCGCCCCCTGAACCGCGCCAGCGGGATGAAGGGCCTGAGCAGCCTCAGTCAGCTGGCCCGCAACAAATCCGCCCTGATCGCGATTAATGGAGGGTTCTTCAACCGCGTCAACCGGCTTCCCTTAGGGGCGCTCAAGGACAACGGACAGTGGCTCTCGGGGCCAATCCTCAACCGGGGGGCCGTGGGCTGGGGCGATGGCGAGCTACCGCAATTCGATCGCCTACGGCTTCAGGAAATCGTGGTCGATCAACGCCAACAACGCTGGGCGCTCTCGAGCCTCAACAGCGGCTATGTCCAGAAGGGCGTGGCGCGTTACACCGAAGCCTGGGGACCGCGCTACCAACCCTTGACCGGAAAAGAGCAGGGCTTCGTGGTCCGCGATGGCGTCGTCCAACAGCGCATCGAGGCCATTCCCCAGCCCGGTGTGCCGCTGCGCGCCGGGGACATGCTCCTGGTCACCCGGGGCGGCATCAAGGCCGACTGGCAGCCAGGGGAACGTCTGGTGATCAGCAGCCGCTCAACGTCCGTGGTCGGCGACAAGCCCTATGTGGTGGGCGGCGGGCCGCTGCTGCTGCGCTCGGGACTGGTGGCCCTCAATGGCCAGGCGGAAGGCTTCAGCCCGGGATTCATCCGCCAGGGGGCGCCGCGCACCGTGATCGCGAGCGATGGACGGCAGCTCTGGCTGATCACCCTGCAAGGGGTCAACAACGCCGGGCCGACCTTGATGGAGACCGCCTTATTGCTGAAGCAACAGGGTCTCAAGGAGGCCTTGAACCTCGACGGAGGCAGCTCAACGGGCCTGGTCCTTGCGGACGTGCAGACCGTGAAAGGTCGCGGGATTGCCGGATCAGTCCACAACGGCATTGGTCTGATTCCCCGCGTCCCGATGCCGATGCCGAACCGCCCACCCGCACGGCTGGCCTCAAGCCCGCCCTGACACACTGGACCGACCCAGCCATTCATTTGCCATGCCCAAGGGCCAAGGCATGCAACTCACCGCAGCGGCTGCCGCAGAGCTCGGCCGCCAAGCGGCCGTCGCCGGCACCCCGGGGATGATGCACCTTGACCTGGTGGATGGCACCTGCGAGCGCTGGGTGATTCGCATCCGTCCCGGCCGTCTGGCAGGCGTTCCCGTGGCCCGTGCCGACGGGATCACGCTGTTCGCCCCCGGCGACCAGGGGGAGCGACTCAACACCCTCGAGCTCGACTATCGCGGTGATCTCAGCGGGGGCGGATTCCTGATCCGCACCGGCCGTGACCACCGTGTCTGCGCTTGTGGTGCGGCCTTTGGCCCCGCTGACGAACCCTCTCCGGGTGGCAGCACCTCGACAAAGTAATGTGGCGGATTGTCGAAACGGTCGGCTCTCCGACCTCGCTTCCGGCCCCTCGAAAACTCCCGGCCCTCGATGCCCACGATTCAGCAGCTGATCCGCAGTGAGCGGACGCGCCTTACCCGCAAGACCAAGTCGCCCGCACTGCGCTCCTGCCCTGAGCGCCGTGGTGTCTGCACCCGCGTGTACACCTCAACCCCCAAGAAGCCGAACTCGGCTCTGCGGAAGGTGGCTCGTGTGCGCCTGACCTCCGGCTTCGAGGTGACCGCCTATATCCCCGGTATTGGCCACAACCTCCAGGAACACTCCGTGGTGATGATCCGCGGCGGTCGTGTGAAAGACCTGCCCGGTGTCCGCTACCACATCATTCGCGGCACCCTGGATACCGCTGGCGTGAAGGACCGTCGTCAGTCCCGCTCCAAGTACGGCGCCAAAACCCCCAAGGATTGATCTCCTTTCGTCGCTCGTTTCTGACTTCCTCCCCTTAGCTCTATGTCACGCCGCAACGCCGCTGAGAAGCGCCCGGTTCTCCCCGATCCTCAGTTCAACAGCCGCCTGGCAACCATGATGGTTGCTCGGCTGATGAAGCACGGCAAGAAGTCCACCGCCCAGCGGATTCTTTCCGACGCCTTCACGCTGATCAACGAGCGGACCGGCAGTGACGCCCTCGAGCTGTTCGAGACCGCAGTGAAGAACGCCACTCCCCTCGTGGAAGTGCGCGCTCGTCGCGTCGGTGGCGCCACCTACCAGGTGCCCATGGAAGTGCGTCAAGAGCGCGGCACCGCCATGGCCCTGCGCTGGCTGGTGAACTTCTCCCGCGCCCGCAACGGCCGCAGCATGGCTCAGAAGCTGGCCGGCGAACTGATGGATGCCGCCAACGAAGCTGGCAGCGCCGTCCGCAAGCGCGAAGAGACCCACAAGATGGCCGAAGCCAACAAGGCCTTCGCCCACTACCGCTACTAAGCCTCACTGGCAGGGCCGCGAGCGGTCCTGCTGCATCTCGGGTCGGGTGAGACCGACTTGTAGAGTGACGCCCGCTTTTTTGTCGATCCCACCCTCCGGAGACCTGCCCCGTGGCTCGCGCTATTCCCCTGGAACGCGTCAGGAATATTGGTATTGCGGCACACATTGATGCCGGTAAAACCACCACCACCGAACGAATCCTGTTCTATTCAGGTGTGGTGCACAAGATCGGTGAGGTGCACGATGGCGCCGCCGTGACCGACTGGATGGCCCAGGAGCGCGAGCGGGGCATCACCATCACCGCTGCTGCGATTTCCACCAGCTGGAAAGACCACCGGATCAACATCATTGATACCCCTGGTCACGTGGACTTCACCATCGAGGTGGAGCGTTCCATGCGGGTGCTGGACGGCGTAATCGCTGTGTTCTGCGCCGTGGGTGGTGTTCAGCCCCAGTCGGAAACCGTCTGGCGCCAAGCGGATCGCTACAGCGTTCCCCGCATGGTGTTCGTCAACAAGATGGACCGCACCGGCGCTGACTTCCTGAAGGTGCACGGTCAGATCAAGGACCGCCTGAAGGCCAACGCCGTTCCCATCCAGCTGCCCATCGGCGCTGAGGGTGAACTGAGCGGCATCATCGACCTCGTCAAGAACCGCGCGTTCATCTACAAAGACGACCTGGGTCAGGACATCGAAGAGACCGATGTGCCCGCCGACATGAAGGATCTCGTCGACGAGTGGCGCGCCACTCTGATGGAGACCATCGCTGAAACCGATGAAGCACTGATCGAGAAGTTCCTCGAAGAGGGTGAACTCTCTGAAGCTGAACTGGTCAAAGGCATCCGTGATGGCGTGCTGAAGCACGGCCTGGTGCCGGTTCTGTGCGGCTCGGCCTTCAAGAACAAGGGTGTGCAGCTGCTGCTCGACGCCGTCGTCGACTACCTGCCCGCTCCCGTGGACGTGCCCCCGATTCAGGGCGTCCTCCCCAACGGCGACGAAGCTGTTCGCCCCTCCGACGACAACGCTCCCTTCAGCGCCCTGGCGTTCAAGGTGATGGCCGATCCCTTCGGCAAGCTGACCTTCATCCGGATGTACTCCGGTGTGCTCCAGAAGGGCAGCTACATTCTGAACTCCACCAAGGACAAGAAGGAACGCATTTCCCGCCTGATCGTGCTCAAGGCCGACGACCGCGAGGAAGTCGACGAGCTGCGCGCGGGTGACCTCGGTGCTGTTCTGGGCCTCAAGAACACCACCACCGGCGACACCCTCTGCGTCGATTCCGATCCGATCATTCTGGAATCGCTCTACATCCCCGAGCCTGTGATCTCGGTGGCCGTGGAACCCAAGACCAAGGGCGACATGGAGAAACTCTCCAAGGCCCTGCAGTCCCTGTCGGAGGAAGACCCCACCTTCCGGGTCTCCACCGATCCGGAGACCAGCCAGACCGTGATCGCCGGCATGGGCGAACTCCACCTGGAAATCCTGGTGGACCGCATGCTGCGCGAATTCAAGGTCGAAGCCAACATCGGTGCGCCTCAGGTGTCCTACCGCGAAACCATTCGCGCAAGTGCCAAGGGCGAGGGCAAATTTGCCCGTCAAACCGGTGGAAAGGGCCAGTACGGCCACGTGGTGATCGAAATGGAGCCCGGCGAGCCGGGCACCGGATTCGAGTTCGTCAACAAGATTGTTGGCGGTGTCGTTCCCAAGGAGTACATCGGTCCGGCCGAGGCCGGCATGAAGGAAACCTGCCAGTCCGGCGTGATTGCCGGTTTCCCCCTGATCGATGTCAAGGTCACCATGGTCGACGGGTCGTACCATGACGTCGACTCGTCGGAGATGGCGTTCAAAATCGCCGGCTCCATGGCCTTCAAAGACGGCGTCAAGAAGTGCAATCCTGTACTTCTTGAGCCCATGATGAAGGTCGAAGTTGAGGTTCCCGACGACTTCCTCGGAAGCGTCATCGGTGACCTCTCATCGCGCCGCGGTCAGGTTGAAGGACAGTCCATCGATGATGGTCAGTCCAAGGTCCAGTCCAAGGTGCCCCTGGCCGAGATGTTCGGCTACGCCACCCAGCTCCGATCCATGACCCAGGGTCGGGGTATCTTCTCGATGGAATTCAGCCATTACGAGGAAGTTCCTCGCAATGTGGCAGAAGCCATCATCTCCAAGAATCAGGGCAATTCCTGATCTTTTTCCTACCCATTCACCCCCCGATTCTTTTTAATCATGGCTCGCGAGAAGTTCGAAAGGAATAAGCCCCACGTCAACATCGGCACCATCGGCCACGTTGACCACGGCAAGACCACCCTCACCGCCGCCATCACCAACGTGCTGGCCAAGAAGGGTCAGGCGGAAGTGCAGAACTACGCCGACATCGACGGTGCTCCCGAAGAGCGTGAGCGCGGTATCACCATCAACACCGCTCACGTTGAGTACGAGACCGCCGGTCGTCACTACGCCCACGTGGACTGCCCCGGCCACGCGGACTACGTTAAGAATATGATCACCGGTGCCGCCCAGATGGACGGCGCCATCCTGGTCTGCGCCGCCACCGACGGCCCCATGGCCCAAACCAAGGAGCACATCCTCCTGGCCAAGCAGGTGGGCGTTCCCGCTCTGGTGGTTGCACTGAACAAGTGCGACATGGTCGACGACGAGGAAATCCTCGAGCTCGTCGAAATGGAAATCCGTGAGCTCCTGAGCAGCTACGACTTCCCCGGCGACGACATCCCCGTCATCAAAGTCTCCGGCCTGAAGGCCATCGAAGGCGACGCTGAGTGGGAAGCCAAGATCGACGAGCTGATGGATGCGGTTGACTCCGCCATCCCCGAGCCCGAGCGTGAAGTCGACAAGCCCTTCCTGATGGCTGTCGAAGACGTCTTCTCCATCACCGGTCGCGGCACCGTCGCCACCGGCCGCATCGAGCGCGGTGTGGTCAAGGTCGGCGAAGAAATCGAGATTGTGGGTATCAAGGACACCCGCAAGACCACCGTCACCGGTGTGGAGATGTTCCGCAAGCTGCTCGACGAGGGCATGGCCGGCGACAACGTGGGTCTGCTGCTCCGCGGCATCCAGAAGGAAGACATCGAGCGCGGCATGGTGCTCGTGAAGCCCGGCTCCATCACCCCTCACACCAAGTTCGAGGGTGAGGTCTACGTGCTGAAGAAGGAAGAAGGCGGCCGCCACACCCCCTTCTTTGCTGGCTACCGCCCGCAGTTCTACATCCGTACGACCGACGTGACCGGTCAAATCACCGCTTTCACCTCCGACGACGGCTCCAACGTGGAAATGGTGATGCCCGGTGACCGCATCAAGATGACCGGCGAGCTGATCTGCCCCGTCGCCATCGAGCAAGGCATGCGCTTCGCTATCCGCGAAGGCGGCCGCACCATCGGTGCTGGCGTGGTCTCCAAGATCATCGCCTGATCCTGCTGATCCGGCCTCGGCCGTGATCTAGGGTTGAGGGGTGGAGCGCGTCTCCACCCCTCTCTCATGCACCTCGACAATCCAGCTGCTTTGGGTTTGTTCCGGTTCCCCGGCACCCAGCGCTTCCCTTCCTGCGCCTTCATCCATCAAGGATCAAGCCAGAACCGTTGAACGCTTAACGACGTCAGACACTCCATGTCCACCGCTATTGCCCAGCAGAAGATCCGCATCCGCCTGAAGGCGTTTGATCGCCGCATGCTGGATCTGTCCTGCGAAAAAATCATCGAAACGGCTGATCACACCGCTGCAACTGCGATCGGTCCAATTCCCCTGCCCACCAAGCGCAAGATCTACTGCGTGCTGCGCTCGCCCCACGTGGACAAGGACTCCCGTGAGCACTTCGAGACCCGCACCCACCGCCGGATCATCGATATCTACAGCCCCTCAGCCAAGACCATCGACGCGCTGATGAAGCTGGACCTGCCCAGCGGCGTTGACATCGAAGTCAAGCTCTGATTCCTAGCCACCGCAGCTGGATCTCCAAAACCCGCCCCAGGGCGGGTTTTTTTGTGTGTTCGAACCACACGAAGCCGAAACACCGCTGCCTAGGATTCGCCCTCGCAAGGCACAGGTGCAACAACGTGACGCAACTGGCCGTGAGAGAACTGCCGCTGTTCCCGCTGCCGGATGTGGTGCTCTTCCCCCAGGAAGTGCTGCCGTTGCACATCTTTGAGCCGAGGTACCGGATGATGCTGCGCACGGTCCTCGAAAGCGACCGGCGCTTTGGTGTGGTCCGCTGGGACCCCCAAGAAGGAACGATGGCCAGCGTGGGCTGTTGTGCGGAAATCCTTCAGTGCCAGACCCAAGACGACGACCGCAGCTACATCGTCACCATGGGCCAGCAGCGCTTCAGGCTGCTGGAAGTGGTACGCGAAGCCCCCTTCAAAGTCGGTCTAGTCAGTTGGATTGAAGACGAGCAACCCGAAGACCACAACCAACTGCAGGAGCTCTCAGGCGAAGTCAGTGGTGCTCTTAAAGACGTGGTGGAGCTCACCGGAAAGCTGATGGGCAAGCCCACGAGCCTCCCCAGCGACCTGCCCGATCTCCCGCGGGAACTCTCCTATTGGATTGGTTCACATCTGGGGGGCCCCGTTGCCGATCAGCAGCAGGCCCTGCTGGAGATTACGAACACCGAAGAACGGCTGCGACAAGAGTTCGAGCTGCTGGATGAGACCCGCCGCCAGCTGGCCGCCCGCACCGTCCTGGAGTCGACCCTGCGGGACCTGAAGACCGGCGAGAGCGAGGACGACTGAGATGACCACCACCGCCGTTTTGGCGCTGCTCTCCCCTTGGGCGAGCGGCCTGATGCTGACCGTCGCGATTGCGGCTGTCCTGCTCTTGATTGGCCTCGCGATTTGGTCCTCCCGAGACCGCGCCTTCGAGAGCACCGACAGCGTGGCGGAGGCCTACGACCGCTGGACCGATGACCAGCTGCTGGAGCGGCTTTGGGGCGATCACGTGCACCTCGGCCACTACGGCTCCCCACCGCAATCCCGGGATTTCCGAGCCGCCAAGGCGGACTTCGTCCATGAGCTAGTGCGCTGGAGTGGACTGGATCAACTTCCCCCGGGCAGCACCGTTCTGGATGTGGGCTGCGGCATCGGTGGCAGTGCCCGGATCCTGGCCCGCGACTACGGCCTGAATGTGCTCGGCATCAGCATCAGTCCAGGACAAATCCAGCGAGCCCAGCAGCTCACACCCGAGGGCCTGAGTTGCCGCTTCGCCGTGATGAATGCCCTGGATCTGCAACTGGAGGACGCCAGTTTTGACGCGGTCTGGAGCGTGGAAGCAGGCCCCCACATGCCCGACAAGCAGCGCTACGCAGATGAATTGCTGCGGGTGCTCAAACCCGGTGGCCTCCTGGCCGTAGCCGACTGGAACCGCCGCGATCCCGAGGTCAAACCCCTGAACCGCAAGGAGCGCTGGGTGATGCACCAGCTGCTCGTGCAGTGGGCCCACCCGGAATTCGCCAGCATCCCGGGGTTTCGCCGCAACCTCGAGCAGAGCCGCTGGAGCCATGGCGCCCTGGTGGAGACCGCGGATTGGAGCCGCGAGACGCTGCCCTCCTGGATCGAATCGATCCTTGAAGGCGTCCGCCGACCCGGTGCGGTGCTGGGCCTCGGTCCCAAAGCGGTCTTGATGGGCCTGCGGGAGTCGCCGACCCTGCTGCTGATGCACTGGGGCTTCGCTACTGGAATGATGCAGTTCGGCGTCTTCCGAACCCGCAAACCGGCGGCCTAGAGCAGGGTCATCGGGTAGGCGCCAAAGACCGCCAGGTGCTCGCAGAGGGGCTTGAGTTCCTCCATGGCCTGGTGCAGGGGCTCCGCTCCTTCGGGAAGCTCCAGGTCCACAAAAAAGATGTATTCGCCCATTTCCCGCTTGGAGGGGCGGGACTCGATCCGGCTCATGTTCAAGCCGCGGTGGGCAAAACAAGCCAGGGCCTTAAGCAGGGCACCGGGCTGGTTGGCCTGAAGCGAGAAGGCCAAGCTGGCCAGCTCCCCTTGCCAATTGCGCTCCCCTTGGCGGAGCAGCAAAAAGCGGGTGCAGTTGCCCGGCACATCATTGATCGGATAGGCCAGGTCCTCGAGCCCGTGCTCCTTCGCAGCCTGCTGGGAGGCGATGGCGGCGCGGAAATGACTCCCGGCCACCATCCGGGCCGCCTCGGCGGTGGAGCTGGTGGGCAGCTGCAGGGCATTGGGCAGGTTGTTGCTCAGCCAGAGGCTGCACTGCGCCAGAGCTTGGGGGTGGGAGAGCACTTCACTGACCCCCCCGACACTGCCGCTCCCCACTAGGGCATGGCGAATCGGCAGGACCACCGCCCGGGCAATCTCCAGCTCCGGGTGCTCCCAGAGAGCATCCAGGCAAGCGGTGACCCCGCCTTCCACGGAGTTCTCGACGGGGACGACAGCCGCTTCCACCCGGCCGGCCGCCAGGGCCTGGATCACCGCGCGGATGCCCGTCTGGGGCAGCAATTCAGGCGCCTCCCACTGCTCGAGCTTCGCGAAGGCCTGGGCCGCCTGCTCCCCATAGGTGCCCACCGGGCCAAGAAAAGCAATGCGCATTGGGCTGATCGGGCCGTGCTCGATAGGATCATGGCGCCCCGGCCGCCCTTTGATGCCCCTGGCCTTCAGTGCCAGTCAAGCGTTGCAGTTGCCGGTGCAGCAAAACGCCGACCGTCTGGGTGCCTACCTGGACGACGAAGAGCAGGTCATTGAGGCCCTGCTCGAAGCCCAGCAGCTCAGCAAGATCGCGCCTGGGCGCTACCGTTACACGGTGACCAAACTGCAGGTCTTTCAGCTGCAGATCCAACCCGTGGTGGACCTCGTCGCCCGCCGCAGCCCCAACCGCATCGAACTCGAAGCCATCGACTGCCAGCTCGAGGGCCTTGGGGTCGTCGATGATTTCCAGCTCAGCCTGGGCTCCTGGCTGGAGGCCCGAGACGGTGCCTTGGTGGGTGAGGCCAGCCTGGCGGTGAGCGTCAGTCAACCCAGCCTGCTGAAACTGATTCCGGCCAAGGTGCTCGAGGCCACCGGCCGCTCCCTACTCGCCGGCATCCTGTTAGGCATCAAGACCCGGGTCGGTCAGCAATTGATCAGCGATTTCCAGCGCTGGTGTGCCCAGCACGCGATCAACCCGGCCGGCGCCAAGACCTAGGCCGCCAGGACCTTCCGCAGAAAACTGCGGCGATGCAAGACGGTCGGCCCCAGCTCGAGCACAGCCGCCCGGTGCTGGGCGGTCCCATAGCCCGCGTGACGCTCAAAGCCATAGCCGGGGAAGCGCTGGGCTAGACGCACCAAGAGGGCATCGCGGGCATACTTGGCCAACACACTGGCCGCCGCAATCTCCAGGTGCTCGCTGTCGCCGCGCACCACCGTCTCCTGCGAGCCCGCCCAAAGACGCAGGGGCAGGTTCCCGTCCACCAGGACATGGTCTGGGGCCGGGGAACCCAGGCGCTGCAACGCCCGCAGCATCGCCCGTTCGGTGGCGCTGCGAATGCCAAAGCGGTCGATCTCGAGGGCTGAAGCCTGCCCAAGGGCCCAGGCCTCCGCCTGCTTAAGGATCAAGGGCACCAGCTGGGCCCGGCGCTTGGCCGAGAGGGCCTTGCTGTCGGTCAAGCCAGCCGCGGCCAGGGACTCGCGGGCGGAGTCGCTCAAGATCACGGCCCCAGCAAAGACAGGGCCAAACCAGCAGCCCCGTCCGACTTCATCGACGCCAGCGATCCGCATCGCCGCCGCGGGCCTCAGTCGCTGGCCGACGAACGGCGGCGGCGGCGGCGGGGCTCACCGTTGTCCTCAGCCTCCTCTGCAGGCGGCGCCGAGACCACGGCGACCGTCGCCGCGGGCGCTTCGGTTACGGCCACGCTGGCTGCGGCTGCACTGCTGCGGCTCCGGGTGCGGGTGCGGCCCGTGCGGGCAGGCGCAGCTTCGTCCTGGGACGCCGTCGTGGCCGTTGAATCGGGGATCGACACCGTGGTCACTGAAGAATCCGTGAGCGCCACTTCCGTGATCGAGACGGTGGGCAGGGGGGTGATCGCCACGCCCATGGGCTCGGTCTGCGCGACGGCGACCGGGGCCGGAGCAGCGCTGTGTCCATTGCCGATGTTGCCACCGCGACCACGGCGGCGACGGCGGGGACCGGCGGCCGCCAGCTGCTGGCGGGCCTCATCGAGGACCGCTTCAGCGTCTTGCCCCGGACGCACGACCCGCACCATGAGGTTGTCGGGATTTGGAGCCGGATCAAGCAGCAGCGCTGGGTTCAGGCCCAGCCAGCCATAGACCAATTCCTGGTCAGGCTCCATCGGAACAGCCATCAGTTCCGGCTCAGGCCGGCGGTTGTGGCCCTCCGAGCCGCTGCTGGCCTGAGGCGCAGCATCGACTTGGGCCGACACCACCACAGCGCCGTCGTCATAGGCGGTGGTGCTGTCGCCATCGGAACTGCGTCCACCGCGACCGCGGCCGCGGCGACGGCCACCACTGCCGCCCTCCAGAGCTGCAGGGGTCGAGGCTTCAGCGCGGGCCGAGGCGGCGGAGCGCACCAAACCCGAGACGCTCGCCAGGGGCTGAAGCGTGTCTTGACCAGGCAGAACCACCACGTGACCCAGGCCACCGCAACTGGGGCAGGCCCGGCCGAAGAGCTCATAAATGTTCTGGCCCTGGCGCTTGCGGGTGAGCTCCACCAAGCCCAGTTCGCTGATCTGAGCAATCTGTGGGCGGGCTGAATCGGAGCGCACTTCAGAGGTGAAGTGCTCGAGCAGTTGCAGCTGATCGCGGCGGGACTCCATGTCGATGAAGTCGATGATCACCACGCCACCGATGTTGCGCAGTTTCAGCTGACGGGCGATCTCGGTGGCTGCCTCGTAGTTGGTCCACAGCACCGTCTCGCGGGCATTGGCCGAGCGGGTGAAAGAGCCCGAGTTGACGTCAATCACCGTCAGGGCCTCGGTGGGCTCGATGATCACGTAACCGCCCGAAGGCAGATCCACCCGAGGCTTGAGGGCATCGCGAATGGCCGCGTTGACCTTGTAGTGCTCCAGGATCTCGGTGGGCTCACTGTGGTGCTCCACCAGCACGGGGTGGGGATCGTTGCCCAGGAACGTGTTGACCCGGGAGACCGCATCCGGAGCGTCCACCACAATCCGCGCCACCTCAGGGGTGTAGTGGTCGCGCAGGATCCGGTGGATGAAATCGTCGTCGCGGTTCAGCAGAACCGGCGGGTTCGCGGATTCAGCGGCCGTCTGGATGGCTTCCCACTGGCGCAGGAGCGCCTCGAGGTCGTCGATCAGCAGCTCTTCGCTGATCCCTTCGGCCTCGGTGCGGATCAGCAAGCCTGCACCGGGGGGCTTGATCAAGACACCGAGGGCACGCAGGCGGTTGCGCTCGCTCTCAGCAGTGATCCGGCGCGAGATATTCACCCCCTGACCATGGGGTTGAAGCACCAGGAACCGGCCAGGCAGAGTGAGATTTCCCGTCAGCCGAGGCCCCTTCGTTCCGGTGGGCTCCTTCATCACCTGAACGAGCACCTTCTGCCGGGGCTCCAGCAGCTCGGTGATGCCGACGGTGCCTTTCTTCAGGCGAAGTGGACCGAGGTCCGTGACATGAATAAAGCCGTTCTTCTCACCCTCACCGATGTTGACGAAGGCGGCATCAATGCCAGGGAGGACGTTCTCGATCGTCCCGAGATACACGTCACCGATTTGATAGCGACCCTGTGCGACGACGAGTTCGTCGACACGCTCATCGGTGAGAACAGCGGCAATCCGCAGTTGCTCGGCGATGACGATCTGCTGGGGCATGGAAGGTCAGGAAATGACCTGCACGGGGCAGGAAGGGATAAGAAATGACGCGCCGAACGCAGTGCGTTGGCCTGAGACAGAGATCTGATCGCGGCATCGCCGATGCCGGGTGACTCCTGCCAGTGGGATGTGAGAAAAGCTCAGAACACGACGCCGAGGCTGAAGCTGCGGCGAAAGAGGGGGGCGTTGAACCAGCGAGGTTGAACGCGAAAGAGTTGCGGGTGCCAATTGGTGCCCGTCTGAACAGCGCCGCCTTAAGCGACTTTCAGGAAGGGAAACTCGTGAAAGCTGCTGAGGAAGTTCCACTCGCTCGCCATCAACATCGGTTGACGGGGCGAAGGAGAGATCAACGAACCGACTTCGGTCAAGGATCTGCTGTCCTGATCGCAAGCTAGCACGGTTGATTTCAAGAGTCAGAAGGGCTTTGGAGCAGTAACGATTGGCGCCGCAGGCCCACCAGCGCCAAGGGCCGAGCCAAGCGTCCCGCGAACCATTGCTGCAGCTGTTCCGGCTTCAAACTGCGGCCGGCAGGATCCACCACTGCGCTGTAGCGAAGCCCCTGAAGATCGGGATCGTCGGCCGAACGGGGAAGCAGCTCCAGCGCGCTCAGGTAAGGCCTGAGGTCCCGTTGCCGAGGCCGCCCCTTCTTATCGGTGTCCTCCCAAATCCAGCTCTCCTGGGCCAACAGACCCGCCGCCGCCGCCGCCCATTCCTCGGACGTCGCCTTGGCCTGGCCGTGCTCCACCCGCCACTGGGCGACCCAGATCGCACCAGAGAGCTCCTGCGAGAGGCTGGAACCAAAGACCTCCACGGGCTGGACCTCGAGCAGCGCGAAGCCGGGGGGCAGTTGGCGCTGGAGCTGCTGGCGAGCCGGCTCCGGATCCAACGGAGCCGTGAACTCGACATCCATCCATTCCCCATCCGCTTCGGCGCCCAGGGGCAAAGCCAAAGCGAACTGCACCCGCGGCAAGGGGTGGAAGCCTCCGGTAAAGCTCACGGGCAGCCCCGAGCGGCGCAGGGCGCGCTCCATCAGGCGCACCAGATCCAGGTGGCTGAGCAAAGCCAAGGACCCCGTCTTGGCAAAGCGGAAGCGGAGGCGTTGGATCCGCTCGCTGGCGGGAGGACGCTGGGGAAGGGGCTCCGGAATCGCAGGCGGGGCGACCACCACGTTGTGGCCCAACTCGGGGCCGCAAACCCCGCAGCTGCTGCAGCCCTCAAAGGAGCAGTCCGGCACCACGGCCGCCGCCAGGGCGTTGCGCAGGTCCTCAGCCAGCCAGCGTTTCTCCACCCCTGAATCGATGTGATCCCAGGGCAGGGGCTGGGCGCAGAAGGCCGCTAGGTCGCTTGGGTCCATGCCCTCGGCGGAACTCCACTCCCCCATCTCGTGCTCGCGGTAACGCCCGCCCAACTCCGCCGCCTCGATGGCATCGGTCCAGGCCTGATAGGTGCGGTGGGCGGCTTCGAACCAGGCATCCAGCCCCGCACCAGCCCGCCAAGCCGCCTCGATCACAGGCGCGAGACGGCGATCTCCCCGCCCAACAAAGTCCTCCATCGCCGAAAGGCGCACATCGGTGAAATTCGTCTTCAGGCCACGCAACTGGCGCAGAGCGTCGCGCAGCAGCTGCTGACGGCGCACGAATTCAGCCGTGCTGACGCTGTGCCACTGGAACGGGGTGTGAGGCTTGGGCGTGAAGTTGCTGATGGTCAGGTTGAGCTCCAACCGTCCCAGGTCCCGGCACTGCTGCTGCAACGACCGGCAGGTCTCGGCGATGCCCAGAACGTCGGCATCCGTTTCACCGGGCAGGCCGATCATGAAATAGAGCTTGATCTTGCGGTAGCCGCTCTCCATGGCGGTGCGAATGCCCCGCAGCAGCTCAGCATCCGTGAGCCCCTTATTGACGATGTCCCGCAAACGCTGGGTGCCGGCCTCGGGCGCGAAGGTCAGACCAGCCCGTCGGGTGCCGCCCAGGATGTGGGCAATATTGCTGTCGAAGCGATCAACCCGCTGACTCGGCAGGGTCAAGGTGACGTTCTTGTCCGCCAGGCGGTTGCGCAACTCCACCCCCACCGCGGGCAGCGCCAAATAGTCCGAGCAGCTCAGCGAGAGCAGGGAGAAGTCGGAATACCCCGTACGCTCCATGCCTGTCTCAATGGCCTCCACCACGGCCTGCGGTTCCGCGTCCCGGGCCGGACGGGTGAGCATCCCCGGCTGGCAGAAGCGACAACCGCGGGTGCAGCCGCGGCGGATTTCGACGGTGAGACGGTCGTGCACCGTCTCGATGTGGGGGACCAGACCCATCGCGTAGTGGGGCATGGGCGTCGCGGTGCGGCGCATGACCCGCTTGGGCACCCCCGGATGCAGCGGCTGCTGGCTCACCCCATCGGGACCCGGCCCGTAGAGGGATGGGACATAGACCCCCGGCACCTGGACCAGGTCCCGCAACAAGGCACTGCGGCTCAGCCCCGCAGCCTTGGCCTCGGCCACCACCAGACCCAGCTCTGGCAACACCTCTTCGCCATCGCCCAGCACGATGAAATCGAAGAACGCCGCGAAGGGCTCCGGGTTGCTGGTGGCGGTGGGACCGCCGGCAAAGATCAGGGGAGGGGCGGCTGGATCCGCAAGGGGCAGATCGCCGCGATCGGCGGCCCGAATCGGCACATGGGCCAACTCCAACATCGCCAGGATGTTGGTGGCTCCCAACTCGTAACTGAGGGAGAAGCCGAGGATGTCGAAGGCAGGCAGCGGCCGGCGACTTTCCACGGCAAAGAGGGGCGCTCCCCGCTCGCGCAAGCGGTCCGCGAGATCCGGACCGGGCAGATAACTGCGGTCACAGATCTGCCCAGGGACGCTGTTGAGAATGGAATAGAGAATGATGTGGCCGGTGTTGCTGGAGCCGACCTCGTAGATCTCGGGGTAGGTGAGGGCCCAGCGCACGGCAGCGGCGGGCCAGACCTGATCCCAGTCCCGCTCCTCCACCCCCAGTTCATTGCCGAGATAGCGGCCCGGCTTGGCAATGCTGCGATCCACCAGGGCGTCGAAATCCACCGGTGCATCGAAAACGGTGGTCACAGCAGCAGGCCTGGCACTGTCTTGATCGTATGCAGAGGCACCCCCAGGGGGCCCCCTCCGCATAGGACAATCCGGCCAGTACAACCGGGCCCGCGCGGCCCCTCGGTGAGATGGCCCAGGTCAACGGCAACTACCTCAAGCTCAAAGCGGGCTACCTCTTCCCGGAGATCGCTCGTCGCGTCAAGGCCTTCAGCGAAGCCAATCCCACCGCTCCGATCATTCGCCTGGGCATTGGCGATGTCACCGAGCCGCTACCGGAGGCCTGCCGCAACGCCATGAAGTCGGCCATCGACGAGATGGGGACCCGTGAAGGCTTCCACGGGTACGGCCCCGAGCAGGGCTACGCCTGGCTACGCGAGAAGATCGCCAGCCACGATTTCCAAGCCCGCGGCTGCACCATCAGCGCCGAGGAGATCTTCGTCTCCGACGGCTCCAAGTGCGATAGCTCGAACATCCTCGACATCCTTGGCACCGGCAACCGCATCGCCGTCACGGATCCCGTCTACCCGGTGTACGTCGACAGCAACGTCATGGCAGGCCGCACGGGTGATGCCGATGACGCCGGCCAGTACGGCGGTCTGACCTACCTACCCATCAGCGCCGACAACGGCTTCACGGCCCAGATCCCCAGCGAGAAGGTGGATCTGATCTACCTGTGCTTCCCCAACAACCCCACCGGTGCGGTGGCCTCCAAGGAGCAGCTCAAGGCCTGGGTTGACTACGCCCGAGCCAACGACGCCTTGATCCTGTTTGACGCGGCCTATGAGGCCTTCATTCAGGACCCCTCGCTGCCCCACTCCATCTATGAGATCGAGGGCGCCCGCGAATGCGCCATTGAGTTCCGCTCCTTCTCCAAGAACGCCGGCTTCACCGGCACCCGCTGCGCCCTGACCGTGGTGCCCCGCGGCCTGATGGGCACGGCGGCCAACGGCGAAAAGGTGGAACTCTGGGGCCTCTGGAACCGCCGCCAGTGCACCAAGTTCAACGGTGTCAGCTACATCGTTCAGCGGGGCGCCGAAGCGGTCTACTCCGCTGAAGGTCAGGCCCAGGTGAAGGGGCTGATCAGCTTCTACATGGAGAACGCCGCCATCATTCGCCGCGAACTCAGCGCTGCAGGCCTGACGGTCTACGGCGGCGAGCAGGCCCCCTACGTCTGGATCAAAACCCCCGCAGGCGTTGATTCCTGGGGCTTCTTCGATCTGCTCCTCAACAAGGCCAACGTGGTCGGCACCCCCGGCAGTGGTTTTGGTGCCGCCGGCGAGGGCTACTTCCGTCTTTCGGCCTTCAACAGCCGCGAGAACGTCAATGAAGCCATGCGCCGGATCAAGGAAGCCCTGACCCCCACCGCAGCTGCGGCCTAAGGAGCTGCCTAAAGTCCCTACCTCGTCATGCCGGAGCTGATCAGGATGATCCGATCAACTCAGGCGCCTGGCCGCGAAAGCGGTGGCGCCGCTGTGATGGAGAAAGCGCCGGAGCGGGTGCGCAAACCCTCGCCCCGCTACAAGGTGCTGCTCCACAACGACCCGGTGAACACCATGGAATACGTGGTGTCCACCCTGCGGCAGGTGGTGCCCTCCCTCAGTGAGCAGGACGCCATCGCCGTGATGATGGAGGCCCACAACACCGGTGTGGGCCTCGTGATCGTTTGCGATATCGAGCCGGCGGAGTTTTACAGCGAAACCCTCAAGGCCAAGGGCCTCACGAGCACGATCGAGCCCGAAGAGTGATGGAGGCCCCCACCAGATCGACGTTGCACTGGTGGGGAACGCTCCTCTATGTGCCCGTGCTCTACGGGCTGGGTTGGTTGAGTGCCAGGCCTCTGGCGTTGCTCTTTCCCCAATGGCGCCCCGACCAGGTGGACCTGGCTGGGGTTGCCTTCGCGCTGGTGCTGCTGCTGCTCACCCTCCCTTGGCGCCTACGCCAGGGCTGGGGCGTTGAGCATCCCTGGCGGACGCTGGGGGTTGTCCTGCCTGCGGCGGCCGGCCTGCGCGCTTTCCTGCGGGGCTTGCTGAAAGCGGCCGGACTGCTCTTTGGCGTGGTGGTCGTCCTTCTGCTCAGTGGTCAAAGCCACTGGCAAGGCCAGATCACCTCAGGAGAACTCCTGAATGCCATCGCCCTGCTGCTGGGGGTGGGCTTTGCCGAGGAATTGCTCTTCCGGGGTTGGCTCTGGGGTGAGCTGGAGCTGCTCGGGGGGCGGCAGCGGGCGATCGGGCTGCAGGCCGCCTTCTTTGCCCTGGTGCATCCCTGGTATCAGCTTCCCGGCTTCGAAGCCATCGGCTTGCTGGTGGGGCTGGTGCTCCTAGGACTTGCCTTGGCCCTGCAACGACGCGCCGATCACGGTGCGCTGTGGGGCTCGGTGGGACTCCACGGCGGACTGGTCGGCGGCTGGTTTGCCCTCCAAGCCGGCCTGATCAGCGTGCCGGAGGCCGGTCCGGCCTGGCTGCTCGGTCCGGGAGGCGTCAGCCCCAACCCCATCGGCGGCTTGCTCGGCTGGGCAGGCCTGGCGGGCTTAATCCTGGTACGTCGCCGCTGGTGGCGCTGAGTTAGCGGGTCGCCGTCGCCAAGGCCTTTCGGCCTTCAACGGGAGCGCGCAGCGCTTCTTCGAGGGGAGCGGTGCCGTAGTCGCGCTCGAGCAAATCCATCACGGTGCGACCGAAATCTGCGGGATTGCGCTCAAAGGCTTCCAAACAGATGCGGCCAAAGGTGCTGCCCATCGGTTCAGGATTCCAAAGGAGTTGCCGCGCCGTCCAGGGCAGCATGCTCATCGGGTTGTAGCCGGGCTTAATCAGCCCCTGATCGAAGCCGTACTGCTCGAGATGGGTGTGGGGCTGCAGGCCGATGAAAAAGATCGCTGGCTCCACCTTGTCGGCGCCAAAAATCCGCTCCAGCTCGCGGTGGTAGGCGACGGTTTGGCGGATCGTCTCGGGCCGTTCGTCGATGACGTTGAACGAGTAGTTGACCGAGACGTGTTCCCGGAACCCGGCCTCGGCGAGCAGGCGGCAGTTCTCGAGGACGGTACGCAGGTTGTAGCCCATCCGCATCTTGCGCACGAGCTCCTGGGATCCCGAGGTGATGCCGATCTCGAAGTAGTCCATGCCGGTCTCGACCATCAGCTGGGCGAGCTCGGCGTCGAGGTTGTCGGCTCGGATGTAGGCCGCCCAGCGAATATCGCTCCAGCCCTGGGCCTTCACCGCCCGCAGCAGCTCCTTGGCGTCGTCGATGTAGCGACGGGCCGGGATGAATTGGGCATCGGTGAACCAGAAACCGCGAACCCCGCGCCGATAGAGCTGATGCATCTCAGCGATCACCTCATCGACGGGATTAACCCGGACCGCCTTGCCCTCAACGACCGTGTAGACGCAGTAGCAGCAGTTGTGGGGGCAGCCCCGCTTGGTCTGAACACCGACGTAGAAGTCGCCGCCGTCGAGGTACCAATCGAGCTGCGGCCAGATCGAGGCGATGTAGTCGTAGTCGCAGGCCGTCTTCTCCATGCCGGAGGGCTGCTCGTGAATCAGACCCGGCCGTGGCGCGTCTCCCGCCAGGAAACAGCGCTCGTTCGCGAGGGACTCCCCGCGCAGGAGCTTCTCCAACAGCGGCTCACCCTCACCGACGGAGACGACGGTGCCGCGGGGGAGACGTTTGCCGAGCTGTTCGTAGAAGACACTGACGGCGCCGCCGCCCAGAACCGCCTGGGCCCCGGGGTGATGGCGCCGCGCCCGCTTCAAGCCACGGCGCACCAGGCGCAGATTGCGCCAGAGCTCTCCATAGAACGAAGCCATCAGGCGTAAGCCGCCGAAGGCACCGCGCAGCCGGCGGACCGGATTCAGGGCGTAGAAGACCTCGAAGGAGTTCTGGAGCGGATTGCCACCGCGGCCATCCACCGGGGCATAGATCTGAATGTCCCGCCACGAGAACACCAGAACCGTGGGCCGGAAGCTCTCGATGCGCTCCAGCAGGACAGCCTCGACATCCAAGAGTGGGACGGCCGCCAGATCAAGGATCTGCTGCGGCAAATCCGGGAACTGCTTGTGCAGGTGATCGGCCAGGTAGACCGGCCCGATCGGAAAGATTGGATTGCAGGGGAGCCGCACGAGCAACACCCGCTGATCAGCTGGCGGTAGTGGTCTCAAGCTGCGACGCCCGTGGCGAAGTTGGACGCTAACAAGCAGCTGTTGCCCAACGTTGCTGGAGGGTTTGATCAACCCGCGCGACCGTTCTCCTCAGGCCATGGGGCAAGCGCGGCCACCACTGGCGGTGGACACAGGTCCGGGGTGCGAGTTGCCGGCCGGACGCCTCCACCACCGCCCGCAGGGCTTCAACCCTTGGCTGCGGATAGGCCGGATTGATCACATCGGCCAGATCGATTCCGCCGAGGTCATCAATACCAGCGGCCAGCGCAGCCGGAAGCCCTTCCAGGGGCCAAAGGTTCGGGGGCGTCTGGAGATGGACCTCCGGCGGCAGCAACGCACGGGCCGCCGCAATCAGCTCCAACAGATCTCCCTGCTCCTGGGCAGTGAGGGCAACGGCGGAGGTGCCATCGGGGCGCCATGGCTGAAGGATCACCTCCTGAAGATGTCCCCACCGCAGCTGCAGATCGCGAAGGACTACAAGGGCATCCAAACGATCGGCACGGGTTTCACCCACCCCCAGCAAGAGTCCCGTCGTGAAGGGAATGCCCAAGCGGCCGGCCTGCTCGAGCTGGGCCAAGCGAACCTCCAGCCGTTTACTGGGGGCGTGGGCATGCAACGGGGCGTAGGCCGGCCCAAGGCCTTCGAGCATCAAGCCAAGCGAGGGGTTGGAGCGGCCAAGGCACGCCATCTCTCTGGCACTCAGGGGACCGGCATTGGTGTGGGGCAACCGTCCTTGAGCCAGGGCGAGCTGGCTGAACTGCAGTAGGCGGTCGAACCAGGCACCGCGACGCGGCGAACCCGGGGCCTCCTCACCACTGAGGAGCAACACCTCGGCGGCATCCGGCCGCTGAGCAAGCTGGCGCTGAGCAACCTCAAGCGATAGAGGAACGGCTGAATCCGGATCAACGCGAAAGCTGCAGTAGCCGCAACGGTTGAAACAGCCGTGGGTGGGCACCAGCGTGACGCTGGGGCTCCAGGTGACGACCGGAACAGATACCACCGGAGAAGCACTGAAAAGGGGAGCTGATGTCACCGATTAGGAGCGCTGAGGGAGCCCGGAGCCTGAGAACGCGTTAACGCGTCGCAATGTGGCGCAAACATCCGTTACATTGGCGCTGGCAGGGCGGGTTACCGACCTGTCCTTCCCTAACCGCCAAGCGTTCGCGCAAGGCCTTTCTTTCCCGTACTCATGACGACCACCATCCAGCAGCGCCAAGGCGCTTCTGCGTGGAACCAGTTCTGCGAGTGGGTCACCAGCACCGACAACCGCCTCTATGTGGGTTGGTTCGGCGTTCTGATGATTCCCTGCCTGCTGGCCGCCACCATCTGCTTCATCGTTGCGTTCATCGCAGCACCCCCCGTCGACATCGACGGCATCCGTGAGCCTGTTGCTGGCTCCCTGATCTACGGAAACAACATCATCTCTGGTGCTGTTATCCCCTCCAGCAACGCCATCGGCCTGCACTTCTATCCCATCTGGGAAGCCGCCAGCCTCGACGAGTGGCTGTACAACGGCGGTCCTTTCCAGCTGGTTGTTTTCCACTTCCTCATCGGCATCTACGCCTACATGGGTCGTGAGTGGGAACTCTCCTACCGCCTCGGCATGCGCCCCTGGATCTGCGTTGCTTACAGCGCACCCGTGGCTGCTGCTTCCGCAGTGTTCCTGGTGTATCCCTTCGGTCAGGGCTCCTTCTCGGACGCCATGCCCCTGGGCATCTCCGGCACCTTCAACTACATGCTGGTGTTCCAGGCTGAGCACAACATCCTGATGCACCCCTTCCACATGCTTGGTGTGGCTGGTGTGTTCGGTGGTTCCCTGTTCTCCGCCATGCACGGCTCCCTGGTGACCTCCTCCCTGGTGCGTGAAACCACCGAGAGCGAGTCCCAGAACTACGGCTACAAGTTCGGCCAAGAGGAAGAGACCTACAACATCGTGGCTGCCCACGGTTACTTCGGTCGCCTGATCTTCCAATACGCCTCCTTCAACAACAGCCGCAGCCTGCACTTCTTCCTGGCTGCCTGGCCTGTGGTTGGTATCTGGTTCACCGCCCTGGGCGTTAGCACCATGGCGTTCAACCTGAACGGCTTCAACTTCAACCAGTCGATCCTGGATTCCCAGGGTCGTGTGCTGAACACCTGGGCTGACGTGCTGAACCGCGCCAACCTCGGTATGGAAGTGATGCACGAGCGCAACGCTCACAACTTCCCCCTCGACCTGGCTGCTGCTGAGTCCACCCCCGTGGCTCTGACTGCTCCCGCCATCGGCTGAGGCTGAACCCCAAGATTCAGCTTCTTCTCGAACTTCGAGGAGTGTTGAATCAAAAGCCCCCGCTTTCGCGGGGGCTTTTTGTTGTTTGGGCTTGCAGAGACCGACAGACTGCAGCGATGAAGCGCAGCCTTCAACTCCTCCTCATCGCGGCTCTTGTGTTGGGAGGTTGGCGCCAACGGGGCAACTACCTAAGCGGCGGCTGCAGCTGGCTCGCAGACGCTCTCCCCAGCGCCTTTATCGACGCGCTCGCTGAATTGGCGAGCATCAGCAGTTACCCGCGCCAGAGCGTGAGCAGCAGCAAGCTCATCCGCGACTGGTGCGAGCCATTGCGGCAAGGGCCCTAGGCCTTCTGCCAAAGGACGGGCTTGCGTCGCTTGGGATAGAGCTCTTGGCAGAGGGGACAAACCCGTCCATCACAACCGCGGGCCGTGCAGAACTCACGCCCGTAAAAGATGATCTGCAGGTGGAGCTTGTTCCAAGCGTCCTTGGGGAAGAGGCGCTTGAGATCCGTCTCGGTACGCGCGACGTTCTCGCCACTGCTCAAGCCCCAACGTTGGGCCAGGCGATGAATGTGGGTGTCAACGGGAAAAGCGGGCACACCAAAGGCCTGAGCCATCACCACGCTGGCGGTCTTATGGCCCACTCCGGGGAGCGCCTCCAGTGCGGCAAAACTGGCGGGGACTGCACCCCCGTGGCGCTCAAGCAACAACTCCGCAAGACGCTTGACGTTGCGCGCTTTGGTTTTCGCGAGACCCAGCTGACGGATGTAGCCCAGGATCTCGGCCTCCGGTAAAGCAGCCATGGCCTGGGGCGTTGGTCCAGCGGCGAACAACGCCGGGGTGACCTCATTGACCTTTTTGTCCGTGCATTGGGCGCTAAGGAGCACCGCAATCAACAAGGTGAAGGGATCGCTGTGGTCCAGAGGAACCGGCGTCTCGGGGTAGTGCTCTTCAAGGCGGCGCATGATCAACGCCGCTCGCTCCTGCTTCCTCAAGACGGGACGCTGCTGCAACCAAAGCCCAGTTTGTAGGCTCGCTTCAGCGCACTCAGCCCATGGGAAGCAGCTTCGGCGATCTCTTCCGCATCAGCACCTTCGGCGAATCGCACGGCGGCGGTGTTGGCGTGATCGTGGAGGGCTGTCCGCCGCGATTGGACCTCGACCTGGACGCGATCCAGAACGACCTGGATCGGCGCAAACCGGGCCAGAGCAAGATCACCACCCCGCGCAAGGAAGACGACCGGGTCGAAATCCTAAGCGGCCTGCTCGACGGGGTCACCCTGGGCACCCCGATTGCGATGGTGGTCCGCAACAAGGACCAGCGTCCGCAGGACTACAAGGAAATGGAGGTGGCCTTCCGCCCCTCCCATGCCGACGCCACCTACCAGGCCAAGTACGGCATTCAGGCCCGCAGCGGCGGCGGACGGGCTTCAGCCCGGGAAACAATCGGCCGCGTGGCCGCCGGTGCGATTGCCAAACAGCTGCTGAACAAAGCCAACGGCACCGAAGTCGTGGCCTGGGTCAAGCGCATTCACGACATCGAGGCGCCGATCGATCCAGCGGCCGTGACCCTCGATGCCGTTGAAAGCAACATCGTGCGCTGTCCCGATGGTGCCGTTGCCGAAAGGATGATCGAGCGCATCGAAGCGATTGGCCGCGAAGGCGACTCCTGCGGTGGCGTCATCGAATGTGTCGTCCGCGGCGTCCCCGCCGGATTGGGCATGCCCGTCTTCGACAAGCTCGAAGCGGATCTGGCCAAGGCGGTGATGTCGCTGCCCGCCACCAAGGGCTTTGAGATTGGATCGGGCTTTGCCGGGACCTTGCTCAAGGGCAGTGAGCACAACGACGCCTTCCTCCCCACCGCCGACGGGAGCCTGCACACCGCCACCAACAATTCCGGCGGGATTCAGGGGGGCATCAGCAACGGCGAATCAATCGTGATTCGCGTGGCCTTCAAGCCGACGGCGACGATCCGCAAGGCGCAGCAGACGATTAATGCGCGCGGTGAGGCGACGACCCTGGAAGCAAAAGGTCGGCACGACCCCTGCGTATTGCCCAGGGCCGTGCCGATGGTGGAAGCGATGGTCGCCCTTGTTCTGGCGGACCACCTGCTGAGGCAGCAGGGTCAGTGCAGCCTCTGGTGACGAGGGCTCAACGCACGCTGGTCAGCTGACCGGCGCCATTGGTGGAGGGGGCCCCACCCAAGCGGCCGACGGCCTTTGCCATCCGCTTCGCCACTGAACCACCGCGGGTCGCACCGGTCTTCTTCACCGGGTTACGGGCGGCTTTTTTGGCGACGGGCTTGGCCTTCGGAGCCACCTTGGATTTCGCCGCTGCAGCGGGCTTGGCCTTCGCTGCGGTGCTAGCCGCTTTCTTGGGGGCGGCCTTCTTCACAGCTGCGGGCTTCGCTTTGGCGGCGGGCCGCTTGGTGGTGGTTGCCGATGCCTTTTTGGCCGACGCCTTTTTGGGGGCTGCTTTCTTTGGAGCGGCCTTGCTGATCGTGGTGCGACTGCGGTGGCTCAGGATCAGCGCCCATTCCGCATCCGAGAGATTGGCCGGCTTGGCGCCATGGGCGTTAGCCAATTTGGCTGCTTTCTCGATGTCGGAAATGAGGTTTTTCCAGGAGGTCGCGAAGCGCTTGTCGGATTGCGACTTGGCACCGCTTTCAACCAGGGTTTCGACAACCCCAGCGGCGGTGACTTTTTTGCGCCTGCGGTTGAAGATCTCCTTTTGGAGCTGAGCGATCAGAGCATCAGCTTTATCGCTCAACTTGATGGTGAGTTGAGACATGCATCGAAAGACGTCTATCTCATGAGTAACACTCTGGTCTCAATCTGACAACAAAGCGTCATTGGCGCGCTGCTCGAGCCATGCCAAAAGGGTGGTCAACCCCGGCCGCAGTTTCACGGACTCGCCGGGAGCCGTAGACGTCTCAAAGAGGCTGCCCCCCAAGGCGACTGCGTCGACGCCCGACTCCAGCCAGAGCCGTGCATCCAGGGCCGACAACCCTCCAGCTGCAATGCAATAGGGCAATGGCGAGAGGGGGCCCGCCAGCGAGCTCCAATAGCTCGGGCCAACACTGCTGGCGGGGAACAGCTTCACCGCTGGCGCCCCGAGCGCTTGGGCCTGGGCCACTTCCGATGGGGTGTATACGCCAGGAATCAGGGTGATGCCGTCCTGACGGGCTTGCGCCAAGAGTTGCGGCTCAAGAATCGGAGAGACGACATAGTCCAGACCGGCGGCTTGCGCGGCGACCAGGCCCTGGAAACAGCGGACCGACGCCGCGCCAAGCCGAAGTGCGGGAAAGCGTTCACGCAGGTCGATCGCCAGATCGACCCAGGCTGGGGTCAGGGCGACAGCGAGCTCGACATGCTGCAGACCAGCATCCATCAGTTGGCTGAGCTGGGCTTCAGCCAGACGACGCTCAGACACACGAAGCACCGCCAGCACAGGCTGGCGGTGCAGTCCCCTCAGGAGGCCCGAGGGATCTGAGGCCCAGGCCTCAGACGTATTCGGCAACGCGGACGTCACTGCGGATCAGCAGCTCTTGCAGATCCTCAGCATCGACGGTCTCGCGCTCCACCAGCATCTCGGCGAGCTCATCGAGCACGCTGCGGTTGCCGTTGAGCACTGCGATCGCCCGCTTGTAGGCCTCAGCCACCAGCAGGCTGACCTCTTCGTCGATGGCGGCAGCGGTGTCCTCGGAGAAATCACGCTCGGAAGCGATGTCACGCCCCAGGAACATGCCGCCCTGGCTGCGGCCGAGGGCCACGGGACCAAGGCGATCACTCATACCGAAGCGGGTGACCATCTGACGAGCAACACGGGCGACCTGCTGGAGGTCGTTGGAGGCACCCGTGGTGACCTCGTCTTCTCCGTAGACGATCTCCTCGGCAACGCGACCGCCGAGGGCAACGGCCATCTGGTTCTGCAGGTAGGCACGGGAATAGAGACCCGATTCCATCCGCTCTTCACTCGGGGTGAAGAAGGTCAGACCACCCGCGTTACCGCGGGGAATGATCGAAATCTTCTGCACCGGGTCGTAGTCCGGCATCAAGGCACCCACTAGAGCGTGGCCGGCCTCGTGATAGGCCACGAGACGCTTGCGCTTCTCGCTCATCACCCTGTCCTTCTTCTCAGGGCCGGCCATGACCCGTTCAATCGCGTCGTTCACCTCATCCATGGAGACTTCGGTGAGCTGACGGCGAGCCGCGAGGATGGCGGCCTCGTTCAGAAGGTTGGCGAGATCAGCACCGGTGTAACCGGGAGTGCGGCGCGCAATCTTGTCGAGATCGACGTCCTTGGAGAGGGTCTTGCCGCGGGCATGGACACCAAGGATCTGCAGACGGCCGGCGTAGTCGGGACGATCCACAACCACCTGACGGTCGAAGCGACCGGGGCGCATCAGCGCCGCATCCAACACGTCGGGGCGGTTGGTGGCCGCAACGATGATGATGCCGGTGTTGCCCTCAAAGCCGTCCATCTCCGTGAGGAGCTGGTTGAGGGTCTGTTCCCGCTCGTCGTTGCCGCCGCCGAGGCCAGCGCCACGCTGACGACCCACGGCGTCGATCTCGTCAATGAAGACGATGCAAGGGGCGTTCTTCTTGGCCTGCTCGAACAGGTCGCGCACCCGGCTGGCACCGACACCCACGAACATCTCGACGAACTCCGAACCGGAGATCGAGAAAAAAGGCACACCGGCCTCGCCAGCGACGGCCTTGGCCAACAGGGTCTTACCGGTACCCGGAGGGCCCACCAGCAGGACACCCTTGGGAATCTTGGCGCCGACGGCGGTGAAGCGATCGGGGTTCTTGAGGAAGTCGACGACCTCGGTCAGCTCGAGCTTGGCGCCTTCAATGCCGGCCACATCACCAAAGGTGACCTGGGTTTCGGGCTCCATCTGAACCCGGGCCTTGCTCTTGCCGAAGTTCATGGCGGGGTTCCCGCCACCGCCCTGGGCACGACGCAAGAGGAAGAAGAGACCACCCAGCAGGAGCAGGGGGAAGATCAGGGAACCAAGAGCCTGCTGCCATGCCTGGGGCTGACGGGAAGGTTCGACAGCGATGTCGACCTTGTGCCCCTCAAGGAGCTTCAGCAGATCCTTGTCGGGGGCGAGGTTGACCACGGCGCGCTGGCCGTCGTTCTCGACCACTTGGGCCGTGCCGCGATCGGGAGCGATCAGAACCCGTGACACCTCATTGGCTTCAACGGCTTCCACGAAGTCGCTGTAGCGCAGTGTGCGCGGCGCATTGGCGGGATCAGGACGATCCAGGAACGCCGTACCCACGGCGATCACTACTACGGCTAAGAGGACATAAAGCCCCGCATTGCGCCAGCGCTTCTTCACTTGGTTCTCCGCTTGATCGAGGACAGTGATTAAGGAATGTTAACCGGACTCAGGCAGCTGAGCGCAGAACCTCGACGACGCTCTTGAAGGCGAACCACTCGGGGATTTCTTCGCCGCCGCGCAGCATCTGGCGGAACTGGGTGCCGCTGAGCTTGCGGACGTGCAGGCCACGGGCATCGGCGTGTTCGGCGGTCACGTAGCCCTCTTCCTCGGTGTACACCAGGTTCAAGGACGGGACCGTCTCCATTCCCAGCTCCGGAGCATTCTCGCGGGCGAAGTCCTGGGCCTGGTAGGGGCCATAGAAGTCCTCACCGCTGATGGAGGACTTACAGCCGGCCATGTCGCGGCCAATGATGAAGTGGGTACAGCCGTAGTTCTTGCGGATGATCATGTGCTGCAGCGCCTCACGGGGCCCAGCCATGTGCATCGAATAGGGCAGGTAAGCCCAGCGGATGCGGGGGTTGTTCACCTCAGCGGCCAGACGCTCGTAGGTCTGGAAGCGAACGGCACCGGGGATGTCGTCGTCTTGGGTGGGGCCGCAGGTGGGGTGCACCAGGACCACGCCCTGCTCACTCACATTGGTGGCATCGAGGGCCCGGGTGAAGAGCTCGTAGTGCGCACGGTGGATGGGGTTCCGGCACTGGAAGGCCACCACGTCCTGACCCTCGGGCAGGTTCGCGCGCACCTCAGCGGGGGTCTTGCAAGGGAAGACGCGCTCGGGCAGCTCCAGGCCTTGAATCGAACCACCCAGATAGAAGCGACCGCGCTCGGTGGCGATCATCTTCACCGCGGGATGCTCCAGGGAGGAGGTGCCGTAGCAGCCAACCGCCTCACGGGCCTTATCGGGCTCCCACTTGCTCTCCACCGTCATCACGGCGAGCTCTTGACCGCGGTAGGTCAGCAGCAGCTTCTGACCAACGGCGATGTCGTCGCGATCGGTGTCCATCACGATCGGCAGACCAAAGAGAAGGCCGCTGGTGGTGCGGTTCTTCTCGACCACCGACAGGTAGTCGTCCTGGTGCATGAAGCCGCGCAGGGGTGAGAAACCACCCACCATCAGCAGCTCGATGTCGCAGGCGTTGCGATCGGAGCACTCGACCACGTGATCCACGCCAGCCTTCGCCGCTTCCCGCTGGGCTTCAGGCACCCGCAGGTCCACAAGCGTGCCGCCGTGGGGAGCGATCAAACCCTGACGGGGTGCAGCGGCTGCGGTGGTCATGGCAACGGGGAGTGGATCCAATGCCGGCGATTCTCCCAGAGCACTCGAAACGCCATAAAAAAAGGGGCTCCGAAGAGCCCCCTGATCAAGCGTTCTGAGTCCGAAAAGACGATCAGGCCTTCTCGAGCCGGCCGTAGAGCTGGCCAACGATCTTGACGTCGACGGGGTCATGGCTGCCCATGTCGGTGTCAGAGGGCTGGACAGCGGTGAAGACGCCGGCGAACTCACCGGTGGAGGCATCCACCTTGGTGATGGAGAGATTCATCTCACCGGTGCCGTCGATGTAGCGCTTGCTGTTCTCGCGGGCCAGTTCGTCGTCCTGACCGTTCAGAGCGACCAGACCCTGGGCGTACTGAACGCCGGTGGTCAGCGCGCGGCCCTTGGGATCCAGGAAGTTGGAGGTGCGGTAGCTGGGGACGCGATAGGCACCGTTGAGGTCGGTGCTGGTGCTGATGGCAGCGCCTTCAGCGGTGGCGTCGAGCTCCTTCGAGGAGAAGGTGAAGGGGACTTCCTCACCACCGGGCAGCAGCACGGTGACGATCTGGAAGTCGATACCGCCCATCTCCTTGAAGTTGACGCCGTTACCGGTGACGGACAGGTCGCCATAGACCTGGTCAAGGCTCGTGGTGAAGCGGGTCAGGATTTTGGTGGCCACAAACTGGGCCTCCTGACGCTTGTTGGCGGGCTCGCCCTTCACATACACCTCAGCGGGGTGCATGCAGACCTCGCGCAACTCGTACTTGGTGTTGCTGTCGAGGGCGATAGAGCCGCGGGCGGAGTCGGGAAGGGTCGGGCAATCGTTGGCCAGACCGGTGTTGTGGATGTCGTCGTAGGTCAGATCGGCCCGATCAACAGCCTTCGCACCGCCACTGCAAGCGGTCACGAGGGTCAGGCAAAGGGCCAGCACGACGGCCAGCAAAGGACGGAAACGCATGGGGGAGAAACCGGTCTGGCGGGGAAAACCTCAGGGATGGGGTAGGCCCGATCGGGATACTACCGGTGCAAAACGCCCATTCCGCGTACCATGTCGCGGCTCTCAACAACCTGTATGCGAGAGCGGCTGAATTAATCCCTGTATGAGCGACGCCAGCAACACCTCTCAGATCGACGACAGCCTGGTCCGAGGCGACTGGGAGGCCCGGCTGAGTTCCGAGCTGGAGAGCCTGGAAGAACTGGCCGCCGAGGTGGATGGCGAAGCCCAAGCCCTGCTGCTCCTGCTTCGGCGCCTGGAGGAACTACACCGCACCATCCAAGACGGTGCGTTCCGCTCGAGCCTTCCCTCCGATCGCGGCGAGCTCTTCAACCTGCTGAAGGGCATGGAGAAGAGCGGCGGATGGCCCTACATCCCCCGGCTGCAGCTGCGGACCTTTATGGACCTGCTGCAGAACGACGACGACTCAGCCCTGGCCGCCTGAAGCCGTAGCAAGAGCACTCAAGAGCCGGTGGGCCAAGGCGAGCTTGCCCATCGGTTCAACGCGCTCCACCGCCGCTCCTGGGCCCAGGATCCAGCCTTCGTTGGAGAGGCTGCCGAAACCCGCCCCCGCTGCGTCAATGGGGTTGGCGAACAACAGATCACAGCCCTTGCGCGCAAACTTGGCCTGGGCCTGCGGCAGGACATCACCGGTGTGGGCCGCAAAGCCAAGGATCGCCTGACCAGCAAGGCGACGATCCACCAGGGCGCGCAGCACGTCAGGCACGGACTCCCAGCCCGCCCCCATGGCATCCGCCAAGGCCTGTTTGTCGGGCTTCTCGCTAAAGCGCTGCTTCGGGCGGTGGTCCGCCACGGCCGCAGCCATGGCAATGGCACTGGCCTGGGGCTGGAGCTCCTCTAAGGAACGCTGAAGCTCCGCTCCAGTCTCCACCGGATGGCAGCGCAAGCCCTCGAGCCAAGCCGGCTCGACCTGCAGAGGGCCATGGACCAGATCCACCTCGGCGCCACGTAGACGGGCCGCCTGGGCCAACAACACCCCCATTCGTCCGGTGCTGGGATTGCTGATGCAGCGGGCTGGATCCAGCCACTCCCGCGTGGGCCCCGCGCTCACGAGCAGGCGACGTCCCTGCCAATCGCGCTGCCAGCCCCAGAGCGCCAGGGACTCCAGGGCGAGCAGCAGGGAGGCCGGCTCCGCCATGCGTCCAGCCCCCTCCCGATCACAGGCCAGCAGACCGTCAGCGGGGCCCAACGGCAACACCCGCTCAAAGTCCTGGAGGGCCTGCCAATTGCGATGCACCCCAGGGGAACTCCACATGGCGGTGTTCATGGCCGCTGCCGCCAACACCGGCGCTTCCGTGGCCAGCAACAGCGACGCCAAGAGGGTGTCCCCGAGTCCATAGACCCAACGCCCGAGGCTGGTCGCGGAGAGCGGAGCCAGGAGCACCAGTTCAGCCCACTCCGCCAGCTCCACATGCAGGGGACGCGCGGCGGTGTGACTCCACTGATCGGCGTCGAGGTAGCAGCGCTGACGGCTCAGGCTGGCGAGCGCGCCGGGGCTGACCAGCTGCGCCGCACTGGGAGTGAGAACACAACGGACCTCAGCGCCACGCTTCGCCAGGGCGCTGACCACCAGTGGAAGCTTGACCGCGGCGATGCTGCCGCTGATCCCCACCAGAACACGCCGCCCCTTGAGGGGATCAACCGGGATCTCAGTCCTCATCAAAGGGTTCTTGATCGACCAAGTGCACGTAGGGGCGAGCCAGCTCTGGACGGTGAATGGCGACAGCCCGCAGCAGGTGCCAATCGTTCAACGCGGCAAACGGGGAGGGGTAGTCGTCCTCATCGAGACGCCGCCCCAAGTCCTGCATGGAGGCCTCGGTCTGCGCCGCGATCAACTCGGGGGTGATGGAGGGGGAATCGGTCATGGCCGTTGAAGACTGATAAGTTCTGGCCAGGACAAGGATTCTTCCTGGTCTTGAGGGGAATTAGCTCAGCTGGTAGAGCGCTGCGATCGCACCGCAGAGGTCAGGGGTTCGAGTCCCCTATTCTCCATCCACCCTTGAAATCCCTCTGCGGATCTGGCCATGAACTGGAAACTAGAGGCCGAGGCCAAGCTCAAGGAGATCCCCTTTTTTGTGCGCCCTGCCGCCCGTAAGCGCATCGAAGCCATGGCCAGCGAAGCCGGCCTGGATCTGATCGACGAAACTTTTTTTGAAAGCGCGAAGGCGAAATTCGGCCAGAAGTAAAAAGCCCGGTCACCCCTGTGGGGTTTGGCGCGCTGGCCGTAGCCCGGTCTCTGCTAAAAGGCGATGGGGTAGAAGGGTTTAGCTTTCAAACCCTTTCCTGCTCATGTCGCAGTCGAAGCGCGAGCAAGTGGTGAGCCACCTGCGTTACATCCGCCAAGAGCTGCGCGAGATGCACCAAGGCGTCATGGAAGACGGCCTGCTGCCTGAAGCCGGCGAAGTGCGCGGCGTGATGGCCCAGATGGAAGCGCTGCTGGAACTCCTTGAAGGAAAAGGCAGCCGCAAAGCCAAAGATGGCGACAAGTGAGCTGAGCTCATCCGTCAAGCCCGGGGAAACCCGGGCTTTTTTAGTGCCCCTGCGGTAAACCTCAGTCCATCTGCCGGCGACGCCTCCCCTGACCCTGCTGCCCCCACCCCAACGCACCCGGCTGCAGCGCAACCTCGGCGGTGCCTGGCCGCGCCTGGAGCGCTGGGCGAGCAACCCCTGGCGGCGGCTCTCGGTGCTGCTGATCGTGCTGCTCAGCACCTTTTTCCTGGGGAACGCCATCGCCACCCTGACCGGTGCGCGCTCGTTTCTGGACCCCCCTGCGGCGCTCCTCTGCGTCTTGGCCATCGAAGCGGCGATCCGCCTGCGTGGTCCACTGCTGCGCAAGACCAGCAATCGATTGGGGCTGCAGCTCCTGGACATGAGCCGCATGGGCTTTTGCTACGGCCTACTGCTGGAGGGCTTCAAGCTGCTCTGAGCTAGCCGGCGGCCAGGAGATAGAGCAGTGCCATCCGAATCGGGATGCCATTGGTGACCTGCTCCTCCACCAGGGATAGGGACGGATCATCGACCAGCGCGCCGCTCATCTCGACCCCACGGTTCACCGGGCCGGGGTGAAGGACGGGAATCTTGCCTGGCAAGCGCTCATGGGTGAGACCAAACCGGCGGTGATAGCTCTCCAAGCTGGTGAGCAGGTTTTGGTTCATCCGCTCCTTCTGCAGGCGCAGGGTCATCACGGCATCGGCGCCAGCCAAGGCCTGGTCGAGATTGCGCTCAATGCTGATGCGACCGCGCTGGGCCACGGGATCGCTGGCCTGCCCGGGCGGGGGAGCATCGACGAACTGCTCAAACGCCTGCGGCAGCAAGGTGGCGGGCGCGCAGAGCACCACATCGGCACCGCACCCGGTTAGCGCCCAAAGGTTGGAGCGGGCTACTCGGGAATGCAGGATGTCGCCGACGATCACGATCCGCCGGCCCCGCAGGGCCTCCGGGGTGGGGTTGTCCGGGTTGAACTGACGCGCAAGCGAAAAGAGATCCAGCAGACCCTGACTGGGATGGCTGTGCAAGCCGTCGCCGCCATTGAGGACCGCGACGCGATCGCCGCTGAGATCCAGGTCGTTCGCCAAGGACGCCGGAATCCCCGTGCAGCGGTGACGCACGACGAGCAAGTCGGCGCCCATGGCCACGTAGGTGCGCACCGTGTCGAGCAAGCTCTCGCCTTTGCTCAGGGAACTGGACGAAGGAGAGAAGCTCTGAACATCCGCGGACAATCGCTTGGCGGCCAGCTCAAAGCTGCTGCGGGTGCGGGTGCTGGGCTCAAAAAAAAGGGTGGTGACGAGCTTGCCCTGCAGGGCCGGCAACTTGCGGGCACCACTGGTGGGCATCGCCCGAAAGCGCTGGGCCAGCTCTAAAACAGTGGTGTAGTCCTCAAGCGAGAAGGCCGCCAGATCCAGCACATGGCGATGGGTCCAGTCGCTCAAGGTCTGCGGCAAGCGTCACCTGCAGGCTAGAAGCCCGTGGAGCAAGAGGCCACGTCCCAGGCTTCCGCGACAGCAGGGGTGAGGTCCCCCTTGGCACGGCGACTAATGCTGCGGCTGCTGCGCAGGTACCAGCGCCAAGGCAGGTCCTGGCCCTGGCTGATGCCGATGCGACTGGTTTGAACCAGGTCATCGGCTCGAAAGGCGACGGGTGCTGGAGCAAACCAAAGCCCCTGCTCCGGGCTGCTCGGGCAGCGGTCGTGGCTGCGGTCGAGGCCAAAGCGACGGGCCAGCAGAGCCGGACCCGCGGCGACCCGCTCGGGCTCCCCCGGGATAGCCAAGGCCCGAAGCAAGACCCCATTGGCCCAGTCCGCCCGGTCGGTCACGACGTTCACGCAGTGGTGGATGCCGTAGCTCACATAGACGTAAAAACGTCCTGGCTCACCAAAGAGCGTTTCGTTGCTAGGGGAGCGGCGGTGGTAGCCGTGGCAGGCGGGGTCGTCCTGGGAATACGCCTCCGTTTCCACCACCACACCCCAGAGCAGGCTGCCGTCTGCTTGGCGTTTCACCAACCTGCAGCCAATCAGCGCAGGGGCAACGACCTGCGCTGGACGGCAGAAGAAGGCGTGGGGCAGGGCTGGGACGTGACGCTCCATCCATCCGCGCAACCTTCTGATCACAGTTAACCGAGCCGTTGCTGCGGGCCGCCGAAACGGACGCCAGAATCAAGCCATCGGCTCGGCCCCTGCGATGCACTCCGACGGCTTCACCCTTGCCACGGTCCTGATTGGCGGCAGCGGCCTCTTCGTCCTGGCCACCCTCTTCTTCGGGACCAAGGGCGGCTACTACGACACCGACAAGTACGACGGCAACGGCACCGCCCACTAAGGCCGCCTAGCTCTCGCTGGAGAGACGCTCTGACTGAGGGCAGTCCGAGGTGGTCTCAAGGTCCTCGGGCAAGGCGGAGCGACTGAAGTAGGCCAGGCGGGTGCTGACCGCGCCGATGGAATCCAGGCGGACGGTCTCCTCCCAGCTGTGGAGCTCGTCGTCATCCTCAGCGTCGTAGCGCAGGGTCACCAGGTCCCCCTCCAGCTCAACAACCAGCGCCTCTTCAATCCAACGCTGCTGGTCGCGCAAGAACACCCATATGGGCCGTTTCTCGCATTGATAGCGGTAAAGGCGTCGCTGAAGCATGGACGGCCGCCGGACGCCCAAATCCTAGGGATACTGAACCGATCTCACGCCCCAGCTCCGTGGTTGCTCACAGCACCGAAGACATCCGACTGCAGCTGCGGAGCTGGCCGGAAGTGGAGGCCTATCTCCAGCAGAACAAAGGGGTGATCATTCCCCTGGGGTCCACCGAGCAGCACGGTCCCACTGGAGCGATCGGCACCGATGCCTTAACAGCTGAAGCCGTGGCCCTGGAAGTCGGCCGGCGCCTGGGGGTGCTGGTGACCCCCGCCCAGGCCTTTGGCATGGCCGAACACCATCTCGGCTTTGCCGGGACCATGAGCCTGCAGCCCTCGACCCTGTTGGCGGTCCTGCACGACCTGATTCTGTCCTTGGCCCGCCATGGGTTTGAGCGGATCTATGTGATCAATGGCCATGGCGGAAACATCGCCACCTGCAAAGCCGCCTTTGCCCAGGCCTATGGCACCGCCGCGGCCCGCGGCCTCCCCAATGCCCCTCAGCTGCGCTGCAAGCTCGCCAACTGGTTCATGACCTCCGAGGCGATGGGCCTAGCCCGGGAGCTCTACGGGGATAAGGAGGGGCACCATGCGACCCCCAGCGAAATCGCCATCACCCTGGCGCTGGAGCCCAGCCTGGAGAGCAAGCAGAAACCCCTGCCCGACCCAGCCCCAGCGGGCCCCATTCACAGCCCCGAGGACTTCCGCCGCCGCCACCCCGATGGTCGGATGGGCTCCCATCCCTCCTTGGCCACCGCCGAGGACGGCCGCCGCTTTTTGGATGTGGCCGCAACGGGTCTGGTCACTGATCTGGAGCGCTTTTTAAGCGAGTCGGCCAGCTAGGTTCACCCCATGAGCAACATCAGCGCCGACGACGTCCGCAAGGTGGCCAAGCTGGCTCGCCTGGATCTGCCCGATGAGAAAATCGCGACCTACACCGGTCAACTCGAGCGAATCCTCGACTACGTCGACCAGCTGCAAGCGGTCGATACCGATGGGGTGCCCGCCACCACCCGCGCCGTTGAGGTGGTCAACGTGACCCGCGAAGACACCGTCGTGCCCACCGATGTGCGCGAGCAGCTTCTGGATGAGGCGCCCCTGCGGGAAGGCGATTTCTTCCGCGTTCCCAAAATCCTGGCGGACTGATCCGACGCGAGCCGACTGCAAGCTCGAGTTCGGCTTTCGGCCCTCAGCGACGCGGGGAAACGGCCGTGCGGTGCAGCAGCGCGACCACATGGCGACGGGCCCTGAACGAGGGCAGTAAACCAGCAATCGGACGAAGCTTGCTGCGGCGGCGACGATGGCTGCGCACGCCCAGGACGATGTCGTAGAGGAAATTCGTGAGATCACTCTTGGTCTCGAACAATCCGAGGCGCTGGGGAGATCCCTTGGCATCCAGGATTGGCTTGGTTGCGTGATACGCAGGCCGGTATTCAAACCAGGGAATCGACGGCCAGAGGTGATGAACCAAGTGATAGTTCTGACCCATGATCAGCCAGTTCATCAAACGCCCGGGATAGACCCTGGCGTTGTGCCACCGATTCCGGGACGAGAAGGGGCGGTGAGGCAGGTAATCGAAGAACAACCCAAGCGTCACTCCAACCATCAAGGCTGGGGCGAACCAGACATTGAAGATGAAATCAATGAAGCCATATTTAATTCCAGCGAGCACAATCGCGAAGAAGATTCCCCGCCCTAATCCCCATTCCAGGAGCTCATGGCCGCGCCAAAGCTTGCGCTGGAAGAAGAAGTACTCGTGATAGAAGAATCGGGGCGCAATTAACCAGAGCGGACCGAAGGTACTGACGATGTGATCGGGATCGTTCTTCGGATCGTTCACATGGGCGTGGTGCTGTAGGTGCACGCGCGTGAAGACCGGGAAGCTGAAGCCCAGCAACAACGCGGCTCCGTGCCCCATAAAGGCATTCCAGAACCGGCTGGGATGCGCCGCGTTATGGCAGGCGTCATGAATGACCGTGCCCTCCAGATGCAGTGCCAGAAAGCCCGTGGCCAGCAAGACAGGCAGGGGCCAGCCCCACAGAAACCAGCCGGCAATGCTCAGAGCAGCCAGGGCGTAACCGCCCAAGAAGAGCCCCACCGTTGGGTTCCAGGGGGCAGGGGGATCGAGGTATTCACGCGGTACAGCGCTCACCGAAGCACGCACCTCTTGGCGTCCAAGCTCTCTCGACTCAGCTGGGGCCAAGATTTGCGTCATACCTACTGAATAAGGACCAGCTTAGAAAAGCTGACGTCTCGAGCGGATGCCCACCGGGGGACTTGAACCCCCACGACCGAAGCCACTGGTACCTAAAACCAGCGCGTCTACCAATTCCGCCAGGTGGGCAGGCGACGACTGTAGAGAGCGGCCCAGAATGGGGTCAACGCCTCAATTCCGATGCTGGCCACCCTTGGCGGAACCCTTGCCCTGCTGGTGGGCCTGACGGTGATGCTGTTGCCACTGCTCGCCACCGAGCTCAGCCGCCCCCGCGACGCCGCCTGGGGGGCCGTGGTGTTGCTGCTGGGTCTGACCCTGGTCACCAGCGCAGACCGACTGACCGGCTCCCCGATGCTGGCCGTGCTTTGCGGAGGCCTCCTCATTGCTCGGCTGGGTAGCGAGGTCCTGCAAAGCCGCTGGCGCATGCTCACCCCAGAGGAGCAGCAGCGAATCGCCTCCGTGGAACGCTGGCAGACCAGCCTGGGCGAACTGTTCAGCAGCAGCTCCAAGGCCGCTGCCGTCTTGAACGAAACGGGTGGCTCCCTGCTGAGCGCCTTCAAAGGGGGGCCAAAACCAGGCAAGACCAGCAAACGTTGGGTTCGCTCTGAAACCGAGTCAGCCAGCACTGACTCAGCCAGTACTGACGCAAAAACCACGGCGGAAGTTCCCAGCACAACGCCAGAGGAGCCAGCTCCCGAGGCGCCGGCGCTAAGCGACGTCGATCTCACCGTTGAGACCAGCACCGAGCCGATCACGGAGCCCACCGTGGTGGCGTCCTTCGACGAGGTGGAAGAGCTGCTCGAGGCCTCCAGCCCCCAAGCGGGATAATCGACCCTTGCTGCCCCGAGCGCTGTGACCGCCAGCACTGCTTCCGAGTCCTCCGCCAACGCCGGGCAGATTTCCTACAAGGACACCCTGAACCTGCTGAAGACGCCCTTCAACATGAGGGCCAATTCACAGGTGCGTGAGCCTGAGATCCAAGCGTTCTGGGCGGAACAGCGGCTCTATGAGCGCCTGAGCGAGGAGAACCCTGGACCTTGCTTCACCCTCCACGACGGGCCGCCCTACGCGAACGGCGCCCTGCACGTGGGGCACGCGCTGAACAAGATCCTCAAGGACATCATTAATAAGACGGCTCTGCTTCAGGGCAAACGGGCGCGCTTCATCCCGGGCTGGGACTGCCATGGTCTGCCGATCGAGCTCAAGGTGCTCCAGGGGCTGAAGAGCAGTGAGCGGGCCGAGCTGACCCCGGTCAGCCTGCGCAAGAAAGCCCACGCCTATGCGCTCGAGCAGGTGGAAGGCCAAAAGGCCGGCTTCCGCCGCTGGGGCATCTGGGCGGACTGGGAACAGCCCTACCTGACCCTGCAGAAGGACTACGAGGCAGCCCAGATCGGAGTGTTCGGCGCCATGGTGCTGGCCGGCCACATCTACCGGGGCCTCAAGCCGGTCCACTGGAGCCCCAGCTCCCGCACGGCCCTTGCCGAAGCCGAACTCGAGTATCCCGACGGCCACAGCTCACCGAGTGTCTTTGCCGCCTTCCCCGCGGTGGAACTCCCCAGCGGCCTGGCGAGCACCCTCGAGCAGGCGGGCCTCCCCCCCGCACAAGCCACGGCTGACGGCGGCCTGGCTGTGGCCATCTGGACCACGACCCCCTGGACGCTGCCCGCGAACCTGGCGGTCTCCGTCAATGAACGGCTCGAGTACGCCATCTGCGCCATTGAGGCCCAGGGCGACAACCCCGCCCCAGCCGCCAGCCACCTGGTGGTGGCCGCCGAACTGCGCGAAAGCCTCGAAACCAGCCTGGGCCTGACCCTCAAACCCCTGGTCAGCGTCAAAGGAGCCGCCCTCGAAGGCGTCCAATACCGCCATCCGCTCCTGGAGCGCACCAGCCCGGTCGTGATCGGCGGGGACTACATCACCACTGAAGCGGGCACGGGCCTGGTCCACACCGCTCCGGGCCATGGCGTCGATGACTTCAACACCGGGCGCAAGTACAAGCTGCCCGTGCTTTGCCCGGTCGATGAAGCGGGAAACCTGACGGCCGAAGCCGGACCCTTCGCCGGGACGAACGTGCTGAAGGATGCCAACCCCACGATCATCAGCGCCCTGGAAGAAACCGGGCTGCTGCTGAAGCAGGAGCGCTACGAGCACCGCTACCCCTACGACTGGCGCACCAAAAAACCGACGATCTTCCGGGCCACGGAGCAGTGGTTCGCCTCCGTCGAGGGGTTCCGCCAAGCCGCCCTGGAGGCCATCGCCCAGGTGGAGTGGCTACCCGCCAGCGGCCGCAACCGCATCGAGGCGATGGTCAGCGAGCGGGGGGACTGGTGCATCAGCCGCCAGCGCACCTGGGGGGTGCCGATCCCGGTCTTCTATCACCGCGAAACGGGTGAGGTGCTGCTCAATGAAGCCACCCTCAGCCACATCCAAGGCCTGATTGCCGAGCACGGCGCCGATGTCTGGTGGGAGCGCGACGAGGCCGGGCTGCTGCCTGAGGCCTATGCCGCTGAAGCCAGCCAATGGCGCAAGGGCACCGACACGATGGACGTCTGGTTTGACTCCGGCTCCTCCTGGGCCGGCGTGCTCGGTGGAATCGAGGGCGCCAGCAGCCGCGCACCCCAATTGCAGTACCCCGCTGACCTCTACCTAGAAGGCAGCGATCAACACCGCGGCTGGTTCCAAAGCAGCCTGCTCACCTCCGTGGCGGTGAACGGACAGGCCCCCTACAAACGGGTGCTCACCCACGGCTTCACCCTCGATGAGAAGGGCCGCAAGATGAGCAAATCCCTGGGGAATGTCGTCGATCCAGCGGTGCTGGTCTCAGGCGGCAAGAACCAAAAGCAGGAGCCTCCCTACGGCGCCGATGTCCTCCGCCTCTGGGTGAGTTCGGTGGACTACTCCGCCGATGTCCCCCTGGGTCCTGGGATCGTCAAACAGTTGGCGGACGTCTACCGCAAGGTGCGCAACACCGCGCGCTATCTGCTGGGCAACCTCCACGACTTTGATCCCAGCCAAGACGCCGTTGCCCACGAAGAACTGCCGCTCTTGGATCAGTGGATGCTGCAACGCACCGCCTCCTTGATTGACAGCGTCAGCGGTGATTTCGAGCGGTTCGAGTTCTACCGCTTCTTCCAGGCCCTGCAGAACTTCTGCGTGGTGGACCTCTCCAACGTCTACCTCGACATCGCCAAGGACCGCCTCTACGTCAGCGGTGCCAATGACTTCCGCCGCCGCAGCTGCCAAACGGTCTTGGCGCTGGTCGTGGAGCGGCTCGCCGGCCTCATCGCCCCAGTCCTCTGCCACATGGCCGAAGACATCTGGCAGAACTTGCCCTACTCCGTCGCCGAGACCTCGGTCTTCGAACGCGGTTGGCCGAGCGCACCGGAGCAGTGGCGTCAAAGCGCCCTCGAGCAACCGATGAACCAGATCCTGGAGCTCCGCGCCCTGGTCAACCGGCAACTGGAAAGCTGCCGCAGCGCGGCCCAGCTCGGGGCCTCCTTGGAGGCGCAGGTTCAGCTGAGCCTGGGCGAAGGCAGCGAGGCGACCCAGGCCGCCCTCAGCTGGCTCGAGAACAGCGCCCACCCCAAGGTCGACAACCTGGCGGATTGGCTCCTGGTCTCAGCATTAGAGATCGGCGGGTCAAGCTCCGAAGCCGTGCTGGCCGAAGCCAGTGAGAACGGCATCACCGTCCAGATCCGCAAAGCGGCCGGTCAGAAGTGCGAGCGCTGCTGGCACTACGAGAGCGACATCGGCGAGCACGCTGCGCACCCGACCCTCTGCGGCCGCTGCGTGGAGGTTCTCGCCTAAAGCCAAGCGCCTGGGTCGAGGAAGGTCTCGGCCCCGGACGCCTGGGCGAGGCACTGCTCAGCCTGCGGGTTGAGCGGACCCTGCAGCAGCTCGGCCTGCTCGATTTGAGCCGCGTCGGGCAGCAGCGGTTGATCGGGATCAAAGCCCGTGGGGTGCGAGACGCTGCTGGAAAACCCGCGAAAGATCAGCAGCTCAAACGGCTCGACGCCAGTGGGAACAGGCAATGCCCCCCGCAAACGCAGGACACGGTCCGCTCGGCCTCGGCTGATCTCTTCGAGCTGAACCAGCAGCTCGGCCACGCGCAACGCCATGCCTTAAAAACCGCCGGCGACCCGGCCCTGCTTGGGCAACCGGACGACCAGCCACTGCAGCAGGCCAACGCCGTAGGCGACCAGGGACACATAACCGACAAAGGCGGCAATGGCCGCTGTCCAGCTGCCGCCAAAGACGAAATCAAAGACCCTGGCCACACCGCCGTGCAAGTCATCGGGGGCCTCTAGCCAGACCCGGCAGATCGGCCGGGTCAGCCCACCGCCGACGCAGCTGAGGGCCACGGCGCTCAAGGCGGCGCCGAGCACGCCGAACACCGTCAGACCCCAGCGCCAGGCTCGGACAACGAACGGCAAGGGGCGCCAAGGCGGCAGGTCCGCCAACTCCTCGTTGAGGTCCACCCAGAACCAGACGCTGATCACCACTAGCAGCTGGGAGAGGACCGCGAGCAGATAGCCCAGGGGCCGGTTATCGGTCAGCAGCAGCACCGTGATCAGCAGCAGGCTGGCCACCTTCCAGTAGATGCCCATCAAGCGGGTCAAGGCCTGCTCACGCTTGAGTGCAGACCACACCAGCAGCACCAGGGGCAACCCCAGGGCAAACACCGCCGCCAAGCGGTAGTCCAGCCAAACCAGGGTGCGATAGAGCAGCAGATCTGGCACGCAGCAACACGCAGTCAGTGGCCATTATCTGCAGCCCTGCGGCGAAAGGAAGCGGCAGTAAGGTCCGCCGATGGCCTGGACCGCCCGCCTCTCTCCGTTTTTGCCCTGGCGCCACACGCCGCAGCAGGCGCAGTGCACGACAGCACTGAGCTCTGAGCCGGCCCTGGAGGCCGCCATCGCGGATCTGGGCCAGCAGCTCAAGCAAGCCGGCCAGCGGCATCCGGCTGATCTCGGGCTGGTGTTTTGCTCAAGCGCCTACGCCAGCGACCTCCAACGCTTGATGCCGCTGCTCCAGCCAGTGCTTGGCGCCAAGCACTGGCTGGGCTGCTGTGGCGGCGGAGTCGTCGGCACGAACGCCGAAGGAGCCCCCCAGGAGCTCGAACACCAGCCCGCCATCAGCGTCACCCTGCTCACCCTCCCCGAGACGGAGATCGAACTCTTCTCTCTCAAAAGCGAGGCCTTGCCCGATCTCGACGGCTCACGGCAGAGCTGGATCGACTGGGCCGGTGTCGCCCCGGACGGCTGCCATTCCATGCTCCTGTTCCTTGATCCAACCTGCACCGCGATCAATGACGTGATCAGCGGCTTGGACTTCGCCTACCCCGAAGCCCAGAAGATCGGGGGGATCGCCGGGCAACACAGCGCGCAACATGGCTCCCTCTTGCTCGGGGACGGCGTCATGGACGGCGCCATCGGCTGCCTGATCAAGGGGGCTTGGCGCATTGATCCGGTCGTCGCCCAGGGCTGCAAGCCGATCGGCCCGGTCTTTGAGATTGAGAAAGCCGAGCGCAATGTGCTGCTGCGCCTCAGCCATGACGGCGAAGCGGACACTCCCGTGGCCTGCCTGCAAACGATCCTGCAGGACCTCTCCCCGGAGGAGAAGGAGCTGGTGCGGCATTCCCTGTTCTTAGGGGTGGCCAAAACCAACTTCCAAATGCCCAGCGATGGATCCCCCGCCCCTGGACCGGCGGTTCTGGTGCGCAACCTGATCGGAGTTGACCCCCGCAACGGCTCCGTCGCGGTGGCCGAGCGGCTGCGGGTGGGGCAACAGGTGCAGTTTCAACTGCGGGATGCCGAGACGTCACGGCAGGAACAACAACAGTTGCTGGCTCAACAGCACGGCCGCAACGCCGAGCCGCTGGCGGCCCTCCTCTTTGCCTGCCTTGGCCGCGGGGAGGGGCTCTACGGCAGCGCCAATGGCGATGTCGGTGGATGCCGTCAACACTTCCCTGCGGTGCCCATCAGCGGTGCCTTCTGCAACGGCGAAATCGGCCCGGTCGCCGGTGCGACCCACCTGCATGGCTACACCGCGAGCTGGGGCTTTCTGGTGCCGAACACTCCCTGATTTCCGATGGTGCGCCAACACGTCAACCCACTGAGCCGCTTCTTCCAGTTGCCGCTGGAGCTGCCCCCGGCCCAGGACCTGTTCAGTGATCCAGGCCTGCCGGTGCACCTGGATATCGGCTGCGCGCGAGGTGGCTTTCTGCTGACGCTCGCCCAGCAACAACCCCAGGTCAACCACCTCGGCATTGAGATCCGGCGCGCCCTGGTCAGCGCCGCGGAAGCCGACCGTCAGCAACTCGGCCTGGGCAACCTCCACTACCTCTTCTGCAACGCCAACATCAGCACGAGTGCCTGGCTGCAGGCCTTGGAGCCCGGACAGCTGGATCTGGTCTCGATCCAATTCCCCGATCCATGGTTCAAGAAGAAGCACCACAAGCGCCGGGTCCTGCAACCCGCCCTGCTGCTCGCGATCGCCGCGGCCCTGCAACCGGGCAAGCGCTTCTTTATCCAGAGCGACATCCTGGACGTCATCGAACCGATGGTCGCCGTCACTGAAGCCAGCGGCTGCTTCAGCCGACCGGCCGGCGACGCCAGACCCTGGCGCGAAACCAACCCCCTCCCGGTGCCCACCGAACGGGAGACCTATGTCCTCGGACAGGGGCTCCCGGTCTATCGCGTGCTCTACGAACGCAACGAAACGCCGTTGCCGAGCCTGGAGGCCCTGGAGCAACGGCTGGAAGCCGCCGATAATCCCGAGACATCAACCCACCCCTCGGCATGAGCGCAGGATCGGCGCCATCCACCCCCTGGCTGCTGCGTTGGCAGGGGATCTTGGGCCAAGCCAGCGAGGGGCCGCTGGGATCTCAGTTGACCTGGATCGCCGGAGGCGTGCTCTGCGTGCTGCTGGCGGCCATGCCCTTCGTCACCCGGGCGGGCCTCAGCCTGCTGATCCTCGCGTCGGGGTTGCTCTGGCTGGTGTGGTCGCTCGCTCTCCCCGCCGGTCGCATCGGCCGCATCAGCGGTTGGCTCCTCTTGATGCTCGGCATCGCCGTGTTGGCGACCGGGTTTTCACCGGTCACACCTGCCGCCTTCAAGGGGCTGCTCAAGCTGATCAGCTATCTCGGGGTCTACGCGCTGATGCGGCAACTGCTGGATCAGGCACCCCGCTGGTGGGATCGGCTGGTGGCCGCGCTGTTGGCTGGCGAATTGCTCAGCAGCGTCCTCGCCATCCGGCAGCTCTACGGCGACACCAGTGAACTGGCCCGCTGGGCCGATCCCAACTCCGTCGCGGACGGCACGATTCGGGTCTACGGGCCCTTGGAGAACCCGAATCTGCTAGCGGGTTATCTGATCCCGATCCTGCCGATTGCCTTGATCGCGCTCTTGCGCTGGCGCTCCTGGCCCCAACGCCTGTTTGCCGCGAGTGCCCTGATCCTCGGGAGCAGTGCCCTCTTCCTCAGCTACAGCCGGGGGGGCTGGCTGGGAATGGTCGCGGCCCTCGGGGCCGCAGTCCTGCTGCTGGTGCTGCGGCAGACGCGCCACTGGCCGCCCCTCTGGCGCCGCCTCTTCCCCCTGCTGCTGATCGCCGGAGCGGTCTGCGTCCTGGTCATTGCCGTGACCCAAATCGAACCACTCCGGATCCGGGTGATGAGCCTGGCTGCCGGGCGCGGCGATAGCTCCAACAACTTCCGCATCAACGTCTGGCTCGCCGCCATCGAGATGATCCAGGAGCGGCCCTGGCTGGGCATCGGCCCCGGCAACAGCGCCTTCAACCTGATTTACCCCCTCTATCAGCAACCCAAATTCAACGCGCTGAGTGCGTACTCCGTACCGCTCGAGCTGCTGGTCGAAGGGGGCATCCCCAACCTGCTGGCTGGACTGGGGTTGCTCGTCGCCAGCCTGCAGGCCGGCCTGAGGCAACTCAAAGGTGAATCGCCTTGGGCCCTGCCCGCCCTCGCGGCGATTGCGGCCATCGCTGGACTCTGCGTTCAGGGCGCCACCGACACGATCTTTTTCCGGCCGGAAGTCCAACTCTCAGGCTGGTTCTGCCTGGCCACCTTGAGCGCCAGCCAAAACACCAGCAGTAGCGATGGCTGAGGGTCAGCTGTTGGCGGGCTTTGATGCCGGCCAAACCCACACCAACTGCAAGCTCGCCTGGCTCAAACCCAATGGAGAGCTGAGCCCGATCGCCCAGGGCCAAGGACCGGGGGTTCGCCATCTGGCCGCCCCAGGCGGTGAAGCCTGTTTCCGCGACGCCCTGCAGCAGAGCCTCAGCGATGCGCGCCAGGTGGCCGGACTGCCGGACGATCAGCCCCTGGCCGCAGCCGGCGTGGGGGCCAGCGGCATTGAGCGGGGCAACACGATCCAGAGCCAAGGGGAAGCCTTGGCCGCTGCCGCACTCAAGCTGCCGCTGGCCTCGGTGCAGGTCAGCGGCGATGAACACACCGCCCTACTCGGGGCCCTGGGCGATGAGCCCGGTGTTCTGGTGATTAGCGGCACCGGCTGCATCGCCCTCGGCCAAACAGGCTGCGGGCGCTGGCACCGCACTGGCGGCTGGGGCTGGCTCCTCGATGGAGCGGGCTCAGCGATGGATCTCGGCCGGGATGGCCTAGCGGTCAGCGTCCAAATGGCCGACGGTCGGCTCAGGGAAACCGCACTGAAAAACCAGCTCTGGCAAGCCCTTGGAGTGCGTACTCCCCAGGAGCTGAAGGCCGCCGTGGTCGCCGAGGGATTTGGAGCCGCAGGCTTTGCCCGGCTCGCTCCGGTCGTGGACGCGAGTGCCCGCAGCGGCGATCCCCATGCCCGGGTCATCGTCGAGCGCTCCGCCCAGGCCCTCGCCCAAATGGTCAGCAGCATCGCCGCCACCCTGGAGCTACCAACACCGCGGGTGTGTTGCAGCGGCGGCGCGATCACGCACCTGCTGACGCTGCGTCAGGCCTTTGCCGCGGATCTGGCGCAACGCTGCTCCGGCGCAAGCTTGGCGGCGTCCAAGGGCGATGCCTGTGATGGAGCCCTGCGGCTCGCCGTTCAGGCGGCGTTGAGGTGCTGATCGGCGAGCTCCGCCAGATGGCGACTCCAATGGTCGACATCCGCCTGTTCCGCTGCCTCCACCATCACCCGCAACAACGGCTCGGTGCCACTGGCCCGCACCAAGACACGCCCGCTGCCAGCCATCGCCGCTTCGGCGGCCTGAACCTCCTGCAGCAGGGGCAAGCAGGTCTCCCAGCGGGTGCGCTTGCTGCGATCGGGAACGGTGACGTTCACCAATTTCTGGGGATAGGGCTGGAAGCTGCCATCCAGCCAGTCACTCAGCGATCCCCCCTGGGCCTGGATCAAACTCGCCACCTGCAAGGCCGTCAGCAGGCCGTCACCGCTCATGCCGTAGCGGGCCGAGAGGATGTGGCCGGACTGTTCGCCGCCCAAGGACGCCCCCAGCTCCTCCATGGCGGCATGCACGTATTGATCGCCGACGGCGGTGCGCTCGAGCACCCCCCCGCGGGCTTGCCAGGCGCGCTCGAAGCCAAGGTTGCTCATCACCGTGGCGACGATCCGGTTCTCCGGTAGCGCGCCCTCGGCCATCAGCGCCTGGCCCCAGAGGTAGAGGATCTGGTCGCCATCGACAACTCGGCCGCGGCCATCGACAGCCAGCATTCGATCGGCATCGCCATCAAAGGCAAAGCCCATGGCAGCGCCTTGGGCCGTCACCGCGGCCTGAAGCGCTTCGAGGTGGGTGCTGCCGCAGCCCTGGTTAATCCGGGTGCCATCGGGCTCGCCATGGATCACCGTCAGATCAGCGCCCAACTCACGGAAGACGCTTTCACCGCAGCTCGTCGCCGAACCCCAGCAGAGATCGAGCACCACCTTGGCACCATCCAGCCGAGCGGAACCCACGCTCTCCAGCAGGCGCTGGCGGTAATCGCTCAGCAGATCCGGTCGCTGCTCGAGCCGTCCGTTGGCACTGAAGCCGCTGAGGACATCACCGCCGCCATGCAGGCCGGCTTCGATCTCCGCCTGCTGTTGCTTGGCCAGCTTGGCGCCGCACGCACCAAAGACCTTGATCCCGTTGTCGTGGGGTGGGTTATGGCTGGCTGAAACCATCAGACCGCCACTGGCACCGAGCTGGCGAATGGCCCCAGGCACGGCGGGGGTGGGACACAGACCGATATCCAGCACCTCTCGCCCCGCAGCCGTGAGGCCCGCAGCCAGGGCAGCCACCAACATCGGACTGCTACTGCGGGAGTCCATCCCCAAGACGATGGGACCGCCGGCGGGCAGGACTCGACCGCACCAGTAGCCAACCTGCAGCGCCAAGGCCGGTGTGATCACCTGACCGACGCGGCCACGGATGCCATCGGTGCCAAAACTCGCCGTACCAGAAGGGAATGGCGCCCCAAGTGGAGACATGACGGGCGAGTGAATCAATGCTGGCGGCAGGTTACGCCTGGTCTGCAGTGCAGGCGGAGCCCATCTCACCAAGAATGCGCGCAGTGATCACACCGCTTTGGCCCAGCGCCCGCTTTCGGCTGAACGACGCCAAAGTCTGGTCGGCACGGCCCTCATTGGCCTGTGCTGCCTGGGAACCGGCGTCGCCCTAGCGGCCGGGCGCGCGTGGTTGGTGCACCTCGCCCCGCCCCTCACCCCAAACAGCAGCGCCGCCGAGCTCAGCCGCAACCGGCGCCGGAGCCTGGATCCCGATCGGCGCCGCGATGCCGCCCTGCTGCTCAGTGCCCAAGCGGGCAGCACGCCCGAGCGGCGCCGCGCTTGGCTGCAGAGCCAGGGCTGGGGCAACCACGCCAGCAGCCGGGTCCTCGCGGCGATCAGCCTCAAACGAGCCGCCCTCGCGGCCCAAGCCAGTGGCCGGCCCCAGGAAGGCCAAGCCCTCTGGAGGGAGTTGCTGCGGCGCTTCCCGCAGGCGCCCGCTAGTGCCGATGCCCTCTATGCCCTCGGCCGGCAGCAACCCCAACTGCGGCGCACCCTGCTGGAGCGCTTTGCGGCCCACCCAGCGGCCCTCGCGGCGGCGCTGGAGGCCGGCGATGCCCTGCATCTCGCCCGCTGGGGAGCCCGCTGGCCCGGCGCCGAAGCACTCCTCCTGCGAACTTGCGACGAACAACCAGCCACGCTCCGCGCTGACGACCAACAGTTGCTGGCTGCAGGCTTAGTGCAACTGGGGCGCAGCGAGCAGGCATTGAGCTGCTTGGGGGAGACCACCCCGACGGCCGAACTGCAGCTGCGCCTGGCCCAAGGGATGTTGCGGGGGAGCCGCGCCCAACAAACCCAAGCCGAAGCACGGCTGCTGAGCCTCGCCAAAAGCGGAGGCCCCGAAGGATTGGAGGCCGCCCGGCTCTTGGCGCAATCTCCGGCCGCCGGAGCCGTGGCCGTTCTGCACCAGCTGCCACCGTCGCTCCAGGACAGTGCCCCCGTTCAGGCGCGCCTTGCGGAAGCCGGTCAACGCGATCCAGCGTCCGTGCTCGCGCGCTGGCCGAACGATCCCGCCAGTTGGGAGCTGCAGTGGCGCGAGGCCCGCAAAGCGTTGCTCCAGCGGGACTGGAGCCAAGCGCAGCGCTGGCTGGATGCGCTCAAGAGCGCAACCCTGCCCGCCCCCTTGGCGGCACGCCAGCTGTTCTGGCGCGGTTGGACCGCCCAGCAGCAAGGGGACCAGGCGAGCGCGGAGCAGTTCTGGCGCGCAACCCAGCGAACCCAACCGCTCGGCTACTACAGCTGGAGGGCCAGCGAACGGCTGGGTGACAGCCGCAACGACGACGCCAAGGGAGAGCCGCATCAGGCATGGCAGCCATTAAATAGCGGGGATGCCCGAATCGACGCGCTCTGGCAACGGGGCCAGGCCCTCGAAGCCTGGGAGAGCTGGCGCACCAAGCAAGGCGGCCAGGCCCCGAGCAGCCCTGAGGAGTTCTTGATCGAGGGCCGGCTGCGCACGGCGATCGGGGATGACTGGACCGGCCTGGGACAACTCGAGCGAGCCAGCTTTCGCCTCCCGCAAATCGGCTGCAGGGAACAACTGGAACGGGAGCGCCAACTCCACCCGCTGCGCTTCTCCAAGGAGCTCACAGACGCCAGCGAAGACAGCGGTGTCGATCTCGCCCTCTTGCTGGCAGTCGCCAAGCAGGAATCACGCTTCAGCCCCAGCGTGCGCTCAGGGGCCGGAGCCAGCGGGCTGCTGCAACTGATGCCGGCGACCGCCGGCGAATTGGCCGGGGAATCCCTCGACCATCAAGCGCTGAGCGATCCCGGACGCAACGGCGCCCTCGGAGCGGCGTATCTCAAGCAACTCCTCAGCGGCGCCGGAGGGAACCTGTTCCAGGCGATCGCCAGCTACAACGCGGGGCCCGGTGCGGTCGGCGGCTGGCTGACCCGTGGAGGCTTTGATCTCCAGCGCGAACCCGAGCTCTGGACCGAAGCCATCCCCTATCCCGAAACCAGGCTCTACACGAAAAAAGTGCTGGGCAATGCCTGGAGCTACCGGCAGCAGGGCCGCAGCGCCGAAGAGCTCTGCCGCTGAGCCCAGCCGTCAACCAAAGACAAAACCCAGATGGGCGTAGAGGGAGCGGCCCACCAGGATCCCGGCCAGGACCCAACTGCAGAGGACAAACGCCCCCAGCAGCGGAGCCGGGGCTATTCGGAGGCGGGTGAGATCCAACCGAGCAAGCAAAACGGCTGAGGCCAAGACGAGCACTTCCGAGAGGACCGCCAGATGCAGCAGATACAGGCCGCCGGTGATGACCACGAGCAGGGTGACCACCAAGGTCAGGGCCTTACTGGCCGCCATCAGCTGCGAGAGCTCCCGCAGCAGCAGGTCGGGCATGGTGCAGAGCACCACCACCAGCAGCGCCTGCATGCACTGCAACGGCCAGAACCAGGGCCCCGCGAATTCTTGCTGCAAGGGGGTGCTGGCCTGGGTGACCAACTGCGGTGCCACATCGGCCCAGTGCAACCCCATGAAGGCGCTGACCGCAAACAGCACCAGCAACATCGGTGCCCGCAGCGGCAGGACCAAGAAACCAAGCACGGCAGTCACAGGGCGCATAGATAGGCGCATCACTGGGCAGCGCCCACAGCTTGATCCAACACCAGAGCGATCGCCTCAAACGGACATGAGGGGATGCATTGCTCGCAGACCAGGCAACGCTGGGCGTTGAACGTCAGCCGCCACGCAGGAGCCGTGCAACTCAGGGCTCCGCTCGGGCAAACGCTGGTGCAGATCCCGCAGTCCACACAACGCTGCGGATCAATCGCAATCTCGCCGGAGGCCCGGTTCAGGCCCAGACCCTGACCCTCCAGCCACTGCTCGGCCGCGTCCAGATCGTCGATATCGCCCGAGAGCTCCACGACCATCGTTCCGCTCTGGTTGGGCGCGATCTGAGCCCGCAGGATCTTGGCGGCGATGTCGAATTCCACCGCGAGGCGGTAGGTGATCGGCTGATGCACCGCTTCCCGGGGGAAGTGAAGGGTGATGCGGCGTTTCACGGGCGCAACTCAGCCATCGTCAGGGTATCGACGCGGACTGCGAACAGTCCTGGCAGATTGGCGCCAAGCACAAGGAGACCGCCTGTGGAGAGCAACACAGCAACCCTGGGACGGCGCGAACGCATACTGCTGGCCGCCGTGGCGGCCCTGCTCGCCCTCGGGCTCTTCCTGCTTCGGGGGGGGCTCTCACCGGCCGCACCTCTCGACAAACTGGCGCGCCAATCGCTTGAACCCGCCGTCGCCCTCAGCAACGGACGTCCAAGCGTGATCGAGTTCTACGCCGACTGGTGCGAAGCCTGCCAAGCCATGGCCCCAGCGATGGAGCGGGTGGAGGGCGAACACCACGGCCAACTCGATGTGGTGCTGCTCAATGTCGACAACCCCCGCTGGCAACCGGAGGTGGATCGCTACGACGTCAACGGGATCCCTCAGCTGGAGTTCTTCGCTGCCGATGGCACTCCCGTTGGCCGCGCCATTGGGGCCCGCACGCAGGACGAATTGGAAGCCCTGACCACCGCTCTGATCAGCGGGTCGCCCCTGCCCGCCATGGCTGGCGTCGCTGAGACGAGCGTGTTGAAGCCTGCCGAGTCCACCGCGATGGCAGGCCCTCGCAGCCACAGCTGAGTCCCGCAAAGCCCGTTACCCTGCAGCACCAGCTCCCCACGCCATCGCCCGCCCATGAAACGCTTTCGGGTTGAGCTGATTGCAGCGACCCCCAACCCCCAGCAGTGCGTCTATGCGGGGATGCACCAGGACTACAGCGAAGGGTTTGTGGCGGCTGACCGGGCGGAGTGGCCGGACGAGACCCGCGCCGGCGAGATCTGTGTCAAGCGTCTCCTCGCCGGAGAGCGCGGTCACTACGGGCCGCTCGAGCACGCCCAGATCGTGCTCAACGTGGGCTGGTTTCCCCACTCCGTCATGCAACAGGCCCGCACCCACCGGGTGGGGGTGAGCTTTGACGTCCAATCGATGCGCTACACGGGCGATCGGATCTGCCGTGCGGCCAACGGCGAATTGGAACTGGAAGAGGTCTTTTACCTGCGCCCTGAAGGCCAGTACAGCGATCGCCAAGGCAAGAAGTACACCTACACGGCGGACGAGCGGCAAAAGGATCTCGCCCTCTGCCAAGTGGCTGCGGAGCGCTACCGCGACATGCTCGCGGCTGGCTTCGCGGAGGAGCATGCCCGCGGGATCCTGCCCTTCGATTACCGCCAGCACTTCGTCGTCAGCTTCTCGTTACGGGCCTTCCTGCACTTCATGGACCTGCGGGCCAAGCTCGACGCCCAGGAAGAGATCCGGGTGCTCTGCGATCTGATGTGGCCGCACCTCCAGGCCTGGGCACCGGAAATTGCCGCTTGGTACGAGAAGAGCCGGCTGCACAAAGCACGCCTGGCGCCGTAGAGCCCTCACCGCCAAAACACCAAGAATCACAAATACGGTTCACCCGAGGTTCTCTGAAGCGGGGGTATAAGCCTGAGATCAACGGCAAGACCGTTCTTGATTAACGATCTCTCGAGCCGAAGCCGTGCCTTGATCCCGATTGGAGGCAAGCCACTCTCGTCAGCCTTCTGGTTCACAGCCTGCATTGCCCTCGGATCTGGGCTACTGATCGCAACCCTCGGATTGGATCGGCCCTACGACGCCATCCCAGACCAAGATCTTCTGTGGCTCCGTGAAGCACTCCTGATGCATCAAGGGAAAGCACCGGGGTACCCAGATCATCCCGGAATCTTCTGGCAGGTGCTCTACACCCTCAAGCTGAAGTGGCTGTCACTCAGCAATCCTTTGCGCTATGGGCTGGCATTCCGATCGCACCAGACGACTCCAACCTAATAATTCGCTGGGCAAGGCTGGAAAATGGAATCCTTGCTGGTCTCACGAGCCTTTTACTTTGGCCAACCCTGCGCCAACTCGGCATTCAACGCTGGCTCACAACTATCAGCGTCATCACATGCTGCCTGTGCCTCGGGAATCTAGAATCAGCCGTTCAAATCAGAAATGAGCTGACCAGCACCTTTTTCCTGCTGGCCTATCTCAACATTGCTCTACTACTACCTAATCTGAAATCAGGACCGTATTGCAGGGCAGCCAGCGCTGCTGCCATGGCCTGTTTCTTAGTCGCCGCTTATTGCAAGGTTCAAATCCTCATCATCACCCCATTTTTATTCGTACTGATTCTCGGACATCAATGCCTCAATACGGACGAAGAGAATATTTCGCACCGCGGAGGTTCCCTCAACCTTCAAAACCTAAAAGCCATCGCCATATCCCTGATCTTGGGCTCAGGGATATGGCTGATTGCTGTCTCTGGCCCAGTCTTCGCATCGCTGAATCGATTTCAACATGTCAGAACCGAGCTTGATCTGCCGTTCTGGGCAGCAACGAATGTCCTCCTCATTTTGACAACACGGGCAAGCTCATCTGAACGGAATGCAGTCAAAGCAACCTGGCGGGTCGGCTTGCTGTATGGAGCGATAACCCTCCTGATCTCCAGGGTGCTCGCCTACCCGGTCTGAACAGTACAGGTCTTCAGCTTTCCAAGCAACGCACTGGGCTTCTCTGGCGGCGAGAATCGGCTTATTCTTCTTCAAGAAGGAATCGATAAATACCTCTCAGATCTTTTCATCTCAAGCCCCTGCATCACACTACTAGTCATAGCCGGCCTGGCCATTTCTCTGCTGACCCAAACAATACGGAGCCAACACAAGCCGAGTGCTTCCAAGGCCACTTGGCTGCTCTGCCTACTGGGCCTGTGCTGCAGCATTTGGATCGCCAATGCCATGCGGCCTCGCGGCTTCTACGAGCTCTACCTCATCATTCCTGCACTGATTCTCCTCACCCTTTGCATATCGACATGGCACACCTCTTCAAGAGGGTCCATTACGCCATTTCTCGCCATCACCCTGATCAGCTTGTCTCTGATCCAATCGGTCGCAAACATGTGGCTTGTTCCACAGATCGCGCAAATGACTCAACCCAGGCAGTATTTATGTTTTGAACAGGACTTCGATCAAGCGCTCAGCAGAACAAGCATCGCGACTTGCCCCAACTTTGGCGACTACCTGGAAAGACACTCCTAGTTAAAAGAAAGCCTCACCAACGGACCAGAGACTCTCAATCGAGAAAGTCAAACGCGCGCCAAGGTGACCCGCTCGGGCTGGTGCTGGTACTTCCCGGCCCGGTCCTTGTAGGTGGTCTCGCAGGGGTCGCCCTCAAAGAAGAGCAACTGACAGATGCCCTCGTTGGCGTAGATCCGGCAGTCCGCTCCGGAGGAGTTGCTGAACTCCAGAGTCAAATGGCCCTCCCAGCTGGCCTCGGCCGGGGTCGTATTGACGATGATCCCAAGACGGGCATAGGTGCTCTTGCCCAGGCAGATCACGGTGATGTTGGGGGGCACCCGCATGTTCTCCAGCGCCACACCCAATCCATAGGAATGGGCCGGGAGGATGAAGTAGGACCCGTCCTCGTCCTCATGCAGCGGAACCGGCTCGAGGTTCGCCGGATTGAAGCGCTTGGGATTCATGATCGTGCCGGGCACATGCCGGAAGATCAGGAACTCCTGGGGCGACAGGCGCAGGTCGTAGCCGTAGGAGGAGCAGCCAAAGCTCAAGACCGGCTTTTGACTGTTCTCCGGATCGAGATGACGGACTAGCTGCGGCTGAAAGGGCTCGAGCATGCCCTGGGCGGCCTGCTCGTTAATCCAACGGTCGTTCTTGAGCATTAGAAACCTCGGCGCAGCTGGGTGACCTGATCGGCCATGGCCAACAAAGCCGTGGGCATGGACGGCCCCGTCAGGATCACATCCAGGTTGGACGGCCGCTGCTCCAGGGCCGAGACCACCTCCGCTTCCGCCAAATAACCCAGCTCAACAGCCAAGCCCAGCTCATCGAGGACCAGCTGATCCAGCTGCCCGCCCAAGAGCTGCTCGCGGGTGTACTCCCAAACCTCCCGCACAGCCGCGGCATCCGCCTGGGATGCCGGCATGGGCTCGGCGAGGCAACCCGCCACGGCAGGCCGAAGCCACTGCAGACGGCCGCAGAGCCAAACGCTGCGATCCAGACCTTGATCAACACCGCCCTTGAGGAACTGGCTGACGAGCACGCGGCTCCCCAATCCAGCACTGCGCAACGCCTGACTGAACACGCCGCTGAAGCTGCCGCGAAAGGGCGCCGTATGCACCTGGAGCTGCCCCTCCTGCTGGGCCGCCAGGCGCACGCTGCGGGCGGGGGCCGACGCTGGAATCGAGGCCAGCGGACGCAGGTGTCCAGCACGGGGAGTTGCACTGGGAGTGGCTGCAATGCTGGCCGTCATCGAGTGCATGGCTGCCGCTTGGGATCCTGAATGTAGCGGCGTTAGGCCGTCCGGCAAGCAACAAGCACTACCTGTAGTGCAAACACCCGTACCATCGAGGCCATGACCAGCACCCAACCCCGGCGGGATGGCCGCAGCACCTCGGATCTACGCAGCACGCGTTTCGGCTGGGATCCGATGGGCTTCGCCCTGAGCTCCGTCACCGTTCACACGGGTCGCACCGCAGTGATCTGCAGCGTCTGCCTCGAGGAGGGTGTCCCGAAGTGGCGCAAGGGCTCTGGCAAGGGCTGGCTGAGTGCCGACTACAGGCTGCTGCCCGCCAGCACCCCCAGCCGCCAGCCGCGGGAGCTGATGAAGCTCAGCGGCCGAACCCAGGAAATTCAACGTTTGATTGCCCGCAGCCTTCGGGCCTGCCTCGATCTCGAGCTGCTGGGGGAGAGGACGCTGCAGATCGATTGCGATGTGCTGCAGGCCGATGCCGGGACCCGCACCGCTTCGATCACGGGAGCCTGGGCGGCCCTAGCCCTTGGACTGCGACGGCTCGAACAACGCGGAGTGCTGGAGGGCTCACCCTTGATCGGCCAGGTGGCGGCGGTGTCGGTGGGCCTCGTGGATGGAGCCGCCCTGCTGGATCTCGACTACAGCGAAGACAGCCGCGCCGAGGTGGATTTGAACGTGGTGATGAATCAAGAGCTGCATTTGCTCGAAATTCAGGGCACCGCCGAAGGCGCACCCTTCAGCCGCCAACAGCTGTCTTCCCTGGTGGACCTCGCCGAAGCTGGCATCCAGCAACTCCAAGCGGCTCAGACCAAGGCTTTGGAAGAAGCCCCGAATTAGTTTCAATGGCTACACGGCCGCCCTGGACTGATCCGTAGGTTCCAGCAGACTTCAGTCGCGCTGAAATGGTCGTGGCAACGCAAGGATTCAGCCGCTACTCCCCTAGCCCTACTACCGGTACTTCTGTGATCGCACCGATCGCGGGAAGTCCGCTGCCACCCAATGCAACGCTCCTGGATGTCATCCGGGGGCTGAGCGGCAGCACGACCGAAATTGTCGAGCGCGGCAAGACGATCTTTTTCCCCGGAGATCCAGCCGAAAAGGTCTACCTGCTGAAACGCGGAGCCGTTCGCCTCTCCCGGGTCTACGAATCGGGCGAAGAGATCACGGTCGCACTCCTGCGGGAAAACAGCCTGTTCGGGGTGCTCTCCCTGCTGACCGGCCAACGCTCGGATCGCTTTTATCACTCCATCGCCTTCACCCGTGTCGAGCTGGTGACGGCCCCCGCCACCTCGGTGCGCAAGGCGATTGAACAGGACCCTGCGGTGGGACTGCTCCTGCTGCAAGGTCTGTCCTCTCGGATCCTGCAAACCGAGACCATGATCGAAACCCTCACCCACCGCGACATGTCCTCGCGCCTGGTGAGTTTCCTGTTGGTGCTCTGCCGCGATTTTGGGGTTCCCAGCAGCGACGGCATCACGATCGACCTGCGTCTTTCCCACCAAGCCATCGCGGAGGCCATCGGCTCCACGCGGGTCACCATCACCCGGCTTCTGGGGGACCTCCGCAACGACGGCCTGGTGCAGATCGACCGCAAAAAGATCACCGTGTTCGACCCGCTTGCCCTGGCGAAGCGCTTCAGCTAAACGGCTGACCGGGTGGCTGATCCCCGCTGATTTCCCACCGCCTGCAACCGATACTGACCGTCGTCGCCCAACGTCGTGTCCGGCTGGATCCTGATCCTGGCGCTGCTGATCCTCGGGGGAGTGCTCTCCACCCTGGGGGATCGCTTGGGATCCAAGGTCGGCAAGGCGCGGCTCAGCTTGTTTCGGCTGCGGCCCAAGAAAACGGCCGTGGTCATCACGGTCCTGACCGGCAGCTTGATCAGTGCGATTTCACTGGGCTTGATGCTGCTCGTCAGTGATCGCCTGCGCACCGGGCTGTTCGAACTCGATCAGATCGAACAACGTCTGCGGGATAGCCGTGATGCCCTGGCCAGCAGCCGCAAGGACTTAGCCCAAAGCCGCAGTGCCCTGCGCAGTGCCGAACAGGAGCGCAGCCAAGCCCAGAGCCAACTGAAGGTGGTCGAACAGCAGGCCAACCGACTCCAAAAGGAACTGGCCCCGCTGATGGAGCAGCGCCGGCAATTGGAAGTTGAACGCGATCGCCTCAGCCGCGACATCGCGGCCAAGGATTCCGACCTGCAGCGGAACCGCGCTGAGCTCGCCAAGCTCAACATCAAGATCAAGACCAGCAGCCAAGAACTGGAGCGCCTGGAACGCAACCTCATTGCCCTGCGGCAAGGCGATGTGGTGATCAGCAGCGGGCAACCCCTCGAGGTCGCCAAGGTCCGGATCGAGAACGCCAGTCAGGCCAGGGAAGTCATCCACGCCCTGCTGCAACGCACAAATTTGAACGTCTACCAACGGGTGCTGCCCGGGGAGACACCGAACCGTCAGATCCTGCTGGTGCCGCGGAGCGACATCAGCAAGCTGGAGACCACCCTGAGCAAGCGCGGCGAGTGGGTGGTCAGTCTGATCTCAGCTGCCAACGTGCTCAAGGGCGAGCGTCAGGTGGTCGCATTCCCAGATGTCAGGCCCAACAAGCGGGTCGTTCGCAGCGGCGAACAACTGGCCACCACCGTGCTGGAGGCCGATGAACGCTCCCAAGACCAGGTGCGCAGCCGCCTCAACCTGCTCCTAGCCGCAGCCTTAACCCGCGCCCAACGCCAAGGGGCCCTGGCCAATGGTTTGCAATTCGATCCGACGCGGGTCAGCCAACTGGCCGAGGCCCTGGTGAACCGTCCTCCCGGCGAGACCGCAAAACTCGAGGCCGTCTCCAGGGCGAACAGCGATCTGGCCGATCCGGTTGCCGTGGACATCCGCTGGCAGCGCCCATGAGCGCCTGGCTCGGCCTGGATCCAGGCCTTAGCAAATGCGGCTTGGTCTTGTCTGATGAGGGCTCAGGCACGGTCCTGGCCGCAGGCGTGCTCTCCCCCGACGGTTGCCTCGCTCAAATTCAAAGCTGGCAGAACGGCGCTGGGATAGAGGCGGTGGTGCTCGGCAATGGCACTGGCAGCAAACACTGGCAACAGCAACTCAGCGCCCTGGGGCTCAGGGTCCAGGTGATCCCTGAAGCCGGAACCACCCTGGCCGCCCGCGCGCGCTACTGGCAGCTGGAGCCCCCCAGGGGATGGCGGCGATTGTTGCCGGAGGGCCTACGCCTGCCGCCCCGGGACTACGACGATGTGGTCGCGCAACTCCTGCTCGAGCGCCACTGGGGAACGACGCTTAAGCGCGAGCCTGGCTTGACCGTGCTGGGCCTTAAAACTTCGCCCGGACGTTGAAGGCGTAGTCCCCCCCCGCCTCCAGCTGGTAATCGGTTTTCAGCAGAAAACGCAGCAGGGCGTCCTGGATCAAAGCCCGGCCCAGGGACGGTTCCACCTGCAACTCCCCGCGGTCAAAGAACCAGGCGAACGTCCACTCAAATCCGCCAGCACTGACCTCGCCCTCGAGCACCCGCTGGCTAAAGCTCTGGCGGAGCACCCGCAATTGCGCCGTTGTGGTGGGGAGGCGACTCACGCGGACTCAGGCGGTGGGTTGCTCGACCAGCTTGGCGGCAGAGGGAGCCACAAAACCGTTGAGCCTGTTACCGGCCCGCTCAAAACCCAGGCGCTGGATCAGATCAAGGCCCGATAAGACCTCATCGATCACCTCATCGAGCACCGGTTGCTCGGCTGCGGCGAAGCGGCCCAGCACGTGACCAACGGTGCGCTGCTTGCGCTCCACCGGATTCAAGGCCGGGGCACCAATGCCGATACGCAGCCGGGGAAACTCTTGTCCGCCGAGGTGGGCAATGCTGCTGCGCAAGCCGTTGTGGCCACCCGCACCGCCCGAGAGCCTCAAGCGCAACCGACCCAGGGGAAGATCCATGTCGTCCACCAGGATCAGCATCTGGGCAGGCTCAAAGCCAAACCAATCGAGGGCAGCCCGAATCGAGCGACCGCTCTCATTCATGTAGGTCTGGGGCATGAGCAGCCGCAAGCGTTCTGCCCCGTGCCCCACTTCGGCAAGGAGACCATGCAACTTGGACTGCTGCTTGAAGCTGCTGGCTTGACGCTTCGCCAACTGCTCAAGCGCCATAAAACCAACGTTGTGGCGGGTGCCGGCGTACTTCTCGCCGGGATTCCCCAAACCAACAACAAGACTCAACGGAGCCATGGCGCTCTCAACCGGCCGCTTGCTCGTCTTCGGCCTTGAGTTGAGGCTGAGGGTCGGACTTCACCTCCGCTTCCACCGTGTCGACGGCTTTGCGGAATTCGTTCTCGAATTCCTTGGACGCGGACTGGAAGCCCTTCAGGGTTTTGCCCAGGGTGCGACCCAGCTCGGGCAAACGCTTGGGACCGAACACCAAGAGACCGACAGCGGCAATGACCGCCATCTCTGGCAGTCCGATCCCAAACACGTTCATCGAATCAGCCGATGCCGTTCCAGTTCACGGTGATGCCGTCGAGGATCAACGATTTGTTGTACAGCTGGAGGATCACCAGCAGGAACACCAGGAAAAGGGCCATGAACACGCCCATCACGGGCGTGGTGCCCCAGCCGGGCACAACCTTGCCGTACTCGGAGTTCAGGGGACGCAGCAGATCTCCCAGGCGGGTGCGTTGAGCCATGTCGGGCTGTGCTCTCTGGCAAGGAGTTGGTCTCGTTACTGTAAGGGGCCTGGCTGCCTGAGCGGCCGGCCCTGTCGAGAGTTGTGATGGAAACCACCTCCCCAGCCATGTCAGTGGCTCTGGCCGTCCTGGCCGTGCTGCTCGGTCTGACCGGCTTCGGGATCTACACGGCCTTTGGTCCTCCCTCGAAGCAGCTCAGCGACCCCTTCGACGACCACGACGACTAAGCCCGCTCCAACTCCAGAGCCAGCAGCTGCCAAGGCTTCAGCGCCACAGCACCGCTCTGCCAGCCCTGGTCTTCGTCCTGGCGCCAACGCCAGCTCGAGCCCAACCCCCAGGACTGCCGCTGGGGGCTGAGGTTCTGCAACCGCAACGCCAGTTGCCGCGGGCCTGGGCCAGGCCTGCAGCTGAGCAGCCGGATTTGAGCATTGACCCAGTCGATCCCCTCCATCAGGTCAATGGGACCGGTCACTTCAGGGGCGCCTGCGATGTTCTTGGCGCGGCGTTGCGCCGGCCGCAGCCAGAGCGGTTCTCGAAAACGCTGGGCCAAACGTGGCGCACCAGCGGACCTCCAACCGTTCTGACAGGGGGCCAACGCCAGCCGAAGACGCTGGACGCCGTTGTCGGCGGAGGGATCCGGCCAGGTGGGCGCCCGCAACAGCGAGACGCCGAGACGCTCCGGGCTGGCAGACACCCCCTGAGGGCCATCCAGCAGAACAGCCAGACCACTCCCGCCGGCTTGGGGCTGGGTTGCGGCCCAGCTGATCGCGGTCACTTCCCAGCGCGCCTCTTCCCTCGGCGTCATGGGCTGAGCGGGGCGTTCCAGGACCCCAGCGGAGGTGTCCGCGGCGTAGCGCAGGGCCGCTTGCCCCAAGGGCAACTCGAGCCGCAGCAGCTCATGGCGCTGGCACCAATCGACCATCAAGGTCAACTCGAGGTAGGGGGAGGCGGCCCGCAGCTGAATATCCAGGCGCAGCGGGCTTTGGCCGCAGCGGCCGCGGACGACGAAGCGGCAACAGAGCGGTCCCTGCTCCACCAGCTCCGGAGTCCCCTCCCAGGTCAGGGGCAAGGGGTGCTTGCGGTAGTCCGCGGCGATATCCCAGGCATCCCAGAACTCCCCCCGATCCCGCCAACGCCGCCATTCCATCGGCCCGGAGAGCTGCGGCGAACCATCAGCCCCCCAGAGCTGCTGCACACCCTCAGCCCCGATCTCAACCGCAACCAAGCCGTTGGCCAAACGCCAGTTCGAGGCGTTGGCCTCCAGGACTACCGGGTTCGTGATGGCTGCAGCGGAGCCAGGCAGACCGTCATCCCGCTCGAGGGGGAGCGCCTGAAGGCCCGCGGGCAGAGGAAGCTGCACCCAGGTTCCGCCGCTGGATCGGGCCTGACTCGGGAGCGGTGCCCCGTCGACGCGCCAAGACCCGGCGGGCAGGCGAACGGTCAGCAGTTCGGCGGGCTGGGGCTGCAACTGCACCAGCCACCAGGGCTGAGCGCTGCTGCGGGCCGGCAGCAACGCCTGCAAACAGCGATCGCGTTGCAGCGCGGCCTGGCGGCGGGCCTGGCGCCACTGGGGCTCGGCCTGCTCGAACACCTCGGGGATCGAGGTGCCCGGAAGGATGTCGTGAAACTGCTGAAAGAGCAGCGGCCGCCAATCCGCCCCAAGCCGCTCCACTCCGGAGAGGTGCTGCAGGGCTGAAACCCAGTCGAGCTCGCGGAGCAAACGCTCCAAAGTCCGGTTGTGACGCTTCTGATCCGGGCGGGTCGTCGCGCAACCCCGATGCAGCTCGAGATAGAGCTCATCGCGCCAGACCGGCAGCCTGCTCGCCAGGGGCTCGAGTCCCTCGAGGTAGCTGCGCAGCGTGCCGTGCTGCTGCGGGCAGGCCACGGGCTGGTGCTGCCAAAGGGCCAACTGCTCGAGCATCTCGGCGGTCGGACCACCGCCGTGGTCGCCCACCCCCGGAAGCCAGAGGGCCTCGTCAACTCCCGTCGCCGCCCGCCATTGCTGCCGGTAGGTCTCCATGGCTTGGGGATCGCCCCCGGTTCCGATGGGTGCGGTCGCCAGGGACAACAGCTCCGATCCATCGGCACTGCGCCAGCGGAACAGGCGATGGGGAAAGGCATTGCTGCTGTTCCAGGCCAACTTGTGGGTGCAGAACCAGCGCACCCCGCTGAGTTGCACCACGGCCGGCAAACCGGCGGCAAAGCCAAAACTGTCGGGCAACCAGCAGAGCTCGTGGGTCCATTGGGGGAAACGGCTGCGGCTGTAGGCCTGGCCCTCCTCGAACTGCCGCAGCAGCGATGGGATCCCCAACAAGACGCAATCGCTTTCCACCCAGGGGCCATTGATCGGCTCAAAGCGGCCCTGCTCCATGGCCGCCACAAGGCGGGCAAACAGAACCGGATGGTGCTGCTCAATCCAGGCGTAGAGCGCCGGGGTGGAGTGGGCGAAGTGCAGCGCTGGATCCCGCTCCATCAGGGCCAGCGCCGACTCGAAGGTGCGCAATGCCACCTGCCAGGTGTCCGCCACCGGCCAGAGCCAGGCCAAATCCAAATGGGCATGACCCAACACATGGAACCGCCCCGAGGGCCTGAGCGCAGCGCATTGCTCCAGAGCGCTAGAGACAGCCCCCTGCTCCAACTGAGACAAGAGGGCTGCAGAGGCCTCCGTCGCCAAACGGGAGACCCCAAGGGCCAAGGCATCGGCCGCGAGCACGCCAGTGGGGTCCTCGAGCGCCGTGGGCTCCTGATCGACCCGGCTGTGGATCAAGGCGCCGTCGTCGTGCAGCGGGGAGCGCAGGCGCAGCTCCAGCTGCAAGGGCTCCCCCTCCCACCAGGAAGCCGGCAAGGGCCAGCGGCAGGCACTGTCAAATAAATCCCCCTGGTGAACGAGGGCACCACCGGCCCAAAGCTCGGCGGCATCCGCCCACCAACAGAGGGCCAAACGGGCACGCCGATCCCCCCGCTGAGCCGCCTGCCAGGGCTTCGGGCAAACCAACTCCAGGCGCAGATTCAGCCAGCGCCCGCCGCGGGGCCAGCTCAGCAATCCACGTTGATGCCAGTCAGGCCGGTGGCACGCGCCCCAGGGGTCATCGACGGCCGAAACGCTGTCGCCACAGGGACTTTGGACGCACCAGAGGGGCAGCAGGTCCCAACGGGTTTGTGCCTGAAACGTTTCAATCCAGGAGCGAACCGCGCCCTCTGTGCCCTCAGACATCGGTCAACGCGTTCACGACCCATAGGATGATGTGGCTGCCTCAGGCTCGTTACGGGCCCATTTGGCGCTTGTCACTCCCTGTCACCCGCCGGACAGACCCATGCTTGCCCTCAAGATCTCGGTTTACTCGGTCGTTTTCTTCTTTATCGGGATCTTCGTGTTCGGCTTCCTGGCCAGCGATCCCAGCCGCACCCCGAGCCGCAAAGACCTGGAGGAGTGATCTCCAGACCCTTTGAGGTGGGCTGAGTAACCGGCACCGCCTCACCCTTTTGAACAGATGGCCGTGGCAAGATCGCGGCCTTACGCGACCCCTTGGTGACTCAGCTCCGGAAGAGACTGATCCAAGGGGTTTCTGCATGCTCTGTTGCAGCCCTTCAGCTCGCACCGCTCAGCTCGGCCTGGGCGGCGCAACCAGCTCCCACCCCCACAGCGTCGGTCCTCTCAGAGGCCAGCCCCGAGCAGTCTCCCCCGGTCGTCATCAACCTGCTCGCCAACGAGCAGGGGTTCGATCAACGCCTCAATCGCTTTGTCGCCAAGGGCGACGTTCAACTTGATCTGGCCGGCGGGCGCGTCCTAGCTGATCGCCTGGAATACGAAACCGCGACACGCACACTGCTGCTGAGCGGGCGGGTCCGTTTCCAGCGGGGTGAGCAGTATTTCCAGGCCAACAGCCTCCGCTACAGCCTGATCGAGAACAGCGGTGATGCGGATGCGGTCTATGGGGTGATCGACTTCGACACCAGCGAAGTCGACTTCGACCTCAAGGCCTATCCCTCCGTTGCGCTGCCATCTCTGAGCTACTGGCCAACATGGAGCGCCTACGAAAAAGCGAGTTTTTCGACCAACCCGCCCCGCTTGCTTCGCAAAGATCTCAAGGGCAATGTCCTTGTTGATGTCAGCTGGGCCAAGCCGGCCAATGCCGCCGAATTGGCGCTGGCCGCGCATCCACTCGAGGCGCACACAGGTCAGGTCGAGCTCAAAGGTCTTGCACTCCAAGGCCTAAGCAGCAGCAAGCAAGCCTTAGGTCTGCCGGACAAGCTCAGCCTGGCCGACTGGAGAGTGCCTCCCATGGCCGTGGCACCGGCCGCGCAATCGATGGCATGCACGCCACTGATTCCGCCTGTCCCGGATTGGCACCCACATCCCTCAGCCGTGACGGCGTGGGCATTCGGACAAGCGATTGACGCCAACTTCGGTAACTCGTTCACCTTCAACGGACGCTGGCGCCCCGAAAACGTCTGGGGCCTGAACTACAACCAGCGCCTCGTCGATGCCGGCCCCCTGGCACTGGAATTTGACTCCAATGCCCTCCTCCACAAAACCAGCTGGCAGCCCGGTGGTGAGTTCAATAACAGCGAGCCTTTTGCACCGCTGCCGCCCAAAACCTTCGGCGAGTTCACCGCGGCCTTCGGCCTGCGGGCTTGGCTGCAGCCCTGGCTGAGCCTGGGCTTCTTCGAAGGCGTGAGTTTGCTGACCAGCAACAGCCTTTACGAGCAGACCTTCCGGCAGAACTACCAAACCTTCCTCAACTACCTGGGCTTTGAAGTCGAAGCCCTGGTGAAACCCCAGTGGTCTGTGGTCGGCCGCCTGCATCACCGCTCCGGCGCCTACGGCACCTACGGCGGTGTCAGCGAAGGCAGTAATGCCTATCTGGTGGGGGTCCGCTACCGCTATGGCCGCTCCAAACCGCCTCGGATTGCGCCATTGATGCCCCCTGCGGCCAGCTGCCCTGGCGCACCCAGCACCGGCGAAGAGCAGCAACAAAAGCCCCTTGCTGATCAGCTGAATGCTGTTGCGGAGGCGAAGCCTCAGCAGGCAACCGGCACCAGCCAACCACCAGCGCTTCCCCCACTCCCCACGACCCCAGCGGCACAGCTCGAAGCCGAGCGTCACAAGGCCATCGAAGCGATTGCGGATCAACGCATCAGCGACCTCTATTACATCCGCAGCCTGAAACTAGAGCGACGTCAGGGTGGCGGCTTCTTGACGCGTTCCAGCGAAGAAGATGCCTTTGGATCGGTCAAGCCAAACCAACTTGACGCTTTTAGCGGTGACCAAAAACTGATTGAGGGCTTCATCAGCCGCTGGAGGTTCCAGGCGGCCCGAATTCAGATCACACCGGACGGTTGGACCGCAACGCGGGCTGCCTTCAGCAACGACCCCTTCACACCCGCACAATCCTGGATCGACCTCGAGGATGTTGTTGCCGTCCAAGAAACGGAGGAGCGCACCAAGATCAGCGCTAAGCGCAGCCGCCTTGTCTTAGAGAACCGACTTCCGATCCCGATGCGGAAAAACATTGTCCTGGAGCAGGACCAACCCGCAGATAGCCCATGGGTGATCGCTGACGATGGCATTGACCGAAGCGGCATCTACTTCGGATACGACATGAAGGAAATCGAGCTGAAGAAAGCTCGATCATTCACTAACAAAAAAGGCGTTCAGGTTGACGAACAGCCCCTCAAGCTCAAGATTCAGCCCCAATTCATGGTGGCCCGAGCTCTCAACGGGAACGTCAACAGCTTTGTTCTGCCTGGCGATCCGATTGGAGGCCCGACCGGGTCTCAGCCAGCGCAGATCGGGGATCTCTTTGGTGCCTTGATCAAGCTCGAAGGCTCTGTCTTCGGCTACTCCACCAGTGACTTCACCCTCAGCCTGCCAACGCTGAACCCCCAGAACATGGCGAATGGCACCCGCAGCTGGGGTGACTTCTCAAGACAAATTTTCATTCCCAAGCTGGGGATCATTCCAGCCGGCACTTACACCACAAGGCTGTTCGGCGCCTATCGATACAAGACCTACAACGGCTCCTTAGGCCAGCAGGACGTCTACTCCGCCCTCGGCGCTTCGATCGAACGCCAAGGCGATCTCAATCCCTGGTGGCAGGTCAAGCACAACTATTACTGGAGGGCAGCCTTCGGCAACTTCCAAGGCAATAGTTTTGGCGAATCCAATCTGATCGACAGCACCCGCGGCAGTTTCTTTGGCGCCGTGAACAGTTCACTGCAGATTTGGCAAGCCAAATACGGTGATCGCAACAATCCCAAAACAACACAAAACACACCCAACCCGATTACGCCTGGGCTGCGTTTTAACACCAACGTCAGCACCCGCCTTGACTTCTACGGCGATGGCACTCGACAACTGGACCTCAGCCTCTCAGGTGGTCCGACATTGACGTTGGGGCGTTTCGAGAAAAACTTCTTCGACTACACCGAACTCACCATTTCTGGCGGGGGCACCCTGCAGCAAGGTGAAAGTCCGTTCAGCTTTGACAGAAACGTCGACCTCGCCACGTTGGGCATTGGTTTGCGCCAACAGCTTGTCGGTCCGCTCTTGATCAGCGGCGGCCTGGGTGTGAACGTCGATCCCAGCTCCCCCTACTACGGCGACTTCACCAATGCCTATGGCGAATTGGTGTGGTCCCGCCGCGGCTACGAATTCGCGATCTACTACAGCCCCTACGAGCAGGTCGGCGGCGTCCGCGTGAAGCTCAACGACTTCAACTACCGGGGCACGGGCCTGCCCTTCGTGCCGTACACCCCGACGGATTTCACCAAGAAGCGCCAGGGTCTCTACTGAGGGGGCAGCACCGGCAACGAGCTGGGTCCATCCAGGACATCACCGCCCACCATCAGCTGGCTGCCGGTGAAATCCACCCCCACCAAGACCGTCTGATCGAGATTGAGCCCAGGTGTCAGCGCCTGAATCATCACGGCCCCGCTCAAATTCGCGCTGCTGAGATCGGCACCAGAGAGGTCCGCATTGCTCAGCCGGGTGCCCTGCAGCTGCGCCCCCTCCAGGTTGGCGCCACTGAGATCCGCCCCTTCCAAATTGCTGCCACGCAGATCGGCTCCGCGCAGATCCGCCTCCCGCAGGTCGATGCCATTCAGCATCAAGCCACTCAGGTCAGCGCCGCGCAGGTCACAGCCAGGGCAGGCCGGCCAAGCCGGGGCAGCCAGCCCCGCTTTCTCTGGGTAAGGCTCAACCTGCAGAGGAGCGGCTTGAACCGATCCCGGGCCGCAGACCAGAGCGAGTGCGACGGCCGCCGATCCCTTCCCAAGCCAGCCGATCGCCATCGCCGTTGCGCCGCTATCTCATTCATAGACAGTGGCGCAACTGGCCGCCACGATTCAGGCGGCTTGGAACTGACGCAGATAGGGAAGGCGTTGGGCGGTGGCCTTCAGCGCCCCGTCATTGGCCAGCAACTGGCCCGTGGCATCCCACTGCCCGCTGAGCAGCATCTGCTTGGGACCCTCCGCCAAGGTCAACCCCCACTGCTGATCACCGCAGGAGAGCGTCAAGGCATCGACATCCACCACGAAAGCCGCGGTCGCATCGGCCTCGGCCGCCGCCTGAATCGCCAGCATCGTCTCGTGATCGGCGCTGAGGCAGGGAATGCCAAGGGCTAGGCAGTTCCCATAGAAAATCTCGGCGAAGCTCTCGCCGACCACAACCCGGATGCCCCAACGCATCAGGGCCTGCGGGGCATGCTCGCGGCTTGAACCGCAGCCGAAGTTGCGGTTCACCAGCAGGACGGACGCCTCTTGATGCTCCGGGCGATCGAAGGGATGCGCCCCGGCCAACTCCGCGCGGTCATCGGCGAAGGCCGCAGGTCCGAGGGCATCAAAGGTGACGCACTTCAGGAAACGAGCCGGAATAATCCGGTCGGTGTCGATGTCATCGCCGCGCATCACAACGCTGGTGCCGGAGACCTGAGTGATCGAGCCAGAGGGGAAAGGAGTGGAGCTAGCCATCGGTTGAAAAGAAAAACGCGATCAATCAGGCGTTGAGCAATGCGCGCACATCACTGACGCGGCCCTCAATTGCGGCGGCCGCCACCATCGCTGGGCTCATCAGCAGGGTGCGGCCGCTGGCGGAACCCTGGCGCCCCTTGAAGTTGCGGTTGCTGGAGCTCGCGCTGATCTGGCGATCTTCCAGGCGGTCGGGATTCATCGCCAGGCACATCGAGCAGCCCGGCTCCCGCCACTCAAAGCCCGCCGCTTCAAAGACCTTGTCGAGGCCTTCCGCCTCCGCGGCGGCGGCCACCTGCTCACTGCCGGGAACGACAAAGGCCTTGATGCCTGCAGCCACGTGGCGTCCCTTGGCCACCGCGGCCGCAGCCTGAAGGTCACTCAAGCGGCCATTGGTGCAGCTGCCGATGAAGCAGACATCGACCGGCAAGCCAGCAATGGGAGCCCCGGGTTGCAAATCCATATAGCGATAAGCCTCCTCCGCCAGGGGACGCTCGTCAGGTTCGGTTTGCTCCAGGGTGGGCACGGCCTCATCCACGCCGATGCCTTGGCCGGGGGTGATGCCCCAGGTGACCGTGGGCGCGATGGAAGCCGCGTCAAAGCGCACTTCATCGTCGAAGACAGCGTCGGTGCCGCTGGCCAAGCCACTCCACCAGCGCACCGCCTCAGACCAGGCCTCACCACTGGGAGCGAAGGGGCGCCCCTCGAGGTAGTCAAAGGTGACCTGATCGGGGTTGACGTAACCGCAGCGGGCGCCGCCCTCAATCGCCATGTTGCAGAGGGTCATCCGCTCCTCCATCGAGAGCGCCTCAATCGCTGGCCCGGCGAATTCGTAGGCGTAGCCCACGCCGCCCTTGACCCCCAAGGTGCGAATCACGTGCAGGACCAGGTCCTTGGCGTAAACGCCGGGCTGGAGCTGACCATCCACCCAGATCCGGCGGACCTTGAGCTTGCCCATCGCCAGGCTCTGGCTGGCGAGCACATCCCGCACCTGACTGGTGCCAATGCCAAAGGCGATCGCACCGAAAGCCCCATGGGTGGAGGTGTGGGAGTCGCCGCAGGCCACGGTCATGCCCGGCTGGGTCAAACCCAGTTCAGGGGCAATCACGTGGACGATCCCTTGGCGACCGCTGCCGATGCCATGCAGGGTGATGCCGTGCTCCGCGCAGTTGGCCTCCAAGGTGGCGAGCATTTCCTCCGCCAGGGGATCCGCGAAGGGGCGCGCCTGGGAGGTCGTCGGAACGATGTGATCCACCGTGGCGACCGTGCGCTCGGGGTGCCGCACCGTCAAACCCAGGTCCTTCAAGCCGGCAAAGGCTTGGGGACTGGTGACCTCGTGGATCAGATGCAGGCCGATGAATAGCTGGGTGGCCCCACCCGGCAGCTGGGAGACCTGGTGAAGATCCCAAACCTTGTCGTAGAGGGTGCCGGAGCTCACGCCGATGCCTGCAGCGGAATCGACGAGCCTACTCAGGCCAACTGCAGCCTCAATCGGTTCAAGGCCTCACCAGCGCTCAGGGTCTGGATCCAGGCGCGGCCGCGACTCGTGCCAAAGCGAAGGCCCTCACTTCTGCAGCCCTGAGGACCCGCCACCGCGATATGCACCAGGCCCACGGGCTTCTGCTCGCTCCCGCCACCTGGTCCGGCAACCCCCGTAATCGCCAAGCCCCAATCCGCGCCCGTCAGCCGGCGCGCCCCCTCAGCCATCGCCTCGGCCACCGGATCGCTCACGGCCCCGTGGGTCTCAAGCAGCGCCTCGGGGACCCCGAGAACCTGCTGCTTAACGCGATTGGCATAGGCAATCACCCCACCCAGAAACACGTCGGACGCCCCAGGAACGGCCGCCAAGGCAGCACCTAATCCACCACCGGTGCAGCTCTCCGCAACGGCGACGCTCTGCCCGCGCTGCCGTAGCCGATCGAGCACCACCGCGGCCAGGTCCTGATCATCAACGCCGAAACAGCTCAGGCCTGTTCGACGGCGGATCTCACTCTCCACCGGCTCAAGCAGGGCTTCAGCTTCGGCGAGGTGCTCGGCTCGGGCCGTGATCCGCAGCTTGACCTCCCCCGCACCCGCGTAGGGCGCCACGGTGGGGTTGACCTGCTCAAGCAGATCCGCCATCTCCTCGGCCAACGCCGATTCAGAGACACCCCAGAAGCGCAGCATCCGGCTCGCGAACACACCAGCAGCCAAGCCGGACTGGCGCAACCAAGGGGCAGCGGTCTGCTGCCACATCGCTTTCATCTCACTGGGAACCCCCGGGAAGGTCAGGACCGTGAAGCCCGGCACCGGGCTCCAGATCATTCCGGGGGCTGTCCCGGTGGGATTCGGCAGCAGCGCAGCCCCTTGCGGCAAAAACGCCTGGCGACGATTGCTCGGCGAGCAGGTCCGGCCGCGGGCGGACAGGCGCGCCTGGATCTCCGCCCACACCTCAGGGTGCTCGACCAGGGGCGTCTCAAACGCAGCCGCGATCGCCTTGGTAGTCAAGTCATCGGGGGTCGGTCCAAGGCCGCCCGTGGTGATCAAGACGCGGCAGCGGCCGGCAGCCTGGCGGACCTCAGCCATCAGACGCTCGCGGTTATCGCCGACGACCATCTGGCGTTGATGCGGAACGCCGAGGGACGCCAATTGCTCAGCAATCCAGCGGGCATTGCCGTTGGTGATGTTGCCCAGCAGCAATTCGCTGCCGACGCAGAGGATTTCAGCCGTCAACGTCCTGGTCCTGGCGAGCGCGCTCGCGGCTCAAACTGCGGCGACAAACCGTCACCGCCGCAATCAAGACCGCGGTGGCCAAGGTCAGCCATAGGAAACGCAACTCGGCTCCTGCGAAGACCAACGCCAAAGCAGCCAGCCACTGGGTGAAGGCGTAGATCAAGAGCACCGTGCGGCGATGGCTAAACCCAGCCCGCAGCAGGCGGTGATGCAAATGCCGCCGGTCCGGATAGAAGGGGGAATGACCCTCGCTGACCCGGCCCATGATCACGGCGGACATGTCCGCCAAGGGCAAGGCCAGGATCAAGAGCGGGATGAGCAAGCTGACGCTGGTTAAGCCCTTGGCCGGGCCAACGATGCTGATGGCGGCCAAGGCAAAGCCCAGGAAGTAAGAGCCGCCATCTCCCATAAAAATCTGGGCCGGATTGAAGTTGTGGCGCAGGAAGCCCAAACAACTGCCCGCGAGCGCCGCGGCCAGCAGGCCGGGGGCCGGCTGAGACAGGCTGTAGCTGACCGAGAGCAGAGCTACCGCAGCGATTCCGCTGACACCAGCGGCAAGGCCATCGAGACCATCGAGCCAATTGATGGCATTGGTAATCCCAACCAGCCAGATCATGGTGAAGAGCAGGCTCAGTGGCTCGGACAAGGGAATGACCCCTGAACCACCACCGAAGGGCAGATCAATCGCACCAATACGGACACCCTGGCTCCAAACCGCCATCGCCACCGCCACCTGACCGCCCAGACGCGGCAGAGGGGGCAGGGCAAAGAGGTCATCGGCAAGACCGATGACGAAATAGCAAAGCGAGCCCGCGAGGGTGGTCCAAATCAGGGCATCACGCTGGGGCGGCAGCTCCACAAAGCCACCCAGGCGCCAGATCAAGAGCAGGCCGAGCACGAAGCCCGCCACGATCCCGATGCCACCCAGGCGCACCATGGGCGTGGTGTGCTGCTTCCTGGGGTCGGGCTGGTCAATCAGACCCCAATGCAACCCCAACTGGCGCACGAGGGGGACGATCAAGGCGGTCAGCACCGCGGCGCTTGCGAAAGCCAGGACAGCGGCAAGATCCGGCCGGCTGGAAATCATCGAAGGCGGTGCTCAATGCAGTGCGCAGTGACCCGCGCGAATCGGCGCCAGGCAAAAGGCCCTGCCAGCCAAAGCTTAAGCAGGGCCTATGAGTTCGGCGACAGCCAAGGCCCCATCAGGGGCCAGTCGCTCAAGCGGGCTGCAGCTCGCGCTGATGGGCGTAGAGGGGGAAGCGCTCACAGAGGGCAGCCACCCGCTCACGGCAGCGCTCTTCGATGGCGGAGTCCTCCGGATTGAGCAGGCGATCAGCGATCACATCGGCCACCTCACGGAAGGCGTCTTCATCGAAGCCGCGGGTCGTGCAAGCGGCCGTCCCCAGACGTAGACCACTGGTCACGAAGGGGGACTGGGGATCGAAGGGCACGGTGTTCTTGTTGGCCGTGATGTGCACGTCACTGACCAGGAGATCAGCCACCTTGCCGGTCATGCCAATGCCGCGCAGGTCCAGCAGCACGATGTGGTTATCGGTGCCGGCGCTGACCACATCAATGCCGCGCTCTTTGATGCGAGCCGCCAGGGCCTGGGCGTTGGCCACCACCTGCTTGGCGTAGGCCTTGAAGCTGGGCTGCAGCGCTTCGCCAAAGGCCACGGCTTTCGCCGCAATGACGTGCTCCAGGGGACCCCCTTGGCTTCCGGGGAAGACCGCCTTATCGAACTGCTTGGCGAACTCCGCATCACGGCAGAGGATCAGGCCACCGCGGGGGCCACGCAGGGTCTTGTGGGTTGTGGTGGTGACCACGTCACACACGGGAACCGGGTTGGGGTGCACACCGGCGGCCACCAGGCCAGCGATGTGAGCCATGTCGGCCAGCAGGTAGGCGCCCACTTCATCAGCGATGGCGCGGAAGGCCTGGAAGTCGATCGTGCGGGGGTAAGCCGAGTAGCCGCAAACGATCAGCTTGGGCTTGTGCTCGAGGGCCAGCTTGCGGATCGCCTCGAAGTTCAGCTGCTGGGTGGTTTCATCCACGCCGTACTGAACGACGTTGAACCACTTACCGCTCACGTTGACCGGCGAACCATGGGTCAGGTGACCGCCATGGCTCAGGTCCATGCCCATGATCGTGTCGCCGGGCTTCAGCAGCGCGAGGAACACCGCGAAGTTGGCCTGGGCGCCGCTATGGGGCTGGACGTTGGCCCAGGCTGCACCGAAGAGCTCTTTGGCGCGCTCGATCGCCAGCTCCTCGATCGCATCGACGTGCTCACAGCCGCCGTAGTAGCGCTTAGAGGGAAGACCCTCGGCGTATTTGTTGGTCAGAACAGAGCCCTGGGCCTCCATCACGGCCTGGGAGGCGAAGTTCTCCGAGGCGATCAGCTCGAGGTGGGTCTGCTGACGCTGCAGCTCGTTGCCGATCAGGGCAGCGATGGCGGGATCGCTGGCAGCCAGAGGGCGATTGGTGGCTGCTGCGGTGGACTCCGCCATGACAAATCAGGGCTCATGTTGACCTGAATCGTAAGAAACCGCAGCACTGCACGCTGAGCGGCACGCAAGCAACAAAAAAGTCGCCCCGAAGGACGACTCTTGAAAGGCGCGCCTGGAGAGATTCGAACTCCCGACCCTCTGATCCGTAGTCAGATGCTCTAATCCGCTGAGCTACAAGCGCCTGGGCTTGCCCGGACATTCTGCCCACATCGAGGGCCCACACGTCAACCAACCAAACTGGAGCCAACGAGGAGCCGCTCAGACATGCCGATCCGTTGGTACGGCCCTGCCAACCCTGAGGACCCCACCTACCGGCACTTCAACCGGATCGTGAATCTGGTGCTGCACGGCATGGTGTTTGCGGCCCTCAACAGCGGGCTCTGGTTTGTCCAGGAAATGCGCCACCCCTGGAGCCATCTCAACTGGCTGACCAGCGCCTGGGCGGTCCTGCTGGCTGCCCACCTGGTCAGCGTGGCCGCTCAACGCCCGAAGGCGTCATCCTGAGCACAGCTCTGAAGGCGGTTGGCATGGCCCTCTCCCCTAGCGAGATCCGCGACCTGCAACTCGAGATCGCCGATCGCCTGTACATCCAAATCGGCGGCTGGCACCTCTATCTGGGCGACGCCGGCCTCGCTGAGGCCCTCGCCATCGAATGCGCCGCCCGGCTCGAGCAAGGGGCTGGGGTCTGTGCCCGGCAGTCCCTAGAGGCCGTGCAGGTTCCGATTGGCGGTGGCAGCAGCAAGCTGCCCCTGGCTCGACTGGTCCCGGCGGGACAACTGCAGGACCTGGAGGATCTCCTGGACAACCGCAGTTAGGGTTGCCCCCACCTGCCAGGGCCCAGTGCTGGTCATCGAGGTCACCAACGCTCGCGAGGTGGTGCGACAACGCATCGGTCGCTTGGGGAGCCGCTTGATCGGCAAAGTCGTCGATGCGGAGGCCCAGGTGGAAAAGGCCCTAATCCAGGAAATGGAGACCGCCTTCCGCGATTTCGGCATCGAAGCGCGGATCTATTCCGTTGACGGCCCAGCGATGGTGGGCAAAAGCCACCTGGAGCTGCCGATCCAGGTCCGCGAAGAGCGGGTCGTCGAGCTTTAACCGCGCCCGGGAAGACGCGCCCGCAGCTGCCTGCCGATGTCTTGGGCCTCTGGCACCTTGGCGGCCGCCGCAATCAGGCCGTAAACAAACAGACCCACGCCTCCGCTGAAGCTGCACTGCAGAAGCAGGCCCAGCAGATCTTGGGGCCAGGCAATCCAGGAGGACGTGGCCCAAGCGCTCAGACCAGCGGCCAGGGCTGCCGCCGCCAACAGCGCGCTGTCCCGAGCCCAATCCGCCAAGGGCATCCCGGAGACCCGGCGCTGCAGGGCGAGGAGCAGGCCAAAGCAGGTGATCAGATTCACCCCAACCGTGGCCAGCACCAACCCCGGCGCACCAAAGTTCAAGGCGGGCAGCTGCAGTCCCCAGGGCGTCGGGCCGCCCACCAAGACCCAATCAAAGAGCGCGTTCAACGCGATCCCTGCCATCGAGAAGCGGAACGGGGTCGTGCCGTCACCCAAGGCGTAAAACACCCGCACCAGCACATCCCGCCCCAGGTAGGCCGGCATGCCCACGCCGTAGGCCATCAGTAGGCCGCCCACCAGCGCCGCAGCACCCGCATTAAAGGCACCGCGTTCATAAACCAAGGCGACGATCGGGCCCGCCAAAGCGACCATCAGTGCCCCCAGGGGAAGCATGGATGCGTTGGAGAGCATCAAGCCCTGGCGAATCCGGGCAATCAGTTCAGGGCGGTCCGCCGGAGCGGTGAGCCGGGCGAAAACCGGCAGCAGGGGCACCAGCAAGGCATTGGAAAGCAAGCCCAGCGGGGTCTGCACCAGCAGGTTCGCGTAGCCCAAACCGGCAGCTGCACCAACGATGCCCGAGGCAAAAAAGAGGTCGGTGAAGACGTTGATCTGGAGCATCCCGGAGGAGAGGGTTGCCGGGCCCATTACCTGCAACACCTCCTGGACACCGGGGTGCTTCCAATCCCAGACCAGCTGAAACTTGTGCAGCCCCTGCTTCGCCAGCGCCGGCAGCTGAATCAGCCACTGGAAGACGGCTCCTAGCAGGGTTGTTCCGGCCAAAACCGCACCCCCCAAGAAGGCGTACTGGGGCAGGGCAATGTCGGAGCCCAGATGCAGCCACAAAATCCCCAGACCGGCGATCACCGCCACGCTGGAGAGCAGGGGGCTAAACGAGGGAAGCCAGAACTCATCGGCGGCATTCAGGGCACCAAAGCCCAGGCCAATCAAGCCGGCGAAGAGCGCCATCGGCGCCATCCAGCGCAGCTCCAGCACGGCGATCGCATGGCGTTCGGCATCCAGCCCAGGACCCACCAGATCGATCAGGGGATCCGCGGCCAAAAACAGCAGCACCGTGACGCCGATCAGGGCCGCTCCGACCAGGGTATTGATCGCAGCGAGCACATGGGCGCCCTCCTCACGGGGACGGCGGGCCAAGGCGCTGACCATGGCGCTGTGGAACGGTCCGTTGATCCCCCCCAGGAGGATCAGCAGAAAGCCCGGCAGCACGTAGGCGTAGTTGTAGGCGTCGTAGGCCGCACCAACCCCGAAGGCAGCCGCAATGGCCTGCTGACGGACCAGGCCAGCCAGCTTGCTGAGGGCGGTCGCCACCGCAACGATCAAGGCGATTCGCCGCAGCGAGCGGTTGGCTTGGCTCATCGAGGCGCCTGCGGGCCCAAACTCGGGCGATTCTTGCCGCTTTGCATGCCCGCTGCCGCATCCCCCACAGAACGTCGTCCGGTTCTGGCCCTCGAGGACCTGCATGAAGGGGTGCTGCTGAAGCGCTACAAGCGCTTCCTGGCGGATGTGGAGCTCGGCAACGGCGAGGTGGTCACAGCCCACTGCGCCAATACCGGACCAATGACCGGGGTGCTGCACGTCGGAGGGCGCGTCCGGCTGCGCTACGCCCCCTCACCCACGCGCAAGCTCGCCTGGACCTGGGAGCAGGCCGAGGTGCCCGGCGCCGATGGTCGGCCGGTTTGGGTGGGCATCAACACGGCCCTCCCCAACCGACTCGTGCGCGCCACCATCGAGGCGGGTTGCCTCGAGCCTTGGCTCGGTCCGATCGCGGGAATCCGCGCGGAGGTGGCCTATGGCCTGAATCGCCGAAGCCGCATTGACTTGCTGCTCACCCCCGCGGAGGGGGCGGCAGACCAGCGCCCGATCTACCTCGAGGTCAAAAACACGACCTGGTGCGACGGCGATCTCGCCCTCTTCCCCGACACGGTGACCGAGCGAGGGCAGAAGCATCTGGAGGAGCTCATGGGCGTCCTACCCGAGGCCCGGGCTGTCCTGGTTCCTTGCCTGAGCCGCTCGGACCTGCAACGCTTCGCCCCCGGCGATCAAGCCGACCCCCGCTACGGGGAGCTCTTCCGCGAGGCCCTCGCCGCTGGTGTGGAGGTGGTGCCCTGCCGCTACAGCTTCAGCGACAGCAGCATCGACTGGCTTGGGGTGGCCAGCGTCCAAGCCCAGAGCGGAGGCTCATAGAGTTAGGGACCTCGAGCCAGCCGCTGTGGATACCCGCGCGTTTAAGCGATCGCTGCATCACTCCGATCGCTACAACCGCCGCGGCTTTGGCCTGGGGGAAGAGGTGGCCGGCAGCTTGGAGCAGGCCTACCAAAGCAATCTGATCGCCAGCATCCGTGAAAACGGCTATCAGCTGGAACACGGCCGGCTGAAGGTGAAGTTGGCGGAAGCCTTCGGGTTCTGCTGGGGCGTCGAGCGGGCCGTGGCCATGGCCTACGAGACCCGGAAGCACTACCCCACCGAGCGGATCTGGATCACCAACGAGATCATCCACAACCCCTCGGTGAACGACCACCTGCGGGAGATGGACGTGCTGTTCATCGACGTCGAGAACGGGGTCAAGGACTTCTCCAAAGTCGCCAGTGGCGATGTGGTGATCCTTCCGGCGTTTGGCGCCACCGTTCAGGAGATGCAGCTGCTCAACGAGCGGGGCTGCCACATCGTCGACACCACCTGCCCCTGGGTCTCCAAGGTGTGGAACACCGTGGAGAAGCACAAGAAACACGACATCACCTCAATCATTCACGGCAAGGTCAAGCACGAGGAAACCCTGGCCACGAGCTCCTTTGCCGGGACCTACCTGGTCGTCCTCGATCTGGCCGAAGCACAGCTGGTCTGCGACTACATCCTCGCCAGTGCGGGCGGGCAAAGCCCCAGTGCTGAGCAGCGCCAAGCCTTCATGGATCGCTTTTCCAACGCCTGTTCACCAGGCTTTGATCCCGATCGGGATCTGGTGAAGGTGGGCGTGGCCAACCAGACCACCATGCTCAAGAGTGAAACCGAGGAAATCGGCCGCCTGTTCGAGCGCACGATGCTTCAGCGCTTCGGCCCCGCGGAACTCAACGATCACTTCGTGGCCTTCAACACGATCTGCGATGCCACCCAAGAGCGGCAGGACGCGATGTTTGCGCTGGTGGATGAGCCCCTCGATCTGATGGTCGTGATTGGCGGCTACAACTCCTCCAACACCACCCACCTGCAGGAGATCGCCATCACCCGCGGAATTCGCTCCTTCCACATCGATACCCCTGAGCGGATTGGCCCGAGCAACCGAATTGAGCACAAGCCCCTCGGCGCCGATCTCGAGGTGGTTGAGCCCTTCCTCCCCGGCGGTCCCTTGCGGGTTGGCATTACCTCTGGCGCCTCCACACCCGATCGCGTTGTGGAAGACGTCATTGGCCGTTTGATCGCCTTGGCCGACGCCTAATTCAGCTGTCACAGACGCTGCAGAGCCCGGCACCGAGCGGGCTTTACATTGATTCATCTGACCCACAACCAGGCCCTTCAACCGGGCCTTCTGCGTTGATCTCATCGGTGACCACACCTGGACCTGAGGTCGACGCCAGCGACCTGCCCCTGCGGCGTTCTCACGACACGCGCGTGCGCTGCTACAGCAGCCAGTTCGCGGATGTGATGGAGATGCGGGCGCCCGCCAAAACCGTGGCGGCCTACCTGGATCGCCACGAAGGCTGGTTCCGCCGCTGCGCGGCTCCCATGGAGGTGGCAAGCCTGGGGCAAAACGGCTACCGGCTGACCCTGGGCCGGTTCGGCAACTTTGGCTTTGAAGTCGAGCCCACGATCGGCCTGGAGCTCCTGCCCCAAAGCCAAGGCGTCTATCGGATTTGCACGGTGCCACCCGAGCAGTTCCAGCCCGGGCTACGGGACCTCTATGACGTGGAGTTCAACGCTGCCCTGCGGCTGGAAGAACAAAACGCCGAGAGCCCCCAGACCGACGTGCGCTGGGAACTGGATCTGAGCGTCTGGATCAAGCTCCCGGCGGTGATTGGACTGTTGCCCGAGAGCCTGGTGCAGAGCAGCGGCGATCATCTGCTGCGCCAGATCGTGCGCCAGATCTCAAGGCGCCTGACCTGGAAAGTCCAGGAAGACTTCCACGCCACCCACGGATTGGAGTGCCCGCCAAGGCGGCGGGCCCAGTTCTGATCAGGCGGGGCGGTTTTCCCAGATCTTGTTGAGGATCTGCATGCCGCTCACGGCTTGCCAGAGGAACAGGGTGAAGACGCCCATGTTCATCATCACGTGCAGCTTGCGGGCGATCAGGTTGCCCTGCTGCATCAGCGGGGAGAGGGCCGCCGCCAGGGCCAGGCCACAGGTCATCGCGATGCCGACCAGCAGGTGCGGACCGACGAAGAGCTTGCCGTTGTTCAGGTAGGTCACCGCCATCCCGCCAAAGGTGCCCAGCACCATCACCGCCAAGACGGCACTGCCATAGAGGTAATGGCGTTTGGCGAATTGGCCCTTGATCAGAGTTTTGCGGGTCTCCGCGTCGGCGGTGCGGGTTTTCTTGGCCTTGATGCCAAGGAACATCGCGTAACCGCTCAGGGCGAGCAGACCCCACATCGCCAGCGGGTGCAGGAAGTTGAGATTGAAGGCAAGAGCTTCCGGCATGGAGCGCTGGCTAAGGGAACGGACCGGTCGACGCTAGGTCAGTGCAGGAAATGGCGGCGGCCCGTGACGACCATCGCCAAGCCGAGCTCATCGCAAGCGGCGATGGAGTCGGCGTCCCGGACGCTGCCACCGGGCTGAATCACCGCGGTGATGCCGTACTGCGCCGCCAAGCGCACGGTGTCATCGAAGGGGAAGAAGCCATCGCTGGCCAAGACTGCACCGCGGGCCTTCTCCCCAGCAGTCTCCAGGGCAATTTTCGCCGAGCCCACCCGGTTCATCTGACCGGCACCGATCCCGAGGCTCTGCCCGCCGCGGGCCACGGTGATGGCGTTGGAGCGCACGTGGCGCACCAGACGCCAGCAGAAGGCCAGGTCAGCCAGTTCTTCGGGACTGGGCTGTCGCTTGCTCACCACCTGCCAAGCGGTTTCATCCACGGGCTGGTCGTCCAGGTCCTGCACCAAGAGACCGCCGAGAACGCTGCGCAGCTGTTGACGGCTGGCGCGCTCAATCGCCTCCGGCGCCAGCTCCAGCAAGCGCAGGTTGGCCTTGGCCGAGAGCAGCTCGCGGGCTTCCGCGTCAAATGAGGGGGCCACCACGGACTCCAAAAAGAGGCTGGTCAAATGCCCGGCCGTCGCCCCATCAACGGGGCCATTGATCGCGACGATGCCACCAAAGGCCGAGAGGCGATCGGCATCGAGCGCCCGCTCGAGCGCGTTGGCGCTACCGGACCCTGTCGCCACACCACAGGGGTTGGTGTGCTTCACGACAACCGCCGCTGGCTTGAAGGCATTGCCGCCAGCGGGCTGGCCTCCGTAACCGAACTCGCGCACCGTGGCGAGGGCTGCCTCGAGGTCAAGGATGTTGTTGTAGCTGAGCTCCTTGCCCTGGAGCTGCTCACCAGCGCCCAGACCCGCACCAGGCTGGGCGTACCAAGTGGCGCTTTGGTGGGGGTTCTCGCCGTAGCGCAGGCTCTGGCGGGCCGGCAGCTCAAGGCTGAAGCGGCCCGCGCGCTCGGCCTGCAGTTGGGTGGTCAACCACTGGCTGATGGCAGCGTCGTACTCCGCGGTATGGCTAAAGGCCTCCAGGGCCAGCTGACGCCGCAGCTCGGAGCTGATCGCCCCAGCGCCCAGGGCCTCCAGGAAGGCGGGGTATTGGGCGGGACTCGTCAGAACGGCCACATCGGCATGGTTCTTGGCCGCCGCGCGCACCATCGCCGGACCGCCGATGTCGATGTTTTCGATCGCCGCGTCCCAGCTGACGTCGGGGCGAGCAATCGTCTCGCGGAAGGGATAGAGGTTGACCACGACCACATCGATCGGGGCAATGCCCTGGTCCGCCAGATCGCTTTGGTGGGAGGACTCGGAGCGCTTGGCCAGAATCCCGCCGTGAATACGGGGGTGCAGGGTTTTGACGCGACCCCCAAGGATTTCTGGTGCACCGGTGTGCTCGGCGACCTTGGTGACCGGGACCCCCGCCGCTGCCAACGCTGCTGCGGTGCCGCCGCTGGAGATCAGTTGATAACCGGCTGCCAACAGCCCCTGGGCCAAGGGCACCAGCCCTTCCTTGTTGGACACGCTGAGCAGGGCCGTGGGCGCCATGGCGATGCAGAGGTCGGCAGAAGGTCCAACCTACGCAGGAGCAGCTCCCGGATCCGCCCATGACCAGCCATCCCGACCAGCTCCAACTAGGGCCTGAGCACGCCCAACAACGGCTCGTTCTGCTGCATGGCTGGGGGGCTGATGCGGATGACCTCCTCGATCTCGGGGCCCTACTCGTTAGCCCCCAGACCAGCGTTGTCGCCCTCCGCGCCCCCGAACCCCATCCCTATGGGACAGGCCGGCAGTGGTACGACCTGCAGCCGATCGACTGGGAGGCCCTGCCAGCGGCCCGCTCCAACCTCCAGGCGCGGCTCCTCTCCCTCGCTAAGAGCGTGCCCCTGGAGAAGACCGTCCTGTTGGGCTTCTCCCAGGGGGCGGCGATGGCGCTCGATGTCGGTTCCGCCCTCCCTTTGGCGGGGATTGCGGCCTGCAGCGGATACCCCCATCAGGGCTGGCAACCGCCGTCGCCCTGTCCAGCGGTGCTCCTGACCCACGGCCGCCAGGACCCCGTAGTCCCCTTCATGGCCAGTGAGGAGCTGCAGAAGCAACTGCAAGCCAGTGGCCAAACAGCACGACTGGTGCCCTTTGAGGGCGGCCACGGCATTGATGAATCAGTCCTGCCCGAGCTCAAACGCTTCATCGCGGAGCAGATTGAGGGGTGAAGCGCAACAAAAAAACCGGCCTCACACGGAGGCCGGTCCATTGCCCTTCAGGAGAAGTTTTGGGAATCAGACGAAGGCGTATTCGTACTCTTCCATCTCTTCCCAATCGTCGGACGCCAGAGCCTCGAGACCAGCAAAGAGGTTCTCTTCACCAATGCGGTCGACGATTTCACGCAGGGAGGGGAACAGGAAGTGGTTCTCCTCGGCGTATTGAGCACTGAAGAGACCCTTTTCGCCCCAGAAGAAGCGGTCGGTGGTGTGCTCGTTGCGACGCACATTCACCAGAGCGGGGGGAACAATGCCCGACTCGGCGATGTAGCGGCGAGCAGCCGTGACGGGCTTGTACTCACCGGTTTCGATGTTGTGAACGCCGACATGGGCCAGAACTCGCTGACCGGCAAGCCGGCGGCGGCTTACGCGCTTACGCTTTTTGGACATGAGAAGAAACCCCGAAGGGCGGAGGGGACGAAGAGAGGAAGACGGGAAGCCTTCAGCAACGCCCAAACCTCTGACAGCCCAAGGTGACAGCAAAGCGAGCGTTGGCGTTCTATCCAGCGAAGAGACGCATCTCTACTGCTGTAGCCTCGGCACAACAAAGTTGCAACCAGAGGCAGAAGCCATCGCCGTGCTGCCTGCGTCAGGCCGCTCGGTATTGGTCGATACTCAAAATCTTAAGACTTTTTCTCGGATTTGAACCAAGTCTCCGAGAAAGATCTTTTTGAAGGCCGTGGATCAACCCCAAACCGCCGCATAGATGCAAGTCTCCAAGCGGTTTCTCGCGCTGCTGAAACAGCAACTGGCCCAATTCGCAGATCGTCCAGACCTGCGAATGCTGGTGGTGTATGCAGCGCTCCCCAGTGCCGACGGAGAGCCCTCACTGCTCTCGATTGGTGAATGGCCGCAACCCGGCCTGGCCCTCCAAGGCGGCATGAGCGAACCAGCACCGGAGCCAGGCAGCACCCGCCGCTGGCTCGCCCTACGGGATGGCCCCCTTCTGCTCGGAGCCCTGCGGATTGATACGGACTGCTGGCCCTGGCCGACGCCCCTCAGCGATCGACTCGAAGCCACCGCGCTCTGCCTCACAGAAGCGCTCAAGCTCGATCTGGAGCAACAACGGCTCGGGCGGCAACTGGCCCTCAGGGATGACCAGCTGAAGCTGCTGGTCCACCAACTGCGCAATCCCCTGGCCGCCCTGCGCACCTTTGGGCAACTGCTCAGGCGACGCCTTGAGGGCGACAGCGCCAACCAGGCGCTGGTGGACAACCTGCTGAGCGAGCAACACCAGATCAATCGCTATCTCGAGGCGATTGACCAGCTGACCCAAACGCCGCTGCTCCCCCCCGCCGAAGGCGGACTGCAACCCCTGCTGTTGCCGCCGGCCTTCAGCCGCGAGGACCTTCGCTCCCTGAACCAGGTGCTGGAGCCCTTGATCGAACGCGCGGCTGGGACCGCCGCCCTGCAGGGCCGGCGTTGGGCGCCGCCGGGTGAGCTCCCCACCCTGCCGTGCAACGCCGCGGCCGTTTCCGAGATCGTGGCCAATCTGCTGGAGAACGCCTTCCGCTACAGCCGGGCCGGCGGCTGCGTGGGCCTGAGCTGCCACGAGCAAGACGACACTCTGAGGTTGGCGGTTTGGGACGAAGGTCCCGAAATTCCAGACGCAGAGCGGGAGCAGATCTTCCGCAAAGGGGAGCGGGGCAGCACCGGCAAGGCCCTCGCGGGAAGCGGTTTAGGGCTGGCGCTGGCTCGAGACCTGGCTGAGCGCAGTGGTGGCGCACTGGAGTTACTGACTCCACCGTCCCGCCTTGATCCACAACTGCCCCCGGCGGGGAATGTCTTTCAGCTCAGCCTGCCCAAGACGCCAGTGCCGCCAAAAGAAGCAGCGTCCAACTGAGGCCCCACTCCACGCACGCCCCATAGCTATCGCCGCTGTGGCCGCCCAGACGCCGGCCCAAAGACCACGGGATGAGCAGGGCCGGCAGCACTCCGAACCAGCCCAGGAGCGCCCACTGACTCAAGCCAAGAGCGAGCAGCAGGCCGCTAAGGGCAAACACCAGCAGTAGGGAGGGCACCAATTCGGCGAGCAGCCCCTGCCAATGGCGACGGTGAAAGGCGGCCGTGCCCTCGCTCTGGCGCAGGTAGGGAAAGGCTTCCATCGCAAACAGCGGTGCAACCCGGGCCCAGATGGAGGTCCAGAGCAAGGCGATCGGCGCAGCAGCACCCAGCCAGGCCAAGGCCGCGACCCGCAGCAACAGCGCCACCACCAGGGCCTGAACACCACTGGCACCCACCCGGCTGTCATCCATCGCCTCCAGCCGGCGGTCAGCAGGAGCCGCCAAGCCATCGGCCGTATCCATCAGCCCGTCGAGATGCAGACCGCCGCTGAGGCTGATGCCCAGGGCCAGCACCAAAGGGATCTGAACCAGGAGCCCGGCGGGTGCCAGCACCTGCCACAGCCCGGCTTCCAAGAGGCCAATGGCGATGCCGACCCAGGGCGCAAAGCGAGCGATGCGCTCAAAGCGCGGGGTCAGCCCCGGCGGCAGCGGCAGGACGCTGTAGAAGATCCAAGCTCCAGCCCAATCCCTGAGCATGCGGGCGGCCAGCAACGATGGGTCTAGATGATCCTGCCGCCTCGATGAGCTTCCACTTCGAGATCACGGCCCGCTGCACACGCACCGGAGCGCGCTGCGGCTGCTTTCACACCCCCCACGGCGTCGTCACGACACCGCGCTTCATGCCCGTGGGAACGCTGGCAACGGTGAAGGGGGTCACCCCAGCGCAACTGAAGGCCACCGGCGCGGAGATGGTGCTCTCCAACACCTTCCACCTGCACCTGCAACCCGGTGAGCAGATCGTCGCCGATGGAGGTGGCTTGCATCGCTTCATGGCCTGGGACGGGCCGATGCTTACTGACTCAGGCGGCTTTCAGGTCTTCAGCCTGGGCGACATCAACACGATTAATGACCGCGGGGTGGTCTTTCGCTCCCCCCGGGACGGGGCGCGGATCGATCTCACCCCAGAGCGCTCGATGGCCATTCAGATGGCCTTGGGCGCGGATGTGGCGATGGCCTTTGACCAGTGTCCGCCCTACCCAGCCAGCGAAAGCGACGTGGAGGCCGCTTGCCGGCGCACCCATGCCTGGCTCGAGCGCTGCATCAGCAGCCACACCAAAAGCGATCAAGCCCTCTTCGGCATCGTCCAGGGGGGCTGCTTCCCGCGCCTGCGCGAGGAATCCGCGCGCGTCGTCAGCTCGATGGGCCTGCCCGGCATCGCCGTGGGCGGCGTCAGCGTGGGCGAACCCGCCGAGGAGATGCACCGAATCGTGCGCCAGGTCGGCCCCCTACTGCCCGATGACAAGCCCCACTACCTGATGGGCGTGGGCACCTTGCCAGAGATGGCGATTGCCGTGGCCAATGGCTTCGATCTCTTTGATTGCGTCCTGCCCACCCGCCTGGGGCGCCACGGTGCAGCCCTGGTGGGCGGTGAACGCTGGAACCTGAAAAACGCCCGCTTCCGCCACGACCACACTCCCCTCGACCCCAGCTGCAGCTGCCCGGCCTGCACGGTCCACAGCCGCGCCTACCTGCATCACCTGATCAAGACCGACGAACTGCTCGGGAAGATCCTGCTGAGCCTGCACAACATCACCCAACTGGTCCGCTTCAGCAGTGCCATGGGACGGGCGATTCGGGACGGCTGTTTTTCAGAGGATTTCGCTCCGTGGGAACCGAACTCTCCGGCCGCCCACACGTGGTAGCTTCCGTCCCTAGCCAACGACGATTCCGGGATGGCCGCTTACGCCCTGCAGACCCTGGCACAGCTGCCCGAGGCCTACCAAGCCTTCGGTCCTCTGATTGACATCCTGCCCATCATTCCCCTGTTCTTCCTGCTGCTGGCCTTTGTTTGGCAAGCCTCCGTCGGCTTCCGCTGAACCGCAGACCAACAGTTTTTTCGCTGAAGCGGTGGAGGCCTGAAGGCTTCCACCGCTTTTTGCTGGCTTCAGCCCCGCCGAAGAACCGCCCAGGCAAATTCCGGCAGCGCCAACATCCGCCGCCAACGGCTGGGCTCTTGCACGAGGCGATAGAGCCATTCGATCTGAAGCCTGCACATCCACTGCGGGGCGCGCTGCTTGGCGCCCGACCAGACGTCAAAGCTGCCGCCCACGCCCATCCAGAGCCCCGGCTGATGGACATGCATCCGCTGGATCCAGGTTTCTTGACGCGGCACGCCCAAGGCCACCAGCACCAGATCCGGACGGGCCTCAAGCAGTTGCTGCTCAATCCCAGGCCATTGCTCCGGGCTTTGATAGCCGTGAACGCTGAACTGCAGGGTCAGACCAGGAATCTCCTTCTTCAGCCGAGCTGAGACCAGCGCCATCACCTCAGGACTCGCCCCCACCAGGGCCACCCGCCAACTGCGAGAGGCTGCCTCAACCAACAGCTGACGGGCGAGCTCAATGCCAGGACTACGCCGCACCCGGTAACCCTTGCGCTTCAGGGCCCAGACCACACCAGCGCCATCTGGGATCACGAGATCGGCCGCCGCGATCGCTCCGCCCAGGGCGGGATCGGCGAGGGCCGCCATCGTCATTTCGGCGTTCAAGGTGACGATCTGGCCGCCGCCCTGCTCTTTCAACGCCAGAGCCGCCTCGAGGACATCGGCGGCCACGGCCACCTGCACACCCAGGACCTGGGCGACCTGCCAGGCGGGCTGTTCAAACGCGTTGGGGCTGGCGGGAGTCGCCATTGATGCCGTCGGGGATAGGCCGCACGAGAGAATCTATGGCTGGCCTTCAGGCAGTGCTCGCCCATGACCCTCAGCAGCGCCCCGGTTGCGAACAGCGCCGCACCGCTGCAGCTGAGTGCCGCTGAAGCCTGGCAGCACCTAAAGGAACTGGACCGCCAAATCGATCAGGTGGTGCTGCAGCGCCAACACCCGATCACCGGCCTACTCCCCGCCAGCACCGCCAACAACGTCCACGGCAACTACGGCGATGCCTGGGTGCGGGACTGCGTCTATTCGATCCAATGCGTATGGGGTCTCGCCCTGGCCCACCGGCGCCTGAGTGGCGCCACCTCCCGCGTCTATGAGCTGGAGCAACGGGTGCTGCAACTGATGCGGGGCCTGCTCAACGCGATGTTGCGCCAAGCCCACAAGGTCGAGCGCTTCAAGCAGACCCTCTCACCGCTCGATTGCCTGCACGCCAAGTACGACACCGGCAGCGGCGATCCCGTGGTCCCAGACGACGGTTGGGGCCATCTGCAGCTCGATGCGACGGCCCTCTTTCTGCTGCAGCTCGCCCAGCTGACCCGCTCGGGACTCGTGGTGGTGCAAACCAGCCATGAGCGGGACTTCCTGCAAAACCTCGTCTATTACGTCGCCCGCGCCTATCGCGTGCGCGACTACGGCATTTGGGAACGGGGCGACAAGGGCAACCACGGCCTACCGGAGCGCAACGCCAGCTCCATCGGCCTCGTGAAAGCAGCCCTCGAAGCCCTGGTGGGCCTCGATCTCTATGGCCCCCACGGAAGCGGGCAGTGCCATCTGTACATCCCCCACGACGCCATCGTGCGGCTGCGGCGCGCCTTGAGCGGCCTGCTGCCGCGCGAGTCGGCCAGTAAAGAAGTGGATGCGGCCTGCCTCTCGGTGATTGGCTACCCGGCCTGGGCCGTGGAAGACCGCGCCCTGGTGGAGCGCACCCGGGACAAAATCCGCACCGAACTGGGCGGCCCCTACGGCTACAAGCGCTTCCGCCGCGATGGCCACCAAACCGTGGTCGAGGACCACAACCGGCTGCATTACGAACGCGAGGAACTGGCCCAGTTCGAGCACATCGAATGCGAGTGGCCCTTGTTCTTGGCCTACGAGCTGATCACGGCCTGCTGCGAAGAGCGCTGGAGTGAGGCCTGGAGCTGGCGGGAGCGCCTGCGCAAGGTGGCCGTGGAGGTGGATGGGGTCGCGCTGCTCCCTGAGGTGTACGTGGTTCCCGAAGAACGGGTTGAGGCGGAGCGCCAGCAACCGGGCAGCCAGGAGCGGATCGCGAACGACAACGTGCCATTGCTCTGGACGCAGAGCCTGACCTGGCTGGGCGATCTGATGCTGCTGGGCCTACTGGAGCCGCAGCAACTCGACCCCAGCGAACGGCGCCGCAGCCGCAGCCTGGGCGCGACGGAGGTGCTGGTCAGTTTTGTTCCCGCACGCGAGAGCATCGCGGCGGCACTCGAGCAGGCCGGCCTCGCCGTGAGCAGGCCAACCGGTCCCACCAGCATTGCCAGCTCCAAGGAGCTGGGCCGGCGGATGGCGCAGGTGGGAGCCAATGCCCGTCTGGGCCTGAGCGGCCACCCGCGCTTGCGGATGGAGACCATGGCCACCGCCCGGCTCTACCGCCAAGACGGCCAAACCCTGGCCTTTCTGCCGGCGGTCCTCGAGGAGAGCACCTTCTACCTCTCCGATGACCCCGAGCAACTCGTCGATGCGGTCGCCAACGAAATCAGCCAGTTGGAGCGCCACTGGCGCGGCAGCGGTCTACCGCTGTTACTGATCCCCGTCGAAGAAGGTCCCTTCCAGCGCAGCCCCGAGACGTTCCTGCGGCTGGGGGAAACCCTGCGCAGCGGCGTGCTGGGTGGCACCGCTGTTCAACTGGGCAGCCTGGATGACCTCGCCAGCCAGGCCTGCTGGGCCGACCTGCCCAGCCACCGACCCGAAGCGGCCGCCAGCGCCCCAGCGGAGCCGACCCAGGGGCTGCAGAGCAGCAACCTCGACAAACCCCTGACCGCAGCAGACGAGCAGGAGCTGGAGGAATCCAGCCTCGATGCTCTGCTGGAGCGGCTCTGGCAAAGCGGATCCCTGCAGGAGCAAGCCGAGCTGCTCGAACTGCTGGTGCGCCGGCTGGGGCTCTCCACGGTTCTAACGGGGCCCAGCGGCAACGCCACGCCGAAGGCCCTGCTAGAGGAGGCCTACCGACGGGGCCTCAAAGAAGGCGACTGGAACGTGGTCCGGCGTTGCGCTGGAGTCCTCGGCTTGGTGCATCCCCAACTGGAAGATGCCCTGACCGACCTATTGGTGCGCCAGAAGCAAGTCGTGGTGGGGCGCAACTACACCAATGACTCCCTGATCACCCAACCCCTGAGCAGCAAAGCGATTGCGGCGAGAATCCGCCGCTACAGCGGCGAGGACAGCCGCGAATGGGTGCTGCAACAGGAGCTCCTGCTCGCCCTCGATGGCCTCGCCCGGCGTGATCCAGCCCTGCTCAGCGGCAGCCTGACCCTGCAGCTCGGCCAGCTGTTGCTGCTGCTCACCAGTGAAGTGGCCGGGGAGCAGAACCTCTCACCGAGCGACGCCTTCGAGGCCCTCTGCGACACCCCTCCCCACACGATCGGGCGCCGGCTCAAGCAGGTGCTCAGCGATGTGGAACACGCCAAAGCTGCCCTCCAACGCAAGGAGCAACTGCACCTCAGCGGCCGGGTGAGCTGGGAAGCACCAGCACCCCTCGAGGAACTCGAAAAAGGCGAGAACTGGCTCAAACACCGCGAGCGCATGGGGGCGCTGCAAAACGTCCCGCGGGACTTCCACCCGGGGATCTGGAGCCTGCTGCACCACTGCCGCGGCCTGGTCATCGGCGACAAACTCGAACGCCGCAACCGGCTCGAGAGCGCGCCGCTGCTCAAGGAGAAAACCCCCGGCGAACGCAACTTCGCCGTGCACGTGGAGCACCTGCTCAGCAAGATCGAAGCTCCGGAGTACCGGCGCCTCTGCATCGAGACCCTGGTGACCCTGATTGCCTTTGTCGATGCCAACCCAGAGGTCAGCGTCGCTGACGACCTGGTGCTGGATGTGGTGATTGGCCACGCCGTTCGGGTTGGCTGGCAACAGCGCCACCCACAGGCTGATCCTGCTGACTACGGGAGCCACAAAAGCGATGCCTGGGGAGAGTTCTACCGCTCGTCACCGGCCGACTGTCGCCGCTGGCAACTGCGGGCCCTCAAGGAACTCGCCGAGATGGAATGAGGATGAAAGTTAAGTATATTGCTGAAGAACAAGATCACACAACCAAAGAAGAAAGACTTCCAATTGTCATGAGATCGATGAAAGAAAAGCTTGTCACTGTGGTAATTCCGACATTCCGCTCAAACGGAAGAGTCATTGAAACTGCAGATGACGTCAGGAAGCGCCTAAGAGAATTGGACATCCAAAACGAAGTTATAGTTGTCGAGGACTGCGGAAGGGACAACACATGGGATGCACTGGTGAACTATGCGGAAAACGAGAGAGGTTTCAAGGCAATTCAACTTAGACGAAACTATGGCCAACACAATGCAATCCTGTGCGGGATAGTCAATGCCAAAGGTGATCTCATCATCACAATGGACGATGACGGCCAGCATGACCCAGAAGAGATAGAGAAACTAATTGTCAAACTCGATGAGGGGTGGGACGTTGTTTATGGAACGCCACTAAGAGAAGCACATAGCCGGAGAAGAACGCTAGCCTCAAGATTAACAAAGATGGCCCTCCAGCTGTCAGCAAACGGGAGCAAGACAGTGAACATATCGGCGTTCAGGGCCATAAGAGCCGAAATATGCGAGCCTTTCAAGAATTACCAAAGCAGATCCGTCAACCTTGACGCTTTGCTGCACTGGCAAACAGACAGAATAAGCGCTATTAAGGTAAACCACCGAGGGAGACTGCACGGCGATAGCACTTATTCGCTCAGAAAGCTTGTGAAGCACACTACAAATATGGTCATAGGATTTTCATCGCTCCCACTACGCGCCGCAAGCTATACGGGCATAGCAATAGCCGCAGGTGGCATCTGTGCACTTTTGTTTGTATTGTCAGGATGGATAGCAAACGGAAGCGTAGTGCCTGGATTTGCATTTTTGGCTTGCCTGATGTGCATATTTGCTGGCACACAGTTAGTAGCACTCGGCCTAATCGGTGAGTACATATCACGAATATACGGAAGGTCACTTAATCAGCCCGTATTTACGGTGGCCAAGGTGGTGGAAGGCCGAAATGATTGACTCAGACCTGAACTACTACGAATGGAGCGACTCCGGAGTCAGCGTTGTTGGACACCTGTGCGAGCATGACTCACTAGCACTGGGAGAAAAGATTTTTCAAATCGATGAGATCGGCATGCCGGACTACACCTGCAGCCCAAAGTCAGCAGAAAGCTTCAGAAGGTTTCTGCTGAATGAAGGCTTCACAGGCGCAACGGCTAGGGTGAAGATAGGAAGCCAAGAGGCGATCACCTTTCTGCAATCCTGCGAGTTTATTTTTATTGAAACAATAATCGAACCCTTTGTACAAACAAAGACATTTGACGGAGAATACGACTGGAGCACAAGAATTAGACCTGCCGAAATAGAGGACATTCAGCATTTAAAGGAGATGGCTTTTGAGGCATTTTCACTAGAAAGATATCATTCAGACAATAGGTATGACAGCAGACTTGCCAGCAAGAGATACTCAGACTGGATAGAAAAGGCAGTCCTAGAAAGAGGAGAACAAGTTGTCGACGTCGTTATCCAAGAAGGACTGCAGGTTGGCTTCTTTATAAGTAAATTTAACGAGAATGGGGAAGAATGCATGTGGCTTCTGAATTGCATTGCCCCAAGCCATCAAGGGAAGGGAATTGGGAAGCGCGCTTGGACTGCAATGATTTATAAACTAAAGCAAGAAGGAGTCAAGACAATTAAAACATCAGTGACTGCAACCAATACAAGGGTTCTTGGTCTTTATAGCACCTTGCAATTTAGATATCTAGCCCCTCTGGCAACTTTTCACTGGAAAGAAGTCTAATAAGACACCTAATAAACAGGAATAGCTGGAGAATAGGTGAGGCCTTCAATGGCTGGCAATGGTGTTAAAGTTGCTCTATCAGATGGAATGACGATGAGGGAGCTCTTGCTAGCCGCGCCATCAATTATTCTGATCGGAAGCGCGAATGCAGTGATGAAGTGGAGATTGACAAGCACAAATAACGAAAGCGTCGCTGGAGATTTGGCACAAAAGATAATCCGACTAGTTTCAGATCCATTTTTGTTTGCAGCGGTCATTGGAACGATCGCTTCTATCCTATGGTGGCTATACATCATATCCAGGGTTCGAGTTTCTGTAGTCTACCCAATGATTCAAGCTGGAGCCATTGTATTCACTTCGGCTCTGGCAGCGGTATTTCTCCAAGAAAAGATCAATGGTGAACAGCTGACGGGGATGCTTCTCGTAATATCAGGTATATTTTTCCTAGCTGCGAGTCGCTAAATAGTGCCTAAGAACCCTAGGGACGGGATCTTCTTGGTCAAAGCGGCCGCAAGAAGATACCTACAGCTTGTATTGATGAATACCCTACCATTCTCGACTTGGAGAGTATTTGTACTCCGTCTGTGTGGAGTGCACATTGGCAAAGACTGTTACGTCGGATTTGGCGTTATGGTTGATACAAATTATCCAGAGCTAATTACTATTGGCAACTCTGTAACCATATCCCACTCATGCTATATATTTACTCATACTCAGACACCGGCGCTATCAAGACTTGGGAAAACTTTTGATTCTGTAAAGGGTGTGAAGCTTTTTAGCGGTGCCTGGATAGGAGCTTCATCCTTGATTTTACCAGGAGCGGTAGTAGAGGAAGACTGTATGGTGGGGGCTGGCTCTACGGTACGAGGAACATTGAGAAAGGGTTGCCTTTACATGGGTAATCCTGCGAAGCTGGTGAGAGAGATTTTTAGAGACTCGTACTAAGGTGAAAATTCTTGTTGTCGGTACTGGGTTGGCAGCATATGGTTGTTGCAAGGCTCTTATAGAGAATATGGTTGATAACATACATGTATATGATATTGGCCTAACTCACAGGGGTGAGTTCTGTGTTGCCAAGGAAGTACTGAATGCATCGAGTGGTGACGGGTCATTCTTTGAATACGGTATAAATGATTTGAACCTAAGACCTCGTCTTAAGTCAAAGCGCTTATGCTCAAGCCACGCAGCCGGTGGATTCTCTAGAGTATATAGTGGGTCAATATTGAGACCTCAAAATGAGGATCTCATTGACTGGCCTGAAGATTCGATTCCTGAAGATAACGACTTTAAAGCGATTATTTCTTCGTTAGATATTTGCCAGTTTAAAGATGACTTGGCTACTCTTGCTCCACTAGATGGTACTTCACCACGAATCTCTCCCGAGCTCAGCTGTTATTTAGGCAGGTCTCGAATAGCACTAAGCCAAGACAAAGAGATTGACGGATGTGTTAACTCGTCAAAAAGTACATTCTGCAGCAGTGCAGCTTTTGATGCTTGGTCTAGTCTTGGGGTAATAAGATATTTTTCAGGTGTTTACGTGGAGTCAGTTAAGCAAGGCAGAAACAAAGTAGATGTTTACTGCAGACGTGGCAGTAAATCGTTTATAGAAGCGTTCGACAAGATTTATCTTGCAGCGGGATGTGTTAACACAACGAGCATTATCGGCCACAGCATGGGAGAGAGCAAGGAGCTATATATCAAGTCTGCACCGATACACCTCGGTGCTTACATTAGGTGGAAGTTTCGCAGAGACAAGAGCGAAGCGAGATGTAATTCTATCGTGGAAGGCACCATTCCCGATAGATGCCAATACTTCCATGAGTTCAAGTCAGCGAATACTGGATATCGTTGGTCACATACACAGCTAGGTCCAATGAATACAGATGTGCGAGAGAAGGTGTCAGGATTAGTACCTCTCTGTCTTACAAGGTATATGAATATGTTATTGAAGAATGTCTGGTTTTCGATTAGCACACTTAACTCTACGACAGGGGAAGATATACCCATTGTAGTTGATTCAGTTGGACCTACTATTATGGATAGATTAACTAAGATTAACGAAAGACCTCTCAGGAGAAGGTTGCGATACAGCCTAGAGTTAAAACTGAGAATCCTTAGCAAGTTCAAGACTCTGAAACTGTTGCCTATCCCTTTTGGATCGATTATTGGGGATGTATTAAGAAAAAACCGACTTGGGGGGTGGCACATCGGTGGATCACTACCAATGAGTGCTCGGTCGGAATCCCCATACACCTGTAAGCCGACTGGAGAACTTAGAGGAATCAAAGGCGTTTATGTGGTTGACTCAGCGGGTTTTCCATCCGTACCGGGAAGTTCAATAGCATTGCTAAGCATGGCTAACGCTTATCATATAGCTAGGAATTCACTTTAATAGCCGATGCGAATCTCTAGGGGCAGCATTCATCACGAGATTCACGAAGACATCTTAAGTCTCATTCACTCATGCGTAGATCCTGGATTGTCTAAAGCTGCGAGCGCAAAGCAGAAGACAGAGGTTGAAGACGCTATAACACTCTACTTTAGAACTAAGGATTCGAAGCTTTATACGCTCGCAAGGACAGCTTTGCTTGAGATCTTGCTATCACTTGACCTCGAGAAAGGATCTAAAGTCTTAATGACGCCGATCAATATATATCCCATGAAAGAAGTTATTGAGCACGTTGGATGTACGCCTATATTTGTGGATATTGATCCAGGGCATGCTTTCCTCCCTAGCCTCGATGATTTAGAAAAGCAGTTAAGGATGAAGCCTGCATGCTTTTTGATAACACACCTATTTGGGATGGCTGGAAATATAGAAGAGATCGCAGAGCTTTGCCGAAGATATGATGTTATCCTGATCGAGGATATATCACAATCGATTGGAGCAAGATACAACGGTAAGCATTTAGGGACTTTTGGTGATTTCGCTATCTGTAGCTGCTCGATTACAAAGTATCTAGATGCTTACGGCGGCGGTTTTGCGTTGATAAATGACAATCATTCGAACTTCGCAAGTTCTAGCCTTAATGCCTTAGAGATGAGGCCACCATCAAGACGTAGATTGACTTCAAGTATTTTTACAACCTTAGCGTGGAATATTGCGTTAAGTTTGTCTTTTTTCTCGGTTTTTACTTATCCGGTTCTTAGAATAGTCTTGCGCCTAGATAAGAAGCTATATGGCAGACTCTTAGGGGCCAAGATCAAAGAGATGGGCTCAGATACGCTGCCTAGTTTTTACACAGAAGACATTAGTGTATTGCAGGCGAGGATGATTGCGAGGGGACTTGAGCGCCTAGACTATATTATTAGACAGAGGCGAGAATGTTTTGATAAGTTTTCGGAGGCTTATGAAGCCGTACATGGATGTCGATATATAATTGGGACAGATATTGAATTAGAGGATATTAGTTCCTATCATGTTTATTGGCAGGTTCTCTTGCCAGTCGGTAAGCAAGACAATGCGCGTTATCAGCTGCTAAAACTCGGGATCGAAACGGGTGGTACAAATCTACCCGTCCTTGGCTCTGAATCTGTATCTGAAAGTTGGAGGATCAAGAACAATATGCTGTTTGTTCCTCTTCACAAAGGGCTAGGTGTCAATGACTATGCTTCAATAATCAGTGCTTACAAACTTCTCGGTTAATGTCAGCCAAAGAAGTCCCATTCAATAAGCCGTACCTAACTGGTGATGAGATTCGGTTTATTCAAGATGCTCATCATAGGGGGCAGCTGTCTGGAGATGGTTACTATACTGGTCTATGTAGTCAATGGATAAAAAATAATCTAAACTGTGGAAAAGTCTTGTTGACTCATTCGTGCACGGCTGCACTAGAGATGTCTGCGCTCTTAGGGAATCTCAGCGAAGGCGACGAGGTCATAATGCCTTCATACACATTTGTATCAACTGCCAATGCATTTGTACTTAGGGGTATCAGACCTATATTTGTAGATATTCGACCGGACACTCTCAATATAGATGAAACAAAGATTGAAGCAGCTATCACTAGCAAAACAAAAGCTATAGTCGTAGTTCATTATGCTGGCGTTGCCTGTGAATTAGACGCAATCATCGCTATTGCCCAAAGGCATGAACTACTTCTAGTAGAAGATGCTGCACAGGCATTTCTTTCAAAGTATAAAGACGAATACCTCGGAACGTTTGGCAATCTTGCAACTTTTTCTTTCCATGAAACAAAGAATATAATTTCAGGAGAGGGTGGAGCGCTAATCATTAATGAAAAAGAACTCTTTGTAAGATCAGAGATTATTAGAGAGAAAGGTACAAACCGTAGTCAGTTTTTCAGGGGAGAGATTGACAAGTACAACTGGGTAGACCTCGGTTCATCCTTCTTGCCAGGCGAAATAGTGTCTGCTTTCTTATGGGGACAATTGAAGTCTGCATTTAAGATAACATCAACACGTATAGAGTACTGGAACGAGTATCACTTAGCGTTTTCGAGTTATGAGGCTAAAGGGATTCTTACTAGACCTTGGGTTCCCAGTCACTGCACCCACAATGCTCACATGTACTATTTGATTTTCGAGAAGCCAGATGTTAGGAGTTTTTTTATTAAAGAAATGAAGGATCGGGGTATTCATTGTGTCTTTCACTATGTCCCGCTTCATAACTCCCCGTTCGTGAAGGGGAAGTTCCCCGAAGTGCAATCCTTACCAGTGACTGAGAGGGTTAGCGATTGCTTAGTACGTTTGCCCATGTGGATCGGAATGGATCAGAGCCTTATCCTCAAACACGCGAAAGAAGTATTAAATTGCATTTAGGGATCAGCTAAATAGTCCGAGGGACTATTATCTCCAATAATTGCTTGAGCTGATGCAGCTAAATATGCAATAGCGCAACCTACCGAAAATGGCATGGAGATATAGTCGCAATAATCAACTGCGAGGAATTGCAGCTCAGGGAAGTAGGGGCGGTAATTATAGAATAGAATGTACAAGCTCGAGGCTCCAAAAGTTAATATGGATAGCATATTACTCTTTGTATATCTTATATTTTGAGTCTCGCTTCGCGCACTCATTAATCCTGCTAGTGAAAGGAAGAGTAGTCCCAGAGATACAAGTTTATAGTTTGCTGAGCTTGTAAAGAAATACATTATAATAAACGAAGAGGCCCCCAATGCGGCTGTCATAATTGGGGTAAGAGAATCGCCCTTATAGTGACGTATAGCTTGCTTTAGAATTTTGTTAGCTACGCTTGCAAATGTGAGAAATCCAATAGTTGCGATTACAATCTTGAGATAATTTAATAAGTTCAAGCTGTTGTGTGCATTCGGTACTTGAAATCCAAAAACAATTCCTGGGTCAACATGTAGATTACTTGCGAATGAACCAGGCGCTGTACCTGAGATTGTGAGAAGCAATAACGAAATTGGAATTAACGCATAAAGAAACACCTTTAGGTATCGATTAGAAACTAGAATAGAGTTTACGAGCACTGAATAGATGAAGAGATACGGAAGAGTGAATCCCTTAATCAATACACTAAGAAAAATAAGTAGGCCTGCAGACAATATATTTTTGTTAGATCTTCTCTGATATGTCTTTGACAGGAAGAGTGGAAAAGCCAGTAAGGCAAGAATCCAGGCAATCTGATCGAGCTGGCCCCTCTCGATCACATAACGAAATGGGAAAGAATATATGAGTAGTGAATATGCAATGAGACAGCAGAGATTGGAAATGCGTAAATTCTTCTCAATTTTTGTTGCGGTCACAAGGCATGACATCAAAAAGAATGTCCCCAGAAGAAAGCCGCTTAGATTTGGATGCTTAACTAACCAGCCAGGAATGAGATTATATATATAGAAGGCCGCAGTTGGATAGTCGAATTCCCCTCGTATAACTCCATAAAAGCTATCGCTGCAAGAACCAAGTATTTTAAACTGATGAATTGGTATGTGACATTGATAGTTAAGTATCAGAATATATAAGTCTCTGAATTGGGGTGTAGCCTTAGGGACTCCGTTAAACAGAGACTTGCCGAGGCCGAAAATATCCAGATCTGATGAATAAAGAAATAGTTCAACTACAAGAGGTACGGAAACAAAGAAATACTTAAACATTAATTAGAGAGCGGACAATATAAGAAGACATTATAAGCAGAATAGAGGTAAATATATAGCTATTGGCAAATAGACCTATGCTAGAGACAAAGCTTGAACTTCTACTTGCGAAGGCGACTCCAACGACGGCTTGGATCATGGTGGTGACGACGACCGTCAATTTCAAGTCAATTGAGAACACGGCCGTTATTGAGCGGGCAGGAGAAATTAGTAGCTGCAGAAGCTGGCTATCAATGATAGAGGATACGGTCACAAGAGTCATTCTTTAAGATCAAGCCAAGACAGTGTGATGCATAGACTATGATCATATGGGGCTTGGCAAGCTTATGCATATATTAGAGTTGTCGACTGACTGTTCAATTAGATCGGCAAGTAGCAAAGCGCGCGATGCCTGTGGGCCGTCTACAGCAGGCTTTTCTTGTCCGCGAACGCACTGCAAGAAATGCTCTAATTCGGCCACTAGCGGATCTACCGGAGATGTGCTTACTTCTTCGATAAAACCATCGTTCCGATAAAGCAACTCACCATGGTCGGCACTGAAGGACTGATGGGTACGCCGATGGATCTGCAAGCTGCGATTGAGAAAATCTGTTTCCACAAGAGCACCACGGCAGTGGGCCGAAAGACTCCGGATCTTGCGATGGGCCATCTTGCTAGAGGTCAGACTAGCTACGATGCCGTTAGAAAATCCTAAGGTGGCATTGACGTAATCAATCGGGCCATCGGCGCTGCGGCCGCCTGCGGCGGCGAGACGCACAACCGGCGCCTGGGCCAGCTCGAGCACCAAATCGATGTCGTGAATCATCAGATCCAGGACCACTGATACATCGTTGGCGCGATCGGGATTGGGGCTATGTCGACGCGCCTCCAGCACCACAACCTCTTCTCCAGCCACCACCTTGATCAGCTCACGGAAGGCTGGATTGAAGCGCTCGATGTGACCGACCTGCAGCAATCGACCGGCTGCCTTGGCGGCTCGAATCAGATCGGAGGCCTCGTCTTGGGTTGCCGCGATCGGCTTCTCGATCAGGACGTGGACCCCGGCGTCAAAGCAGGCCATACCGACCCTGTGATGCAGCAGCGTCGGCACCGCGATGCACACGGCTTCGACCTCTTTGAGGAGATCGGCGTAGTCAGCGAACCAGCGGCAACTGAACTGCTCCACCGCCAGCTGGCCGCGATCGGGGTCCGGGTCAGCGACACCAACGAGCTCGGCATCCTTGAGCAAGCTGAGCACCCGGGCGTGGTGCCAGCCCATATTTCCAATTCCGATCACTCCAACGCGGACTGGCTTCATGGCGTTGGAGTTCCGGCCCAGCCATTATCAGGGATCAGAGGTCGTGTTCGCTGCTGGATTCAGCCAAACGGCGACTGATCTCTACACGTTCAATCCGAGGGCCATCCATCGCCAGGACCTCGAACTGATGCCCCTTCCAAAACACACTTTCCCCCGGTGAGGGGATGTGCTGAAGGCGCTCCAGAAGAAAACCGGCCAAGGTGTGGTGCTCATCGGATTCCGGCAGTTGGAGGTTGAGCTCCCGGTTGAGCTCATAAATCTCGAGATCGCCGGCCACCAGCCAGCTGTGGTCCTGTAGCTGCTGCAGATCCTCCTCAGGGTTTTCGGGATCCTCTTCCTCGCCGACGATCTCGCTGGTGAAGTCAGAAATGGTGACCAAACCCTCCGTACCGCCGTGCTCGTCCACCACCAACAGCAGCGGCTGACCACTGCGAATTAAGGGCAGCAAATCCGCCACCGGGGTGGTTTCTTGCACCTTGGTCACCGGGGTGACGTAGGGAGCCAGAGGCGTATCGCGCTGCAGCAGGCCCTTGGCAATCGGCTCAGCCAGACGGCGCAGGTCCAGCACCCCACGCACGTCATCAAGGGAACTGCCAAGGACGGGGAAACGGGCGTGATGGGTCGTGTGGACCGCTTCCATCAATTCGCCAAACCGCACCTCAAGCGGCAGGGTGACCATTCCGGAACGGGGCACCATCACCTCCCTGACCTGGGTGTCGCGCAGGGAGAAGAGCCCTTCCAACATGTCCCGTTCATCAGGCATCAAGCCGGTGACGCTGTCGGACTCAATCAGCGTTTCCAGCTCACCGGCGGAGAGGGCAGGCACCAACTGGTCCCAGTTGCGGGGCAAACCCAGCAGACGCAACACTCCATCGCCGAGGCGCTCCACTACGGCCAAAAATGGAGCCAGGGTTCGAATCAAGTTCTCCAGAACCGGAGCCAGGCGCAGGGCGGTGGCCTCCGGCCTGTGCAGAACCCAAGCTTTCGGCACCAACCCACCCACCAGGGTGGCCAGCAGCACCAACACGGCAAACACGCCAAAGTCCCACCAGACCTGCTGGCTGGAAGCGGTCGAGAGGCGCTCCGCCAGTGCACGGCCGCTCCAGCCCAGAGCCAACAGCGCCATGGCCATACCGAGCTGGGTCGCCACTAAGGCCCGGCGCAAACGACGCTGCAGGCGGGCAACGGCGGAGGCTCCAGCGTGACCGTCCTCCTGCAGCAACTGAACCCGGGTCGGGCGCAGGCGGATCAGCGCAAACTCGGACGCCGCGAAGAAGGCCAGCAGGATCAGCAGGGCCGCCGGAGCCAGGAATCGCATCGCCAAAGAGTGGGGGTCGCGAGGATCGAACTCGCCTAAGGCGGATTATGAGTCCGCTGCATTCACCAGATTGCTAGACCCCCAGCGGGTGTGATCTACCACAGGCCACGCAAGGGGGGGTTCTGAAGGAGCAATCGGCGTGCTGGAGAGGCTGCAGCCACCCTGGGCCAACCCTTGGCAGAAGCCATTGGACAGATCGGCGGTCCGCCATGGCAGGGGAGTGCTCTGGTGATCGAGCAACACTTGATAGGTGTTCTCGACGGCCGAACCGTCCCAAACAATCGTCTGATCGGGGAAGCCAAGGCCCATCACCCGGTTGCCCTCGCGGCCGCCCATGGCAATACCCAGGACATCGGTGATCTGATTCACCACGCTCACCCCGCGGGCGTAGGGGGCGGTGTAACTGAAGAAGCGCTGCTCCATCAACACCGGCGTAGTCGTCACAGGAGCGCAGCGACTCACTTCCACCAACGGCGAGCCGTCCAGAGGGGCCTCGATGCTGGTGCGGCAAACCACGGGCCCCGCCGAAACCGCCGGGATGGTCAAAACCGCCAAACCAGCAGGGAGAACAAGTGAGCGGAGCAACTGCATCCCCTTGGGCCGTGAGCTTTAGGCGCAAACTAGACAGACCGAGAGTCCGACGCCAGCGGAGTGACGACAACCATTTCCCTGCCTGCCACCAGCACCGAACAGCGGCAGCTGCTGCTGGAGCTGCTCGCCACGCGGGCCTACCGCCACGGCAACTTCACCCTGGCCTCCGGGCGCACCAGCAGTCACTACGTCAACTGCAAGCCCGTCAGCCTCAGTGGACTGGGCCTAGCGCTGCTGTCCGCACAAATGCTGGACCTGGTGGAGCCTGGTGCGGTGGCCGTCGCTGGCCTCACCCTCGGCGCCGACCCCCTGGTCAGTGGCGTCGCCCAAGCCGCGGCCTTGGCCGGGCAGGCGCTGGATGCACTGATCGTCCGCAAGGAGGCCAAGGGTCACGGCACCGGCGCCTGGCTGGAGGGCCCCCTGCCCGAACCCGGCAGCCACATCACCGTGCTGGAGGACGTCGTCACCACCGGCGGGTCCTCACTGAAAGCCGTCAAGCAATTGCGGGAAGCGGGTTACGTGGTCGAGCGCGTCGTGACGATCGTCGACCGCCAGGAGGGCGGCCTGGCCGCCATGCAGGAGGCCGGCCTCGAGCTGCGCAGCCTGTTCCAACTCGATGAAGTCGCAGCGGCACATCAGGCATGAGCGCAGCCAGCCGCTGGGGCACCCCCGTCAGCTTGATTCGCCTAGAGGGCAGCGACACCCGTCGCTTCCTGCACGGCCAAAGCAGCCAAGCGATTGAGCTGGCCCAGCCCGGCACCTGCCTCGCCACCTGCTTGATCAGTCCCACGGCCCGCATGCGCGGCCTGGCCCTGGTGGCCGTGGATGACACCGGCGCCGATCTGATCGTGATCGCCGGCGACGGCGAGACCATCCGCAGCGGCTTGGATCGCGTGCTCTTCCCGGCCGACAACGTGCGCCTGGGGGCAGTGGAACCCGCCACCCTCTGGCAATGGCAAAGCGATATCGAAGTCGAGGGCGCCGAGCTGTTGCGACCTGGCGTCGACCTCGGCAGCGGTCGCGCTGCAGCAGCCCTGCTGCAGCGATCTGGATCCGAACTGCCGTCTTGGCTGGGAGCCCTGCCGCAATGGTCCAGTGAACAGGTGGAATCGAACCGGCTCCACCACGGAATGCCCGCAGTACCCGGTGAACTCAACGACGACACCAATCCGTTTGAGCTCGGCCTGGCGGACTGGGTGAGCCTGAACAAAGGCTGCTACGTGGGCCAAGAGACCCTCGCGAAACTCGCCACCTACGACGGGGTCAAGCAGCAGCTGCGCTCTTGGCAAAGCACTGAAGCCGTTGAGCCAGGTACCACCCTGATCAACGCTGCAGGTGAACGCGCTGGTGTGGTGACCTCGGCACAAGGCAACCGGGGCCTGGCGTTGATCCGGCGGTCTTGCCTGGATGCGACCTCACTCCAAGCCGGGACGGTCTCGCTGAGCCTGAGCAAGCCGTTGGGCTTCATCGATCCGCCGGTGGGAGCGGGCGGTCAGGGCTAATTCCCGTTCTCCTCAAACAGCCAGCGCGCCACGACCCAAGTGGCCAGGGCGTCGTCGTGGTTGTAGCGGAAGATCCGGCGCAGGTTTTGGCGGGAGCCGCGGCCATCGGCGCCGGCTCCCCCCAGGCGCCAGCGCCGCCACCAGAGCAGCGCCCGAGCACCATCAACCCCCGGCTGACTCCAGCGGAAACCGAGCCAGCTGGCCACGGCTTTGAGGCCATAGCTGTTGGTGGGCATCCACCAGTGCTGGCGCAGACGCTGATGCACATCCAGCATCCGGGCCCGCAACGCCTTGAGCTCCCGCTCGCGCACCCCGAGGCGCTGGCCCATCTTCACCAGGGCCAAGACCTCCGTCTCACCGAAGTGCAACACCGGCCAATCGGGATAGGCCTCGAGCAGACGCATCAGACGCTCCCACAGCCGCTCTTCGCCGTGCTCGAGCAAGGCCAGTATTGGGTGATAGGGCGCTTCTGACGCCTGAGCCAGATCCGGCCAGCTGCCATCGGGATTGCGGGGCAGGCGCACAAAGCCGTGCAAGAAATCGTCCCGGGCATCGGGATCAGATTCGATGTCGTAGATCAGCACCCCAGGGGCATCCGCCAATTCCGGCAAAGCCACCAGGGGATCACGCCGCAGCGGTTCGGCCTTCGCCTGCACCTGGGCCTGGGTCACCAGCTGCGGGGCAATTTCGGCGTGCTGCTCGCCGTAGGTCATCAGCCGATCGGCCAGATCGCTTGGATCAGCCTGAGCCAGGGCCGTCAGGCGATCAATCCCCAGCTCAAGCAACATGTCGCGCCGCTTCGCGCCAATGCCGCTGACCTCGCTGAGGTGCCCTTCCGCCGCCGCCACTTGATCGCAGCTGGACTTCCAGCTGCAGAGCACGCACTTCTTGCGATCCGCCACCAACGGCGGCGGGGTGGGCCGGCGCAGGTCAGCGGCAAGGCGCTCCAGCGCCTCATCCAATTGACGCGGGAGGCTGCCGGCCAGGGGAACGGTCTCTTGCTGCAAGCCGCGCCCGGAGCCCGAAAGGACCAAGGCCGTTCGCACTGGTGCCTCTTGCACCTCCGCCAACAATCGACCCCAGAGGGCCAAGACATAGCGGTGCTCACGGGTGGTGCGCCGGCCGGGCCGGAACAGAACCGGCCGGTAGCTGTGGGCTCCCCATCGACTGGAGCCTTTGACCCGTTGCAGGAGAGGGGGGTGCGCTTCAACACCATCACCCTTCAGACGCAAGCCCACCAGTGCCGGAGCTCCCGCGCGGGCCGCCGCCTCGCCGTGGCCCGGGCGCTCTGGAAACAAGGTGGCAAAACTGCGGCGCTGCTCATCCAGCTGCAACTCCCGGTGGGAGGTCCAATGGCGCTGGCTGCTGTCGCCGTGGCAATCCAGCCAGGCGCGGCGCTTGCAGCGCAGCCAACTGCGCAACAGCCGGTCGGTCAGCAGGATTTGGCCAGGCACCCGTTGACGCTAGGTGGCCGTCTTCGGGTCCGGCACCTGGATCAACGCAGGCGGTGAGGCGGGCTGCTAGCACCATGAATAACGCCCGTGCCCTGCTCCGATGGCTTCAGCGCCCCTGCCCTTGGAGGCCAGCCCAATCGCCTTCGGCACCGATGGCTGGCGCGGCATCCTCGGCGTGGACATCACTGTCGAGAGGTTGCTGCCGGTGGCGGCGGCTTCGGCTCGGGAACTGGAGGCTTCGGCCCCGGCCGGCCTGACCAGCCGCGAAGTCGTGATCGGCTACGACCGCCGTTTCCTCGCGCCCGAACTCGCCGAAGCGATCTGCAGCGCCGTCCGCGGAGCTGACCTGGTACCGGTGCTGGCGGAGGCGCCCATCCCCACCCCAGCCGCGAGCTGGGCCGTGGTGGAGCGGCAAGCCATTGGCGCACTGGTGATCACCGCGAGCCACAACCCGCCGGAGTGGCTGGGCCTCAAGATCAAAGGTCCATTCGGGGGATCGGTAGAAGGGGACTTCACCCAGCGCGTCGAGCGGCGCCTACAAGCCGGCGGCATCTCCGTTCCGATCCAGGGGGAGACCCTGCGCTTTGACGCCATGGGGACCTACCTGGCCGGCCTCAAAGCCAAGGTCAACACCCAGGCCCTGAGCGACCGTCTCGAGCGCCTCGGCCTGCAGGTGATCGTCGATCCCATGCACGGCTCCGCGGCCGGCGGCCTCAGCCGCCTGCTGGAGGGCGCCGCCCAAAGCGATCACCTGCGCGAAATCCGCTCGAACCGCGACCCCCTCTTCGGCGGCAATCCACCGGAACCCCTCGCCCACTATCTGCAGGAGCTGATCGCGGAGGTGCGCGCTTCGACCCTGGCCGGCCGGCCAGCGGTGGGCATCGTGTTTGACGGCGATGGCGATCGCATTGCTGCGGTGGATGAGCAGGGACGCTTCTGCAGCACCCAGCTGCTGATGCCGCTGTTCATCGATCACCTGGCCCGCGCCAAGGGGCTGAGCGGTTCGGTCGTCAAAACCGTCAGCGGCTCGGACCTGATGCAACTGGTGGCTGAGGACCTGGGCTGCACGGTGCTGGAGAAGGCGGTGGGCTTCAAATACATCGCCGCCGAAATGCTCAGCAGTGACGTACTGGTGGGCGGCGAAGAATCGGGCGGTGTGGGCTTCGGCAGCCACCTGCCGGAGCGCGATGCCCTCTACGCCGCGCTGCTGTTGATTGAAGCTCTCGTGGAGGGAGGCAAGCCCCTCGGCGTCCGGGTTAGCGAACTCCAGGAGCGCTGCGGTGGTGCCGCGGCCTACGACCGCTTGGACCTGCGCCTACGCGACATGGCCACCCGGCAACGGCTCGAGCAGTACCTGGCCAGCACGCCACCGACGGAAGTCGCCGGAGCCGCAGTGCAAGAGGTCATCACCACCGATGGCGTGAAACTGCGGCTGGGCCCAAGCCACTGGTTGATGCTGCGCTTTTCCGGCACCGAGCCCCTGCTGCGCCTCTACTGCGAGGCCCCAAGCGAGGTACGGGTGGCTGAAGTACTCAGCTGGGCCCGCCAGCTTGCCGAGGGAATCTGATGACCACCCTGGTGATCGCCAGCGGTAATGCCGGCAAAGTGCGTGAGTTCGGCCAGCTGCTGGAGGGCCTGGGCCTCAACACCCAACCCCAGCCCGAAGGGATCGAGGTCGAGGAGACCGGTGCCACTTTTGCCGCCAACGCACGCCTGAAAGCTGAAGCCGTTGCAAAGGCAACGGGGCAGTGGGCCCTGGCCGACGACTCGGGACTGAGCGTGGATGCTTTAGGTGGCGCGCCTGGAGTGCACTCGGCCCGCTACGCCGCCACCGACGCCGCACGCATTGAGCGGCTGCTCCAGGAGCTCAACGCAGCCGGTGCGGACGCCCCAAGCTCGCGGTCAGCATGCTTTACCGCGGCTCTGGCTCTCGCTGACCCCAGCGGGCGCGTGGTTCTGGAAGTGGAAGGACATTGTCCCGGAGAAATCCTGAGAGAACGGCGCGGTGATGGAGGGTTTGGTTATGACCCCGTCTTTTACGTTGCAGAAGCTGGACTCTGCTTTGCAGAAATGTCCAAAGAGCTGAAGGCGGAATTGGGCCATCGTGGAAAAGCAGTCCAACGACTGAAAGCCGGGATCAGGAAGCTCCTCTGACCACGAAGTCTAAGCAATAGCCTTAAATGAATTCAAAAGAAGCTGCGGATCAGTTACCGTCAAAACAGACGCATCACCAACAGCATTCAGGACAACAAATCTAGAACCAGATGCAACACGCTTTTTGTCATTAACAAGACCCTCAACCAATTCGTTGGGAGTGGGATATTGATCCAGTCCAAGGTCGCAAAGAGCCCGTGGCAAACCAAAACTTTTAAGAACCGACTTTGTAACTTGCAGCAATGAAGATCGAGACAAACGAAGAGGCTCTTTTGCGGACCTTAATTGATCAGAAAGGGAAGCGGCAACGACCATGCCTAGAGAAACCGCTTCACCGTGACGCAGCGAGGAATGAGACAAGCCATAAAAGGACTCGATCGACTGTCCGAAGGTATGGCCATAATTAAGCAGAAGGCGTATAGATTTTTCTTTCAGATCTTCAGAAACATGACGAAGCTTTGTCGAAACAGACCAGTATACGACCTCTGCCAAATCCTGAAGATCTCGCGACATAATAGAAGTGGAATTAGCTTCAAATGAAGCTACCATTCTCGAATCAGACGTCAGTGCCATTTTGAGAGCTTCGCAAAGGCCTGCCTTGTAGTCCCTTTCATCAAGAGAAGTCAAAAAAGCAAGCTCCATAAAAGTTGCCACAGGATTATAATAAGAGCCCAAGAGATTGACCTGATTCCGATAGTTAATACCCGTCTTTCCCCCAACGGAGCTGTCAATCATCGCCGTCGTTGTTGTCGGAACGTGAACCAACGACACGCCACGCATGTAGGCACTGGCAACGAAGCCAACAAGATCGCCGATAACACCTCCACCGATGGCCACAAGCAGACCATCTCTAGGAAATGAAAGACTAAAGAGCCAATCAACAATGGCCTGGACAGCCACTAATCCCTTGGCATCGATACCGCCATCAAGATAGAAAACAGGATAGTCAGCGAGTATCGAGGTAGAAGCAATCGGAGAACTTAAAGACGACTCAAAGTATTTGTCGCATACGATTGCCACGCACTGAGCAGAAGCGAGATAATCGCTGAGCTCCTCTAGAACACCGCATCCGATCAGGATTGGATAACTATCACTACCAACAAATGCATTGATATACTTTTTCATGATTAGAGATTATAGCCAGCTGCGAACAGTGGATCACTCTCCATCGCGACCCTCGCGCGCACAAGGTCATCTTGTACATCGACAGAAAACGAATCCCCATCCAAGGGAAGCGCTTGTAACCTCATATCATTTTCCAACGCCCTGAGGAGCTCAATACTTTCCACCTCCTCATTTGGCGAAGGACTAAGTGTTGAATAAACACGTAAAGCTTGCTTCGTAAAGCCTATAATGGACAAGTGCTTGTCAATAAAGTAACTAGGTGACGCATAAGGGCAAGGCAGTGATGCACGCGTCAGGGTCATTATTCTTCCTGACAAAGACGACTGGACTCGCACGATAGTCCTAGGAGAAGAAGAAGATACCTTTAACGTTGGAATAACGATATCGACAGTCAATGAAGACTTTATAGCCTCGGAAACAGCATCAATATGATCTGGGTTAATCAGAGGCTCATCACCTTGTATATCGACAATGTAGTCAGCATCGATCGACTCAGCAACTGATGCAATACGTTCTGTACCGTTAAGAAAAGAAGAATCTGTTAAAACTGATTCAATGTCATAGTATTTGCAGACATCAGCAATCTTTTGGCTATCAGTACAAACGATCACTCGATCCAAGCAAGAAGCCATTTTTGAGCGAATGGCAACATGCGCTATAACAGGCATACCATGGATGTCTGCCAGAGCCTTTCCAGGAAGTCGCGTGGAGGCAAGCCTGGAGGGTATCAAGCCAACAACTTTAGACATTACTTAGACATCCATCCTCCATCACAGGGTATCACGGCTCCAGTCATATATGTGTTGTCAGGACCAATAAGAAAGCAAGAAAGCTTTGCTACTTCTTCACATGAACCCCAGCGCGCCATGGGTGTTTGCTGCAGTGTCCACTGGTATAGATCTGGTCGATTATCTTTGAAAGAGTCTGCATAGCTACTAGATACAAAACCAGGCGCAATGGCATTTATCTGGACATTTTTGGTGGCATATTCAACCGCTACAGAACGAACAAATCCTTCTAGCGCAGATTTAGAGGTTGCATAGGTTGACAGGTCCGCAAAACCTCGCGTTCCCACAATAGAACTTACCACGAGAATATTAAGTGAGTGATTAAGTTGAGCGGCTCGCTTTATCAAAAACTTGGTCCACTCAATAACTGAGAGACAATTAACACTAAGGACTTTAGAGAATGTGTCCAAGCTGGCCTCTTCATAAGGCAAGCGTGAACGCATTCCAGCATTGAGAATAGCTCGTTGGATCTGCATGCCGTCATCAAGACAGTGGAAGAATCGGGAAGTGGCGGAGGAGTCGACAACATCAAGATACGATACTAATGAGTTACTGGAGTTCACTTCAGCTAGTTCCTGAATAGAACTATTCTTCGATCTTGTGACTCCTATAGTGAGATCATTCCATGGACTGTGCAAGAGTTCTCTAAAACAAGCCAAACCAATTCCTTGGCCACATCCAGTAATTAGTGTTGAAGATATTGGATCGTCAGTCATGTTCTCAGAGCAAATTTGCACGTGACTCAAGTCGATACAGATCTAGCTCGATAGTAGCGTAAGCCAATTGTTGTACTGTTGTGAGAAGAAGAATATTTCGGGTTTAGGGCTGTGATTGGTCCGGTAGTAAAGACGGCGGATACAACTTGCCAAAGTCGTGATGTCGGAAGCAGATTCAACGGACGCAAGACTAGAAGAGGGACTTAAGTCAACCAGACGTCCTGACAGATAGTTGACTGATGGCAATTGGGAATAAAGGGTATCCACAACTGCACTAGTATTTGAATCGAGTACGGCCAAGTCATAGCTTTGAGCAATGGATGAAATCGATTTGGTTTCGATCTTCATGGGCAAACCAGGATACTGATTAGGATCAAGAATAAGTCTGCATTGGGGATGTAGTTTGACACCGATATCAAATTGATGCTTTGGATAACTTCTTTGAAGTATAGATACAGCTGTTATAGTTGCCTTCAAAAGCTCAGATGTAGCCAATGGTTGTGGACCAGAGACGAGCAGTATGGAACACAATTGCTGACGAAAGCGATCGGTTGCTTTGTCTTCATCAGTACGCGGGTGACCTAGGGCCTCGTAGCGAGTAGCTTCAACATTGGAGAAAAGAAGTGAATATTTATAAAAAGAAGTGAGCTGTTGTCGGTTAACTGATCCATTTGTAAGAATTCTATCCGGAAGATAACGTGCGTGGCAGATAGAATGGTTTGAAAAACACTCCGAAGGGAGGTGGAAGAAACGCAAATCCCAAAACCTGACAATGCTATGCGGATAACCCAATGCCTCTATATTGTTATGCTTACGTAGTACTGCCAGCAGGCAGTATTCGAGGTCAAGATTTTCTTGAAGGAAAACAACCTTTACGCTGCCACGATCCAAATAGAAGCGATTAAAGATATTAGTATATAGATAGTAATAGAGTAAGGACTTTAAGCAACCAGTACCAGCATGCCACTGTATGTAGGATTTAAACGCAAGATGTGCTGCTGGTTGACTGGAACGTAAAAGTGCAACTGCGACCTGAGGAAGCTTTAGGAGGCTCTTTGACCAAGCGCATAAAGCCTGAAGAAGTACAAGTGGGGATAGGATGCTTTCAAAAAATAGTTGTCTCGAGCAGGAAGGAAGAGACTCTATAAGTTGCTGTGCTGATGCTGAACAAGCCTCTACGGAAGGGCTCACATAAGGAACATAGTGATGCAAGAGCTCAAAAGAGACTGCTTGCCGATTGAGATAGTGGAGTAGTTGGCCCCAATATACTGGACAAGCTGTTTCAGCATCCACACGCTGTAGGTAGCAATAGTAGTCTATGAATACGATTTTCTCCTCCTTTCGAGAAGTGGGTCTATCGGTGACCTGATGGGAATTCTCATTTCTCAGCCCTAAAGTAGAATAATAGAATCGTAGAGCCCATATGATTGCGGCAAACGGGCGCACCACGAGCTGTAAACAGACTCCACCTGCTTTTAAAGACAAAGCGCAGAGGCTCACAAGAAAGCTATTCGGAAGCTTTTGATTGACTTGCCAGTGAGAAGTGCAAACAAGATCTCTATGAAAGAGTTGATTTATTAATGCCCTATTGTGCAAGGATGCATTCAGTGTTGCGACTTCTTTGATGCATTCTTGGTGAGCAATAGTGTATATCGTAGACAGCAAGATTAACTGGTCTAGCCATGGTGACTTTTCGATATTGCACTTCTCGCCCACTGGACAAGGCCAAAATAACGAGAAGTAATCGTCAATAGCAAGATAGTCAACAAGTGAAGATGTGCCGACCTCAATGGTTGCAACATCATTTAGAAGCTGCAATGTTTTTTCTCGGATTACGGTCTTATTGGCTTGGATATAAGATCCAAGGGAGTCCTTAAATCGAAAGTCTTGATTGAGGGAATACATATAGATTGAACGCTCTTTCCAGCTCAGGAGAAGGTCGCCTGATACGAACCTGTCTAACTGCTCCTCTGCCTTGCCGTCAAAAGAGATGTAGAGCTTCATTCATGCCCATGTGCCTGGTGCTGTGACAATGTCCGAGCTCGGAAGCTCTTGGGGTCATCTTAGTATAAACTGAATTTACTGCGGTAGTTTCATGCTGAGAAATATATTACGGTCTGGCTGGGATCTCAGATTTAAAAAGTATTTAAATGTCTATCGGGAAGGAGCTGCACTGTTTAAAGTGGCAGATTTTGGACCTACGTGCAGAATGCGAGCAAAAACTTTTGAGCTAAAAGAGCCGGAAACTCTTGAATGGATTGATAGTATGTGCGAAACAGACATATTAATCGACATAGGTTCAAATATTGGCTTGTATTCAATCTATGCGGGCATGCGCGGTATAACGACGTATGCAGTTGAACCAGATGCATTAAACTTCGCCCTATTAAATCTGAATATAAATAAAAACAAATCCGGAGAACGGGTATTGGGTTTTTGTGTGGCGCTCCACGATCACACATGCATATCGACTTTAGCTAAGCAAGATTTAGAATGGGGTGGAGCACTTAGCTGCTTCGAGGGCAACACTGACCAACACGGCAATTCATTCAGATCAGTTCATCAACAAGGTGCTTTTGGGTTGTCACTAGATAGTTTTTGCAAGTTAGGCAAGATTCATCCAACTCATATCAAGTTAGATGTTGACGGGAATGAGCTATTAGTTCTTAGCGGGGCAAAAGAGTGTCTTTCAAACACTTCACTGCGCAGCGTCTTAATTGAGTTAGATGAGAGCAATCCCAACCATGCTGCTTGCGTAGATATGCTGAAGCAATCAGGTCTTAAGTTGCAAATGAAATGCCAGTCAGAGCCTGTGGCCCGCGGGGCATACAATACTAGCTTTAATTATATATATAGGCGTGAAGATTGATCAAGGATGAAATACGTCAAAACCAGTGCTTCTCGCTGGATTCTTAAATACAATTGGCCGACACAGTGGCATTGAGGATTTGACTACTAGATTTCCTTTGTAACCTGTAAAGGCTATGAATTCAGTGCCACGCGGAGGCAATGTTAGTTCGCACGTATCAAATTCGTTTTCCTTGCAACTTTTAACTCTTAGACTCATTTTTTTGACTGTCGGGTTGTTAAAGACTAGGTGATATTGGTCATCTTGAGAAAACGAGTATGCCGAAGTGAAGTCATAGGTTTGATTTCTCTTTACTGCAGCATAAGTATATTTATTTTCGCTTAAAGCTATTCCACCAAAGTTGCCGTGCACAACGGAACCAATTGATAATCTTCTGACTTTATATATTAAATAGCCTCTATGCTGCAGCCCTCTAGATTGCATAAGTCTAGCGATTAGATCATTATGGGCATCTTCTAGGTGCTGCTGTACCGGTTTCACATGATGGGTGAATGATATATATTGATCACTGGTAGGTGGGCAGGGGAGGTTGACACGCAAAAAAGGATCCGAGGTTGCAGATATGTGCTTAGAGATTTCACAACCTTTGGTATCGTAAAATTTGAAGATATGATGAACTGCAAGTGGTTCATCAAGCATCATTGAGTAAATATTCTCTGCAATAAATGTATTTGACTGAAATGCTGTTCCGTATATAAAAAAGTCACTATAGGACTTGCCTTGATCAAGCTTTGAGCGCAAAGTGAATGGGGAATATGATCTGTTTTTGATGTGCTCGCCGACGATAATAGCTTTACGAAAGTTTTTTCTGTTCATCAGTTGATTTGAAGCCATTTAGACTTCAGCTCAGATGTAAGCTTCATGTCATCACCCATCCAAAAATGCTCGGAAGGAGGGTGGGTATGTTCAACATTAATCTCCGGACCGGCTGATGAGCGGCTGCAATTAATGTAAATTGGTATAAAAGCACATGTTGTACATGTATAGGCATTAACAAGCAACTCATCCTTCTTGGTAATTTCATGCCAAGTGAAATGATTTTCAAGTGCGTTGAAACTTCCGACGGGCTTCCTCGATTTTGAATCAATTATATTAATTTTGTGCATTGCTTGACTCTCCGCAGATCTTTTAAGATTCATCAGGAGCAGATAAGCTTTTTGGTGCTCATTTGTGCTGCAAGAAAGATAGTCAAAGGAAAGCATGGACCCCTTAATCCTCGACATCGATGCTGGATACTCACCCTGATAAGAAGAGACGACTTCTCCGAGGAAAAATGAATATGTTGATCGCGGTGCGATGGGAACTCTATCAACTTTTAGTGCGGTGGGTTCTGGAAGCTCTTTCAAGCTTGCTTCGACTATTCTCTCGGATAGTGGGACTATCACTATCGTATTACTCCTATACTCAGGGTATAAAGACCTTGCAAAAGACGTCGATTCTCCACCTTCACATTTTCGAATCTCGATAAGCCTCCACTCCTGACCCATCAATGCGAAAACATGGAGCCACAGGTCGATCTCACCTCTGCCCTTACGAAGAGGGTTCAACAAATTGGTCGAGAGTCGATTCGTGACGATATTGGTAAAGCCAAGATTGGTCTCGATTTTAATCTGGCTATTGCCTGAATGGAAGGTGTATTCAGTCGGCAGTGGATAGTAATTGCTCATTGCACACAAGATGAAATCATCAACAGGGCCGACCTTCAACGACTCAGAATGTTCCGCTGAAATGTCCTGATAGTTCAGGACATTCTGCCTACTGAGGCTAAACCCTCATAAAATACAATAATCAAGCGCCAGGCTCACGGAGTTGCGCGGTGCAGGCGCCTCATCCGGATTGAAGCTGGCCGAAAGCGCGCGGTTGTAGGCCATCGGCCGGGGCACATAGCCACCACGCTGATTGATCCTCAGCAACTGCACCCGCCGCAGTCCGAGGGCATCGGCCGTGGCCTGAGCTTGGCGCTTGCCATCTGCCAGGGCCTGGCGCATCAATTGGGCTTGCAAGGTCTCCGCACTGCCGCTCTCAGCCAAAGAGGTGAAGCCGTTGAGGTTCACTCCGGGCAGCTTGCCGGCAGCCTGAATCACGGGGTCGTAATTCGCCTTGCTGACCTCGCCGGAGACATTGGTCGTCGCCCGCTGACGCCGCGGTCCGGCGCTGCCCCCACCAATCGCATAGGTCCTAGGCGCGGGAATCGTCATCCGCCCACTCACCAGGGGCGTCAAAGCGGAGCGCAACCGCTCCAGCCGAGCGTTGATCTGCTGCATGGCGTCGGCCTTAGTCGCCGCCTCCGCCGAGAGGCTCAGGTTGAAGCGGAAGGGATCGAAAGCGGTCGTGCCGCTTTGGCTGACCTGCAGCTGGTAAAGGGTGCCGCCGCATCGATCACCACCACCCGCCTGGGCGGGTTGAACCATGGCCAAGGGCATCAAGGCTGGCAACAAAGCGAAGCTGAAGGCGGCAGAACGCAAACGGAACATGGCTCAAACGGCTGATGATTCCGGTCTAGGGGCGATCGAAGGTGCAGTCACAACCGGACCCAGCCGCAGCTGCGACTAAATCCAACTGGCCCCTCAGATCACCCCGAGATCACCCACCGCAGGGCACCACTGCTGCAGCGTCCACTCCACTCCGCCACTGATGAGCATCGGATCCTGCTTGATCAGCGCTTCGGCTTCGCGGTAATCCGCGGCCTGCAGCACCAGCAATCCCCCCCCACCCGGCTGACCCTCGCCGTCAACGAGGTAGCCGCTGCTAAGCACCAGACCGTCAGCGCGCCGTTGCTCGACCCAGCAGCGATGGGCATCGAGATGGGGCTTCATCTGGGCGTAGGGCCTTAGAAAGCGCTCGGTTTTGATGAACCAGGGCATCAGGCCTGGGCCCAGCTCCCATGCAGACCATGGGGCACCGCCAAGGGGAGCTCCAGCACGGCCACTTCAGCCAGGCTGGCCGCATCCAGGATCACCAGATCGCTGGCGCAGCGGGCGCCGTTCCAAACCAGGCAAAGAACCCAGCCGTCATCCTCTGCCGTGGCACCGGGGCGGGGCACCATCACGGGCTCACTGACAAAGCCACGGGGGGCCGCACTCCAAACCTTGCCCACACCTGTGGTCAGATCCAACTTCTTGATCGCCTGCAGCGGGTCGTTCCCGCGCTCCCGCTCGGCCACAGCCATCCAGCTGTGGCGGGCGTCCAAACCCTGCCGCTCAGGGTTGACCATCGCGAACTCACAGGTGCGGGCCTCCAGCACCTCCGTGCTGACCGCACCGCTGGTCAGGTGAATGCGGCAGCGCACCAGCTGACCTTCCGGGATCGATTCGAAATCGACCTGGCGGAAGTCCACATCCGGACCGATCGAGGGGAAATCGTCGTAGTAGATCGAATCCACCACCAGTTCCTCACCCTCTTCAAAGGCGTTGAGGTGGTGGAACACAAAGCCCTCAGGGGCCGGGATTTGCAGCGGCTTCCCTTCACCGCTGCGGGGGATCAACCAGAACTGTCCTTTCTCTCCTGGCTTTGAAGCCAGGCACTGGGCCGCACCCTTTTGGCCCAGGACAAAGCCGGTCGGGTTGAACGCCACCGCGTTCTGCAGGAATACCGCCCAGTGCGGGGTGATCGCAAAATCATGCAGGAAGGCAAAGCCCTTGAAGCTGTGACGGCTGTCGGCCAACAGCGCTCCGCTGCTGGAGAACTCCATCAGCCGGATCGTGCTGCGGGGGCCGGTCTTCACCCCGAAGGTCACCATGCGCGGCTCGCCGTGGTGGCCCGGGTCAAAGCGCGGGTGCGCACTGAATGCCTCCCCCGGCTTGAGCAACCCATCCAGCCGACTCAAGCCCCGGGTTTCCAGGGTCTCTGGGTCCAGGGCATGGGGCTCGGCGGCTTCCCAGAGCGCCAGCAACTGATCCCCGAGCCGCACCACATGGGTGTTGGCGATGTTCTTCAGACGCAGGTCAAAGGCATTCGCGGCCAGACCGCCGGGCTTCTGGGTGCCAAAGACACCCCGAAAGAGGAATTTGTCCGCCCGCTCTTCGGCGTCAAAGCCCTCGGTCCGCACAAAGCGATTGCGCAGCTTGGCTTCGCCTCCCTCAAACGTCAGGGCCGTGATCATTCCGTCCCCATCGAAGGGATGATGCACCCACTTCCCGCCACGCTCGAGCCGGCCAGGACCGTTGCGATACAGCGTGCCCTGCAGCTCAGATGGGATCGCACCGCGAGAGGTAGTCAGCACCACCCCATCGAGCTCCACGCCAACGTTGCGGAAGGCACTGGCCCAATCCGAGCGGTCGTAGCCGAGTGCGGGGGCGACGGTCATGGGCGAAGACGCTGTACAACCCCGACATCATCGCGTAACGGAGTGTTAAGCGGGCCCTGGGCGCTCAGCGCAGTCGAGTGTTTCGCAGCAAGAACGCTGAAGGCAGTGCGTAGAGAGCCAACATGAACGGTAGAACCTTCGCGAAGGCCATGAACTCACCCACACCACCAGTCACAACACCCAAGTAGAAAACAGGGACCAACAGAAAACCCGCAACATCTAGAGAGAGGACCCTGATCAAGAACCAGAGCAGTACACAAATTCCTAGTCGGGAAACGGCGAGCCAGATGGCATATGACCAGACCGCTAAAGAACTCCTGAATTGAAGAAAGAATGGCAATGCCTGGGTCTCAACTAAATCAACTTGATTTTTCCCGTAGCATTGACCAATCAAATATTCAGGGAGACGGGACGGCTCATAGCCGAGAAGCTTCCTAACTAAAAGAGGCTGAGAACCTACAAATTCTGAAGCCAAAGGCCCTTTGAACAAGCTCAACTCGGGTACAAATGGGCACTTATCCTCTAAAATCAGATTTCGCGCATGAAGTGCCGTAGAGGAAGATCCCACTCCACTTAATCGATAGCCAAAATCAAGAGACAGACGCCGGTGCAAGGAAAACAGATGCTGCTCGATCTGGGCGAAATTTGGGGAAAAACCTGTCGGGCCAAACTGACCCTTAAGCACCGTCGGGAACGAGTACCCAACGATTAATAATGCAAATAAGAGCACAAAAAGCGCGAGAAGCTTACGCAAACCATGCTGAAGCCAAACCCCAAAGAGTGACGCAAGCGAGAGCGCAAACGCAACAGAGGAGATCAAACAGCATAGACGCTGGCGAAAAACAACAAACGCAATTATATTCAAAAGACATGCAGCCGACACAAAATAGAGAGATGATCGCTTCCTGATAGAAGCCCCTAGAACACCAAGGGCGATTGCAGGCCCAGCAGGAATAGAGAAGTAGGTCGAAACAATTACCTTGTCAACGAGATTAAGCGAGCCGAAGTCAAAATATTCAGTACCAATGATTGGCCCAAAGCGGAAAGCAACGATCGCGAGAAGCAAAGTCCCAGCGAAGGCATAGATACGCAGGGAAAATGATTTAAGGATATACAATAACTTCAGCTCAAGTGAAGCAAGACGCTTAAGGCGATTATAAACCTGCGGCAAAGCAATCAGCAACAGGAGTGAAAGAACCGAAGAAGCCCCAACCATCAAAGCGGCTTTCTGAAATAAGGGAGGGTAAATATTCCAGTTGAGACCTAATGAAGGATTTTCAATGAGATCTGGCCTCAACGCTCCAACGATGTTCGTCAGAGGACCAAAAAACCAAAACCAATATAACGAAATCAGCAGAGACGCAGCAAAGAGCAAAGAGCTTCTGCCATACAGCTGTCGGGAGACAAGACATGCCCCAAGCATTGTCAAGGCGACCAAGAGCTCAAGAATTAAAAACACACTGCCTTCCCTGGCCTAGTATGGGGAAACTCCACTTGGGCTCAAAAAGATGTTGGGCTCAATTGTAGCCTTCGCGCTTGGCCTCAACCTTCCCAGGTCAGTACTGCTATCCGGGATCGCCTTAGCTGGACATTCCGCATATCTACTGCTGCGTGAAAAAACAAGGGATAAAAAGTTTTCACCATTAAGAAGGGTCAGATCTAGTTTTCAAGGACCATATCTCGAAACTAGGGGCAATCAATGGCCACTGGTCCTTGTACTACTTCTAATTTTTGGTCTTCTTGTCACTTACTCTAGCCTGATTAACGGTCAAGGAAACATTTCTTTGACAATGGAATACTTGATATTAATCCCCATCTGCATCTCTCTTGCCGCAAGCAGGCTGAATCACACAACCCTTAGAGAACTCACGCACCTAGCCATCTTCTACTCAGCAGGGAGCCTCGTCTACGTTTTAGCATGCCTAATTCATACAAGATCACAGGGAAATTTCAATCTTTTTGCTCTGTTCTTTAAGCAATCACACAATGAACTTATTGCTCCCTGGGGACACTTCAACAACGCTGTAAATCTAAGAACCATTGAACAGTCGCTGCTCTTCCCAATATCCTTGCTTCCCGTTTCGATAGTCGCTTTCGCAAGAGGTAAAAACAAAGGCACAGTCTGGCTTTTTGCTTTGATCAGTGGAACGCTTTCGCTTTCCCTTTCACGCGCATTCAATTCACACTTTCCTCTTGTTGCTCTGTGCGTGAGCAGCGCATTGGCACTAACCTCGCTTAACTCTAAATATATTCAAGCAAAACATTTTCTACTCAAACAGAAAAAGCTCATCACAATTTCCGCGGCGACCTTAATTGCAACAATCGCAGGCTCTTATCTAACAGCAAAAAGCTGCATCATGATTGATGAGCGCTTCTCTAGGGCGGCTGAAGCAATCCGCCATTTGCCTTTATTACCACAACAAGGAACAGGCTTCTTGTTCTCATACCAAGAAGCATGCACGAATAAGACAGTCACCTTTGCCTCGACAGCAGGGGACTCCCTTCACAATATTTTTCTCGACTTCTCTTTGCAGGCTGGGCTCATTGCTGGAGTATCTCTTTTCACATGCACTGCACTCTTGACCAGAAGAGTCTTTTCGAAGTTGTTTAAGTCTCTCAACAATAACAATCAGGATGACATCGGATCGACTCTCGAGATGAGCGCTGCCATTTCGATGATTGGTATATCCTGGGTTCTTTGGCTATTTCAACCAGTATCGAGTTCGAACTTCTCTATGTTTATTTGTTCTCTTTACTTTCTAGCACTGTGCTCAAGTGCAGTCCTAACCCATCCAGAAGAAAAGCCACCAAGCCGGCTCACGAATTAGAGCCAGCCCGCTCCAACACACCCTTGCTGCTGGGCACCGCTCCAGCCCGGCGTGGATCCACCTCGGTGGCCAAGCGCAGCGCCCGAGCGAAGGCCTTGAAGCAGGCTTCCACGATGTGGTGAGAGTTCACCCCATCGAGCTGGCGGATGTGCAGGGTGAGGCCGGAGTTGTTCACCACTGCCACAAAGAACTCTTTGACGAGCTCGGTGTCGTAGGTGCCGATCTTCTGAGCGGGAATCTGCAATCCAAAGCTCAGGTGCGGGCGGCCACTGCAGTCGAGGGCCACCTGCACCAAGGCCTCATCCAAGGGCGCCACGAAGTGACCGAAGCGGTGAATCCCGCGCCGGTCCCCCAAGGCCTGGGCCAAGGCTTGGCCCACGGCGATGCCCACGTCCTCATTGGTGTGGTGATCGTCAATGTGGGTATCACCCACAGCCTTGATCTCTAGATCCACCAGCCCGTGGCTGCTGATCTGGTGAAGCATGTGATCGAGGAAGGGCACGCCCGTGGTTGCAGTGCACTGGCCCGTGCCATCGAGATTCAGCTTGACTCGCACATCGGTTTCACCGGTGACGCGATGGATCTCGCCTGTGCGCATGGTCATGTCCTCCTCAGATCAGTCTGCCGCTCACATGCCGGTGATGCAGTAACCGGCGTCGACATAGATGGTCTGACCGGTGATGCCGGAGGCCAGGTTGCTGGCCAGGAAGGCGGCGGTGCCACCCACCTCGTCCTGGGTGACGGTGCGGTGCAGGGGAGCCTTCTCCTCGACGTTGTGGATCATGTCGAGGATGCCGCCAATGGCGGAGCTGGCCAGGGTGCGGATCGGACCGGCGCTGATGGCGTTCACACGCACCTGCTTCTCACCCAGCTCAGCGGCCAGGTAGCGGACGGAAGCCTCCAGAGCAGCCTTAGCCACGCCCATCACATTGTAGTTGGGAATCGCGCGCTCGGCGCCGAGATAGCTCAGGGTGATCACGCTGCCGCCATCGCTGAAGAGGGGCTTGGCGTGCTTGCAGAGCGGAGCCAGGGAGTAGGCACTCACCTCGAGGGCCCGGGCGAAGCCCTCGGGAGAGATGTTCGAGTAATCCCCGATCAGCTCATCCTTACCGGCGAAGGCCAGGCAGTGCACGAGGACATCGATCTGACCCCATTGCTCCTTGACCTTGGCAAACACCGCCTCGATTTGAGCAGGATCCTGCACGTTCAGTGGCTCAAACAGGGTGGGGGCCAGGGGGGCGGTCAGCTCACGCACCTTGCCTTCAAAGCGACCCTTGTCATCGGGAAGGTAGGTCACCCCAAGCTGGGCGCCGGCGGCGTGCAGCTGCTGGGCAATGCCCCAAGCGATCGACTTGTTGTTGGCGATGCCGGTGACGAGGGCCTTCTTACCGCGCAGATCGAGAAGCATGAATTGGGCACTTGCGATTGGGGGATTCTCACCCAGCCACGGTCGTGGACTCAACTAGCCAGGATCAACAGACCCCCAAGACGCCGCCGTTGGCCAGTCCCACCCTGCGCGGAGTGCCCCTGAATTGGGATGAGCACCCGGGCGATCTCCCCCGCCAGTTCTCAGACCGCAGCGAGCTCGAGCGCACACTGCAGCAGCTCTTTCCTGAGGCCAGTGGCGGCTTGAGCCCGATCCCAGGGGGCCGGCGCAAGGCGGAGGCCCTGCTGGGCAAGGTCCAACCGGAGCGCTATGCGAAAGCCCGCAACTTTCTCAGTGGCCCCGTTACCCGGCTCTCGCCCTACATCCGCCATGGAGCGATCAGCCTGGCGGAAGTGCGGGATGCGGTCTTTGCCCGCACCAAGCAACGGCAGACCAGCGAGAAGCTGATCAATGAGCTGGGCTGGCGGGACTACTGGCAGCGCCTCTGGGCTCAGCTCGGCGACGGGATCTGGAGCGATCAGGAATCCCTCAAGACCGGCCATCACCCCGGCGCTTACGCCGAATCGCTGCCGGCGGATCTAGCCGACGGTCAGACCGGCTTGGCCTGCATGGATGGATTCATCCAGGAGTTGCACCAAACCGGCTGGCTCCACAACCACGCCCGGATGTGGCTGGCGGCGTATGTCGTGCACTGGCGGCGGATCCGCTGGCAGGCCGGCGCCCAGTGGTTCCTGCGCCACCTGCTCGATGGGGACCCGGCCAGCAACAACCTCAGCTGGCAGTGGGTGGCCAGCAGCTTCAGCCACAAGCCCTACTTCTTCAACCGCGCAAACCTGGAGCGCTACAGCGATGGCCGCTACTGCCAGGACTGCGAAGTGAGCGCCAAGGGCTGCCCATTTGAGGCCAGCTACGAGCAGCTCGAGCAGCGCCTGTTCCAGCAGCAAGCCGCGATCCGAGAGACGAGCGATCGCCCCAACCGCCGCCAACGCCCCTCGAGCTCCAAAGCCTCCGCCTTCAGCCGTCCCGCCAAGCCGAACCGATGAACCATCCGATCCTTTGGCTGCACGGCGACGCCTTGGGCCCCAGCAACCCCGCCCTGTTGGCCCACCCCGGTCAGCCGGCCGTGTTCGTCTTCGATCGCGAACTCCTGCGGGGCAAGAGTCCGACCACCGCCGATCCCCAGGACGCCGCGCCGGAGGCCGTCAGTCTCAAGCGCATCGGCTTTCTCTACGAATGCCTGTTGGAGTTGCCGGTCAGCCTGCGCCACGGGGATGTGGCCGAGGAGGTCCTGCGCTTTGCCCAGGCCCATGGCGCGGACGGCATCGTCACGAGCTCCAGCGCCGATCCCCGGGTGGAGAGCATCTGCCGCCAACTCGAGCAAACCCTGCCGGTGCAGCAGTTGGATCCGACGCCGTTCGTTGAGCTTGACGAAGGAGTGAATTTGGGGCGCTTCAGCCGCTACTGGAGGCAAGCCGAACGCGAGGTCTGGGCCGACTGGGCGCCGCAGGCTTAGGAAGCTGCGTTCTCCTCAGGGGGACTGAGCAGGTCCCGCTCCTCCAGCATCGGGAAGGCGGGAGCCGTGACCTCAGAGGCGCTTCGGGGCGGCGCCACCCACTGCCAACGGGCCTTGGGTGCGCGGTGACGGCAGAGGGCTTGCAGCTCCTGCCGCAGGGCCCGCTCGACGTCCTTACGGTTAGCCGCCTCAAAAAACTCCTCACGCGAGGCCAAACCCGTGCTGAAGGGACGGCTGCCGTTGCCGTTAAAGAGCCGGGCCGGATCCACCAACCAGCGGGGCTTGCAGACTCCGGCCTCGCGGGTATCGGTGGCGAGCCAGATGTGCAGCCCATAGCCGTCGGGCTGGTTCAGAACCGCCAAACCGTCGTGGGGCTGGGAGCGCTGCAAGGGGTAGGTCGTCCAGGTGGCGCTGCGGTGGGCAGGCACGCACCCCAACAGAGCCAGGGCCAGGAGAGCTGCTGCGGGACGGGGCCAACCCAAGGCAGTTCAGGGCACAATCAGCCCCATTCTGGTGGCGTTGTCATGGTGCTCACCCCGTCTGAAATGTTGCCCCTGGGAACGCCCCTGCCGGAGTTCTCACTGGAGCGGGCCGCAGGGGGGCGCTGGGAGACCGCAGCACTGAAGGCCAAGCCCGTGCTGGTGCTCTTCATCTGTGCCCACTGCCCCTACGTGATCCACATCGAGCCTGAGCTGGGTCGGCTGGAGCGGGACTACGGCGAGCAGGTGCAAATCGTGGCGATCTCGAGCAACAGCACGATCACCCACCCCCAGGACGGCCCCGAAGGCTTACGAGCCCAGGCCGAACGCCAAGGCTGGAGCTTCCCCTACCTCTTCGACGCCAGCCAAGCAGTAGCCAAGGCCTTCCAGGCGGCCTGCACCCCTGACCTTTTCCTGTTCAACAGCCAGCACCAGCTCGTCTACCGCGGCCAACTGGATGGGAGCCGTCCCGGCAACGACGAAGCCCTCACCGGGACGGACCTACGGGCTGCGATCGATGGCCTGTTGGCGGGCCGAGCCGTAAACCCCGATCAGCGTCCCTCGATTGGCTGCAACATCAAGTGGCATCCGGAGGAGGCCTAAAAGGCCGAGAACCGAATCAGGGCCTTAAGGTTGCCGGCATGCAGGTGCCCCCTTTCAGCCTCACCGAACAGCTGGCGCAGCTCGGGCCTGAGCTGGATGCAGCGGTTTTAGAGGTTCTCCGTAGCGGTCAATACATCGGCGGAGGGGTCATCGCGGCATTCGAGAAGGCCTTCGCCGAAAGCGTCGGCACTCCCTTTGCTGTGGGCTGCAACAGCGGCACCGATGCCTTGATCCTGGCCCTGCGCGGCCTGGGCATTGGTCCTGGCGACGAGGTGATCACCGCCTCCTTCAGCTTTTTTGCCACGGCCGAGGCCATCAGCGCGGTGGGCGCGACACCAGTCTTCGTCGACGTTGAGGAGAGCTCTTATCTGATTGATCTGGATCAGGTCGAGGCCGCGATCACGCCGGCGACCAAAGCCCTGATCCCGGTCCATCTCTTCGGCCGGCCCGTCGACATGGAGAGGGTGAGTTCCATCGCTCAACGCCACAACCTGAAGGTGGTTGAGGACTGTGCCCAAGCCAGTGGTGCCAGCTGGGCAGGCCTCCCGGTGGGCAGCTGGGGTGATGTGGGCTGCTTCAGCTTCTTCCCAACCAAGAACCTCGGCGGCGCCGGGGACGGCGGCGCGGTGACCTGCAAAGACGAAGCCCTCGCCCAACGGATGCGGGAGCTAGCGGTGCACGGGATGCCCCGGCGCTATCTCCACAGCGAACTCGGCTACAACAGCCGCCTCGATTCCATCCAGGCCGCCGTCCTCAACGTCAAGCTGCCCCACCTGAGCAGCTGGGTCGAGAAGCGAACCGCCATTGCCCAGCGCTATCGCGCAGAGCTGAGCGGCAGCAACGGCTTCGCCCTGCCCGAGGCCGGCCCAAAGGGGCACAGCTGGAACCAGTTCGTGATGCGCGTCCCCGCCTGCAACCCCAGCCCCGCCTGCGGCTCGACTTGCACCCCATCCGCCGACAGCGCCAACTTCGGCCTGCCGGAAGCCTGCTGCCGCGACTGGCTCAAACAGCAGCTGCAGGACGCCGGGGTGACGACGATCATTTACTACCCAATCCCGATCCACCGCCAGCCGGCCTACGCCCACCTGAATTACCCGCCCGGCTCGCTGCCGATCACCGAGCGCCTCTGCTCCGAGGTCCTCAGCTTGCCGATCTTCCCGGAGCTCAGCGCCGAACAGCAATGTCGAGTTATTGAGACAGTACAGCAAATCACCACAGCAGAAAAATTAGCACAAACAAATAGCTTTCTTCACAACAAATAATCCTCGATTGCCAAGACTTATCGATTCACTCGATCACAAGAATACGTCACGCTAAAAATATGGCCATCCCAGAAAATACGACCCTCTCTCAGGATCAAGTTTCGTCGAACCTTAAGGACTAATTTCCAAAGAAGAATGAACCCGCCAACGGAATACGCCTCAGCACTCGAGTGAGCCTAGATCTGAGAATTTCAGCATCTCCTTTCAAGCATCCGTAACTTTCAGACTGCCAAGTCGACAAGAATACAGAGGTATTGTGTATCATTCTTTTTGAGTCAAACAGATATAGACATCCCTTTTTCTCAAAGCATCCTAATTTCTTTTCAGGGTCACCAAAGAAATTGGACCATACGGTCAAAGTCTTTAGGCGAAGCCAGCACCCATCCGGGAGCCTCTATATGCTCAGGCCATGGATTAACAGCATAAGCCCTAAATCGAGGATTAATAAATTGGAAACGCGAATGCGGGAAGATCCTCGGATTTCCGTTCGCTGAAATCGACAAAGCCTTCACCCGGCCAGACGAAAGAGCCTCAATACGCCTGCTCTCCCAAGGGGGATCTGCAACGTATCCAAGTTTGCCAGAAAGCCTATTTGCTTTCAGTAGCTTTTCTAGACAAGATACCTGATTGTAATAAGCAAAAGAAAAAGCCCTGTCGACCCTCCCCACAACCATGACAAACGTCATTAATATTGCCGCTAAAGCCGATAGCAAAAGCCCAAGGCCCAAAGCCCTTGGCCATCCCGAACAAGTCCTAGCTTTAAGGCTATCTAGACCAAGGCCAAGATTGAATTGCTCGGCGCCTTCAAGGCGACGCGAAAAACCTACGATGCAAGAAAGAATTATAGATATTCCAACCGGGAGAAAATAGGCAGGCACCAACAAGCATCGCCACAGGCTCCTATCAAAAAGGTTTTCAGGAAGAAACATATACAATGATGCATTGATTACCATTGAAGAGCCAATTAGAAACAGTGTGCAGTCATCGATTAGGCAAATCTGCACCAAGACCAAACGGTCTTGGCTTGAATGCAAGAACAGGCATCTGGAGGACAAAACACTAACCAATCCCACGATCGAAAAACAGAGACCTGCCGCCATGAGCAACACAAAAGGCTGAGCCAATAATTCCCCCCATTAATTTGAATAGGCCGAGAATATGCCATTAAAAGACAGAGCTGATGCGACGTCTTCGCACTGGTGAAAACTCAAGTAATATTGAGCATACCCGATCAGCGAACCTAAGAATACAGAGAGAGTGCCGCAAGATAATCTTGAACTTTTCTTTAAATAGTCAGACTTATATTCATAGGCAAAAGCTAGCAGGCAGGCAAGAAAAAGCAATGGGATACTGGCCTGCAAAAAATGCAACCTATTACTAAATGATTAGATCATTGATAAGTAGAAAAGAGCAGAGATGATGATGAGTGAATGCTTCTTTTTTCGGGCATGACATGAAAGTATAAATATCAAGATGAAGCATGAAAGAACATTTAAGAGATTTCCACCATGCCTTGCAGGCAGGCCAACGGCATAAAAGATTTCTCGATACCACGGAAAAGCCAATAAGAGAGATAAGGCGACCAAACTAAATACAGTAAGCGAGGCAGCTTGCCTGCGAGAAGAGATTAAAGCAACTAAGATAAGAGCCCCGACACACACAGGAGAACCTGAAAGGAATAGTACAGAGAGAAAGGATAAAGGGTTGATTCGCTACCCAGTCTTGAAATAAATGCACTCAAATAATCAGGCCAAACGCTCGGAATGCGAGCATGAGTAATCTCGGACCACGAAAGACGCCCAGCAGATAAATGGACTAAATAATCAAAAGGCGCTAAATGATCGTTGTTAAACCAAAAGCTTCTTCCAGCAAGCCAATCAGAAGAACCAAGAAGAGTGATTAATAAAAGGAAAACCGGAGGCAGAAACCGAAAATATGCTGAAAAGAATACTAGGGCTTTCTTGATCCGAAAAGACCAATCGCATGCTTTATTAAAGCTGACTACAGACTATCCAATTGTTGAGTATATCTCCTTGAATCGTCTCTGCTGGATTTTGTGATTAACTATCAATCTCGGATAGCCGCGACGCTCTATTGGGCTGATCTCACCGCTCAGCAAGTCCTTGGTGTTGACATGCTTGAGCTCCGGTAGCCAACTGCGGATATAAACGCCTTGTGGGTCGAACTTGCTGGCCTGAGTTGCTGGGTTGAAGATCCGCAAGGGCTTGGGATCCATCCCGCTGCTGGCACTCCACTGCCAACCACCATTGTTGGCCGCAAGATCCCCATCGACGAGGCGGGCCATGAAAGTGGTCTCGCCCAGGCGCCAATCGCAGATGAGGTCCTTCACCAAATAAGAGGCGACGATCATCCGGCAGCGGTTGTGCATCCAACCGCTCTCGTTGAGCTGTCGCATCGCGGCATCAATGATTGGCATACCCGTCAGCCCATCGCACCAAGCCTGATAGCGCTCAGGCGCGTTTTCCCAGGGGAACAACTTCCACTGGGGCCGGTACGGACCGTCGGCGAGCTCCGGGAAATGGAACAGCGCTTGTTGGTAGAACTCGCGCCACGCCAACTCCTGCTCCCACACCTGAATCGACTCGCGCTGCTCATCGCTGCGGACCAACGCCTTGGCTTGCTGAGCGGCATCCCAGGCCTGACGGGGACTGAGGGTCCCGAACTTCAAGGCTGCCGAGAGGCCTGACGTCCCAGCCTCTCCCGGCATGTTCCGGCCGGGCTCATAGGACAACAACGGGCCGCCATCACAGAAGGTTTGGAGTTGCTGAGCTGCCGCGACCTCACCCGGGCGACAGGGGCAGAGATCAACTCCGGGAAAGGTTTTGCCAAGGGACTCGAGAGACGGCAGGTCTCGGAGCAGTGGCAGTCGCTCTGGCAGCTCGGCCCCATGGGCTAACAGTCCCTGGGGAGCGGGCCGCAGCGCTAACTCTCCAGCCGCTGCCCTGCGCTCAACCTGGCCAAACCAATTGCGCTTGAACGGTCCGTACACCTTGTACGGATCTCCGCCGCCCGTCTTGAGGGCCTCCGGAGCAACCAGGAGCTGATCCCAGTCCACCAGGACCTTTTGCCCCTGCGCCTGAAGCGCCGCAGCCACCCGTCGATCGCGTTCACGCCCGTACGGCTCCACATCACGGTTCCAGGCGACGACACCAGCACCGATCGCCTCGGCCAACTGTGGCAATACCTCCGCAGGATCCCCTCGAAGCAGCAGCAACTCACTACCGGCCTTGCGCCAATTGGCCATGAGTTCATTCAGGCTCTCGAGCAGAAACCAGACCCGAGCTGGCGCCATATCGGCGGCCGAGAGGATCGCCGGATCCAGCACAAACACCCCGGTGACCGCAGGGGTGGCTGCAGCCGCTGCCGCCAAGCCGAGGTTGTCGGCCAGGCGCAAATCGCGGCGATGCCAAAACAGCCAACGCTCCGGTGCCATCAATCAAACAAAATGAGGACAGTTAGCCCGGAAACGATAGAGGGTCACGAAATTTGACCGAGACGCAAATGCAGCAAAGACTCGACAAGGTTCCAGTCGGTAAGATCATCAACCTCAATACCATGAATACTGGACATCTCGTAGAGAGTGACAGGAGGTGCACATCTACAACGATGAAGAAGATATGCTTCTCTTGAGAATATATAAAAAGCTCCGTTCTCAATCAAGCAACCATCCCAGTCCTGACGGCGCGGTCGCGCTTCTGGATTGTAATTAATAGGCCTACCATCCTCTCCCCACAAAAACTGATGCTTTCGAACGCATGAGACCAGCGGCCTTCGATTATTTTCCTTGAATAGTTTGATTGCTTCAGAAAGGTGCGCACCACGAGTCAACGGAGAAGTCGCCTGAATCAAGAGTATGTTTGAAGGACTTACAACACTAAAAAAGTGATCAATCACATCTTCGGTAGAAGAACTGTCCTGCGCCAATCGACTTGGCCGGTCAACAAACAATACACTTTGATAACTGTTTGCTATAGTTTCTTTAATCTCTGGGTCTTCTGTAGATATATAAACCGGTACCTCAAGCTCCAGAGCGGCTTCAATAGACCAGAAGCATAAGGGCTTGAGAGCCATAGGCTTAAGATTTTTCCTCGGTATTCCTTTGGATCCGCCACGCAAAGGTATGAGGACAGCAAATTCCAAGATGTTATGAATGCAGCTCTTATCTTAAGCACAAGATGAAAACAAGTCAATTGCATCGCTTATAAAAGAATGCTTTTCGTACAGAGGTAGCTTTATGCCCTGATCCAACAGAAGGCTCTGCTTCATTTCAACTCGAGGAGGGTCATGAGGCCTCAATTCAGCATTGGCCGAATGCAGAGAATACGTCTTGCCCAGTTGAGCAGAAGTCAATTCAAGAACTTCACAGACAGAAAGGTGTAGATTTGAACCAATAAAATACTCTGGTCGCCTCTGATCGTGATTCATCATGAGAATCTGCTTGACTGAGTTCATATAATCTATTGAAAAGCCCCAATTTCGGACTGGCAAAGCAGAATCGACGTTGATGTTGACATGCTCAAGTGGAGACTTCAGGAATGATCTAACAATTTTTGGGAAAAGAAAGCGTTGGTCAGAAAATTCAGAGATATGATTAAAGAGGTGCAATATAGAACATCTACCCGTCAGCGCATGCAGCTGTCGTATGTGAGAATAAATCTGAAGCTTAGACAGCGCATAAGGACTTACAGCCGATAGCTTTGAATTTGGCCCAATTGATGTCGAACAGTCAAAGATGTAGGCGGAAGATGCATGAAAGAAATACGATCCAGGAAAACGGAGCAAAGCCTCACAAATGTTTTTTGGAACTGTAAAGTTGGCAATGAAAGTTTCTTGCTTTGCAAAAAATGAACGACCGACAGAACTTTGCCCAATCAGATTAAAGACTACATCTGGAGCTTCACAGTCGAACAAACGAGTAATTCCCTCAACTGAGTAGTCAGCATGCTGAATGTAGCTTATATTTCGCTGCCGCCCGAATCCTCGCTGTGTAGCTGAACGTGAAACTGCAACAACTTCAAAGTTTGTATCCTGAGATAAGATTTCAACTAGAAGGCGTCCATCTTGCCCAGAAGCACCGAAGACTATGATCTTCATTAGCTATTCACAAGTGATGCGAGAAATAGCAAATCTTTCTTAAATCCAGCTCCTTGATCTAGATGACCCTGCCACGTCTCGACGATTGCAGAATTACCTGACAACTTATGCTTAAGAAGTGAAGACAGAAACGGATGCATTCTTTTGGTATGAACAAGGTTTAGGCCCTCGTCATCAATTCCACTAGCCCCAGCTAAATGATAATGGCCTGCATGGTCAGCGAGCAAATCTGAGTATGTTTCGAAAGAGACGCCGTAAAAGTTACATGCCATCATTAGGTGCGACAAATCAAGGCAAATCTTTTTATTATACTCTCGAGCAAACTCAAGAATTTCCTTCGGATGCGCAAAAGTATTCACGTAGCGCTGTCCCCCAAGGTACCAAGCTAACGCGGGAAGGGATTGAGGAAGTATGGAAATAGACGGATATTCTGATATGCATTTATCAATAAAATCATTTATTTGTGGATACAATTTAGCCTTAGATGCGTCGTGCGAGTATTCAGTGTAAGATGAAAAACTAACCACCAGATTGAGTGGGTAGGAAAGTCGATATTGCTGATGAAAGTTTTTCAAGTGATCTAGGAGTATTTTGAAGCTATCTGTCGAACGAAGGGCCAGGTCTTTATCGTGTGAAAATGGATCAAATATCAGATTATCTTCGTATATATCTGGAGCATGAAAACCAATCCGATTGTCCTGTATGATGGTTTCAATTTCTCGGGGTATATCAGCAAAGACGTCTCGATATGACATATGGATTTCAAGATATGAAGATGGTATAGACTTGGAGAGAGGGGTAATGTCTCGATATCTAACTGGGAAGCCAATCAGGCGACCACTCATCAGTTCTGATAGATCACTGGAATCTTCTTCCGGCACAAATATTGAACGTGTAATCAGCTGACCTGCACTTAGTGGCGAGACAGTTTTTTTATGCATATATTTTGAGAAGGATTCTGGAGACAAGCCTTCGCCTGAAGGATAAAAGTCAAGTAATGATGGAGTTAAGACTGAACCGGCTGGAATATCGGACTTGGCAATAATAGACTTAGTCAAAGAGATCTTATTAAACTTTTCACCAGGGCCAATCGTTCGAGGCTGTTCACTGCCAAGCATTTGAAAAGCTCTTTGGCACTCGGATACATATTGGATTAATTCGCTAGGTTCAAGGCTTACCGAGTGGTCGTTTCCATAAGAATTACGATCAAGTGTTATGTGCTTTTCCAGAATAGTTGCCCCTAGAGAAACTGCTACCAAGCTGGCTGTCGAACCAAGGTCATGACTTGAATAGCCAATAGGGCAGCGACATTTTGTTTTTAAACGATTAATGTATGAAAGGTTGAGATGATGGTCTGGTGCAGGATAAGCAGAGTGGCAGTGGAATATTCCGTATTCAGAATCCGTTTTACCAAGGCGATTGATCAGATCATCCACCTCATCTTCTGAAGACATTCCAGTCGATATAAGAAAAGGCTTTCTTGTTTTGAAAACTTCTTCAAGCAATAATGTATTTCTCATATCACCAGAACCTATTTTATAAGAGTCAACACCTAGAGATTCTGCAAATCTGAGTGAGTCCAGATCCCAGACTGAGAAAAATACATGAATATCCATCATAGTACATTCTCTCCAAATCTTTTCATATCCAGAAAAGTCTATGAATGTCTTTTTTATATATTCATCTACAATCTCGGATCCTATGTCTCTATGACCTTTGATATTCAAGAAAGTACTTGGTGATCTCAGCTGGAACTTGACTGAATCACAGCCCGCTTCTTTTGCAACTTCTGCCAACTCAATGGCGCTTGAGATAGAGCCATTGTGGTTAAGGCCAACTTCTGCAATAATGGTCAGCTTTTCGGGATTAAACCAGTCTTGACTCACTCTTAAAACTTGCGATGCTCAACATTAGCACAGCCGTCCTAGCGGGACGGTATAGTTTTTAAACTAAGACTAAAAGCGATCTGCATGAGCTTCCTCACAAGAAAATTCGCATCATTTCTTCGCCAAAAAGCCCATCAGAGATTTGCTGATAGAGTATTTAATCATCGTAGAGTTATTGAAGATGAGTCAGGTCTCTTTTTTAGACTCGATCCTCTTCCTAAAGCAGACGAACTCGATCAATATTACTCGAGCCTGTATTGGCAAGCTTTTAGGGGAGACAAAAAACCTGCTATGACCAATCGAGATTTATTGCACTTTAATTTGATTCGAGGTTATATTACATTATTCAATGAGAAGCTAACAAATCGCATATTTTTAAATTTTGGGGCTGGACATGCTGGGATCTCTAAGCTAATGCGTTTGACTGGCTTTGAGGTCATTAACATAGAGCCTTCAGGTGATGGTGATTGCTTATTCTCTGAAAAGTATTCTGCTTATAACTCTATTCGAGAATATATAGAGCGAGACGGGCGATCAGTAGATATTTTCTATGCCAGTCACTCCCTAGAGCATGTCCATGACATAGAAGAAACTCTTATTGATTTTAGAAAGGTCTCTTCTATGCAGACTTTATTTTTTATTGAGGTTCCGGATGGAATGTCCCCAATGAATGGGGCTCAACTTGGAAAGGTGGATGTGCCGCACACATATTATTTTAAAAAAGCCTTCTTCAAGTCTATATTCAACAATATTGATTTTCTAGCTTCTCTACCTTCGGGGTCTGAACTACTTGATAGACCAGCCTGTGGAGACATTAGTTACGAATCAACTGACAAGGGCATCATTCGATGTGTCGGATCTGGTATTAATCCTGAATTTAAGACTTATGGGCAAATCTCTTGATTTAAATATAAAATCAACTTGCTATTGCCATGATCCAGTTCGATTGCATTAGAGATTTCTGATTGGTTAAGCAATTCTTTCCAGTCGTGTAATGGCATGTTGTATATATGCTGAAGGATATTCAAGAATTCTTCTTTGTCTGATGAATTTGTCCAGAAGGCGCCAGAGTTTTCAGGTTGAACAGACGGCCAACCATAATTCCAATCAGGCCAACCCAGTAGACTCCCTCTGCAGTGATAAAATACTGTTTTGTATCCCATCCTGAGAGACTCTAAGCACAGCGTTGAATCAACCCCAACTATACAGCTATAATTAGCTAGTATATCGTATGGCGAGTCTGTATCTCTTAGTACTAAGAATTCATAGTTGAAATCTGGATGACAATGCTTATCGTAAAATTTTTGCTCATGATTAGCTCTCAATTTACACCTTTGAGAAGAGAGAGTGGTCAGCTGCACTCCATTACATGAACACCATTCGGTGAGATGCTCAAAGAGTAAAGCGTTTGCCTTAAAAAAGTCATCATGCGTGATCAAGGTCCCATCGCTCGAGCGGCAGAAATAAAGACTGCTTTTTTTCCTCCAATTCGATATGTAGAGAATACCTTTAGTAATGTCAGATAGTGGTAGTAGAGATCGCGAGCGTTGATTTAATCGATAGGAGCCAATAGATTCATAAGTACCGCTGACGTATGTTTTATATAAATCGCCAACAGGATTTGCAAAGACAAACATTCTGTCCAGCTCGTACCCTGATTCCCTTGTCGCATGAAGAGCGCTAAATATGTCATTGTTGAAGCTTCTTCTGCCATTCTGGACAAAGCAATATTTGGCCGCTGGATACATCCTCTTCAGGGCGTAGAACTCAGCATTGTTGTCTATAAGTGTGATGACAACAGATGGCTTGATCAGTGCAATGCAATGTCCATAGTAAGCCAATCTAAACTTTTCCCTCCCCCTTAAGGCGCTTAACAGCCCAAGAAAAACCGGAATTACATAATAGATCCCCCCCCTTGTGTCTAGCACAAATACTGAATAAGGCTTTAGTTCATTGAGGATAAGCTCTTCTGAGCATTCCTTATCAAAAATGACGACATCTGATCTCCGTAAAGGATGGAAAGAAAGCCTGGCTAAAAACAAGATTGCTTTATTGACTGCATTCAGCATGGAGAAGTAAAGACTAGGCAATAAAATACGCACGGATGGATTTCTTCCCTGAATTTCTGAAGTGTTCCTCTGCGGCAATCGTGAAACTTGCATGGTGAAGGCTTGCCCTTTCAGTTTCCCAATAAAAACTGTTTAGCTCTGAACCAAGCGGTAACGCTCTTGCCGTCGAGGTACTCGTTCCCGCTGGCAATCAGCCGGTCGAGTTCCGCCGGCTTCATAAAGACGACCTCCAGGTCCTCATCGTCATCTCCTGGTGGCCGCTCGCTCAGTTCCGTGAGTTCACGGGCTAAAAAAAGGTGAATGACCTCATCTGAGTAGCCCGGACAGGGCAACAGTGCCCCCAGTGCATCCCAACGGGTCGCGGAATAACCGGCTTCCTCTTGCAGCTCCCGCTGCATCGTGCTGAGTGGGGTCTCTCCTGGATCCAGGGTGCCGGCCGGGAACTCCAGCAGCCGTGTCGCCACCGCAAAGCGGTACTGGCGCAGAACCACGACCCGGCCATCAGCAAGCACCGGCACCGCAAGGGACGCACCAGGATGCTTCACCATCCCAAAAGTCCCAACAACACCCATAGGCAGCTCCATCCGATTGACCTCAAAACGCAGCTTGCGGACATCGAGGCTGGCCGTGGTCTCAAGCTGGCGAGCGGGCTCTGGAGCGGGCAATGGCGCCATGGGGCTAGGTCAACAACCGATGCAATCAAGCATTGCAGTTGCATCTACTCAGCCCATCCACCCCTAGGGGGCATCAGTAGCGGTGGCTGCTGCTCACCAGCCAAGACCTCGTCGAGCTGGGACTGAAAGCCTGCGTCGAGAGACGCCAACGGAGCAAGGACAAACGCCCTCTCGCTCCAACGGGGATGGGGCAGCTCCAACTCAGGGCTCTGGAGCTGCAAGGCGCCCCACCAGAGCAGATCGAGATCCAACGTCCGAGGACCCCAGCGCTCCTCTCGCACCCGATCAAAGTGCAGTTCCAAGGCCTGCAGCCGGCGCAATAGCCCAAGCGCCGCCACCGCGGTGGGTGCAGGTGGCTGATCCACGACCACTACCGCATTGATGAAATCAGGCTGGTTCAGTGGGCCACCGACGGGAGCCGTGCGGAACAGCGGCGACCAGCGCAGGCTCACTTCGCCCAAACAGGCCTGGATTTCGGCACTCAAGCGGGGACGCAACGCGATCAGGGTCTCAATCGGCCCACCCGCTGCGCTGGGCAAATTGGCCCCGAGCCCAATTGCCAGGCCTTGATCAGCGAGACTGGCGCCCACGACGAAGTCTTCCGGCGTCTCCATGGTTGCAAGTGGTACTGCCGCCAGGGCCTTTCCCCTGGCCGCCATCACCGGCCACGGCACCCTGAAGCTTGCCCTGCTGCTGGCCGCCGTTGACCCAGGCCTAGGCGGTGTGGTGATCGCCGGCGGACGCGGCACCGGCAAATCCGTCCTGGCGCGGGGCCTGCATGCACTGCTGCCGCCGATCGACGTACTTGATGTCGGCGGCCATGACCTCAACACCGATCCGCAGGCTCCCGAGGACTGGGATGCCCCCACACGGGCCCGACTGACGGAACTGGGCGCAGACCCCACCGGCGTGGATCGCCAGGCTCTGCTGCCCACCAAGGTCATCCCTGCACCGTTTGTTCAGGTGCCCCTGGGCATCACCGAAGACCGTCTGGTCGGCTCGGTGGATGTCACGGCCTCCCTGGCCAGTGGTGACGCGGTCTTCCAGCCGGGCCTGCTCGCGGAAGCGCACCGCGGCGTGCTCTACGTCGATGAGCTGAACTTGCTCGATGACAACGTCACCAACCTGCTCCTGGCTGCCGTCGGCAGCGGCGAAAACCGGGTCGAGCGCGAGGGCCTGAGCCTCTCACACCCCTGTCGCTGCCTGCTGATCGCGACCTACAACCCCGAAGAAGGGGCCATCCGCGATCACCTGCTGGATCGCTTTGCCATTGCCCTTTCAGCCAATCAGGTCCTGGAGCTCGATCAACGGGTCGAGATCACCCGCAGTGCCATCGGCCACGCCGAATCCAGCGAGGCTTTCCGCCAGCGCTGGCAAGAGGAGACCGACGCCCTCTCCACCCAGTTGCTGCTGGCCCGCCAATGGCTGCCGGATGTCCAGATCAGCCGAGAGCAAATCGCCTATCTGGTGAATGAGGCCCTACGCGGCGGCGTAGAAGGTCACCGCAGCGAGCTCTACGCCGTGCGCGTCGCCCGGGCCCACGCCGCCCTCAGCGGCCGAGACCAGGTCGAAGCCGAAGACCTTCAAGTGGCGGTGCGCCTAGTGATCGCGCCGCGGGCGATGCAGCTGCCGCCCCAGGATCCCGAGCAACAGATGGAGCCCCCACCGCCGCCGCCGCCGCAGGGCGAGGAGCCCCCGGAAAACAACAACGAGCAAGAGCCCGACGAACCCGAAGAGGACAACGAACAAGAAGACGAGCAGGAAGAAGAGGACACCCCGGAAGATCAGGCGCCGCCGTCGATTCCCGAGGAGTTCATGCTCGATCCCGAGGCGATCGCGATCGATCCGGACCTGCTGCTCTTCAACGGCGGCAAGGCCAAGACCGGCGGCAGCGGCAGCCGGGCGGTTGTCTTCAGTGACTCCCGGGGCCGCTATGTCAAGCCGATTCTCCCCCGCGGCCCGGTCAAACGGATCGCCGTGGACGCCACGCTGCGGGCCGCCGCGCCATACCAAAAGACCCGGCGCGAGCGGGAACCGCACCGCAAGGTCGTTGTGGAAGACGGGGACCTGCGGGCCAAGCAACTGCAACGCAAGGCCGGAGCCCTGGTGATCTTCCTGGTGGATGCCAGTGGATCGATGGCCCTCAACCGGATGCAAAGCGCCAAGGGCGCCGTCATTCGCCTACTCACCGAGGCCTACGAAAACCGGGATGAAGTCGCACTGATCCCTTTCCGCGGGGAAGCCGCTGAAGTGCTTCTGCCGCCAACCCGCTCGATCACCGCGGCGCGCCGACGGTTGGAGTCGATGCCTTGCGGCGGCGGATCGCCACTCGCCCATGGCCTCTCCCAGGCCGCCCGCGTTGGTGCCAATGCCATGGCCACCGGAGAGCTGGGCCAGGTGGTGGTTGTGGCGATCACCGACGGTCGAGGGAACGTTCCCCTGAGCCGCTCCCTCGGTCAGCCCCAGCTGGAGGGTGAAGAACCGGTGGATCTCAAGGAAGAGGTCAAACAGGTCGCCAGCAAGTACCGCTCCCTCGGGATCAAGCTGCTGGTGATCGACACCGAGCGCAAGTTCATTGGCAGCGGCATGGGCAAGGACCTCGCCGACTCCGCCGGCGGCAAATACGTCCAACTGCCCAAGGCCAGTGATCAAGCGATCGCCGCGATCGCCATGGAGGCCATCAGCGCGGTCTGATCAATGGCGTGCTTCAGTCTTCTCGGGATAGACCTCGTCAAAGAAGGCGCCGAGGCCAATCGCCACGCTTCGCAGGCCATCCATGAAGCGCTTGTCGGAGGTGAGCTTCTCGATGTCACCACCCACCCGATCCAGGGTGGTGGTGAGCTCCTCCAGGTTGGCGACCGTTCCCTTCAGTTCGCTGAGGGTCTTCGGGTTATCCAGGGCCCGCACAAAGTTGAGGATGTGGGCCGTGGACGCGTTGAGGTTGTTGATCGTCGGCTTGACGTCGCGAACGGTGGTCTGCAGGTCGTCGATCAAGCCCTGACCGTCCTTCATGAAGGCCGTTGCTTCGTTCGCCGTGGTATTGATGCTGCTGATCGTCGTGGAGAGTTTGGGAATCAGCTTCTCCTTCTCCGCCTGATCCAACAGCTGTTGCAATGTCGCTGTCACCTGACTCAAGGTCGCGGCACTCTTGCCCTGAATCACGGAGCCGTTGCACACCGTCAACGCACGGTTGCAGTTGATCGCCTTTGGGCCCGGCGTGCCCTTGGGGAGCGGCTTGATCGGTGCGGTAAGGGCAACCACCGCATCCCCACCGAGCAGGGAAGCCGCCTCGACGCGCGCATCCAAGGGTTGGGGCAGCTGCAGGTTGGGTTGATCAATATCGATCTGCACTTCCACCGCCGTGGCCGTCGGTGTGACCTCTTGAACGTGACCAACGGTCACACCGCGGTAGGTCACCGCCGAGCGGGGAGCCAAGCCAGCGGCATCCGCAAAGTTGGCTTGGAAGCGCCAGGTGCGGTTGCTAACCGAAACCCCTTTCAACCAGAGCCAGAACAACCCAGCCGAGCTCACTGCCGCGAGCAGGGTGAAGCCGACGATCGCTTCTTTAACACTGCGGCGCATGGGGTTTAGAGCTCCGCGGGTTGCATCGGTCCGCTGAGACTAGCCGTGCGGAACTGAAGCACATAGGGATTGGTTGTGGTCCGAAAGTCCTCCACACTTCCCTGCCAGCGGAAGAGACCGTCGTATAGCAAGACCACCCGATCGGAGGTGCGCTCGATCGTGCTCATCACGTGGCTGACCACCACCGAACTGCCTCCCGCGATGTGGGTGGTTTGAACAATCAGGTCTTCGATGCGGGTGCAGGCCACCGGATCGAGGCCGGCGGTGGGTTCATCGAAGAGCAGCAGGGGGACATTCCCCACGGGCTGGCTGGGGTCACTGATCACGGCGCGGGCAAAGCTGACCCGCTTCTGCATGCCGCCACTGAGCTCACCGGGATAGAGATCCTCCGTACCTGAGAGGCCAACCGCTTCAAGCGCTTCGGCCACGCGCTGCCGAATCTCCCGCTCGTTGAGGCGGCTGAAGCGATCAAGCAAAAAGCCGACGTTCTGGCGCACTGTCAAGGACGCCAGCAGGGCCGGGTTTTGGAAGACCGTGCGCACATCGGGCGGGTTGCGCTGATCCAGCCGCAGGTAGGTCTGGGGCACGCCGTGGATCTTCAGACGACCACTGCTGGGCAGGAGTAAACCCGAGAGCAGGCGCAGGATCGTGGATTTGCCCGCACCGGAGGGCCCCACCACCGCCAAACGCTCTCCCGCGTTCAAGGTCAAATCAACGTCGCTCAGCACCGTGTTGCGGCCCCAGCGCACGCTGACGTCATCCATCTGGACCACTGGGGTGGTGGATTGCACCGGATCCTTCACGAATAGGGGCATCTTGGCGGTTTCTCCGTAACCTGGCTCCATGCCGGCTCGAGGACACCGAAGAGGGAACCGTTCGAGACCGCGCCCAAGTTGGGTCGGCAACGGAGACCTTCGGCAAAAAGACCTCGTCAGCCGCTCCAAGCGCGCCGCCCGCTGGCTGCAGCCGGGGCTCGTGGTTAAGCGTTGGATGCTGACCTCAGGCGTTGGCCTATTTCTGCTTTTTCTTGGGGCCGCGGTCTGGGCTGACCTGCAGCCGATCTACTGGCTGCTGGAGTTCATCCGCTGGTCCCTGGCCAACATCACCACCGTGCTCCCCCGCGAGATCACCGGACCGCTGGTGCTAGTGGTAGGCGGCGGACTGATCTGGCTCGGGCAAAGCCGGAGCTTTGGGGCGATCCAACAGGCGCTAGCCCCTGATCGCGACACCCTGCTGGTGGATGCCCTGGCCGCCAAGAGCCGGCTGAACCGCGGCCCCTCGATCGTGGCCATCGGCGGTGGCACAGGGCTCTCCACCCTGCTGAGCGGGCTGAAGCGCTACAGCAGCAACCTCACGGCGATCGTCACCGTGGCCGATGACGGCGGCAGCTCAGGTGTGTTGCGCCGCGAGCTCGGGGTCCAGCCCCCTGGTGACATCCGCAACTGCCTGGCGGCCCTGGCCACAGAAGAACCGCTGCTGACCCGACTCTTTCAGTACCGCTTCCGCGCCGGCACCGGCCTCGAGGGCCACAGCTTCGGCAACCTCTTTCTCTCGGCCCTAACCGCCATCACCGGCAGCCTTGAGGGCGCGATTACCGCCAGCAGCCGGGTTCTGGCGGTGCAAGGCACGGTTGTCCCCGCGACCAACGCCGATGTGAAGCTCTGGGCGGAACTGGCCGATGGGCGCCGGATTGAAGGGGAATCCCAGATCGGGCATGCCACCAGTCCGATCGTGCGGGTGGGCTGCATCCCCGAGCGGCCGCCTGCTCTACCGAAAGCCCTCGAAGCCATCGCTAACGCCGATCTGATCGTGCTGGGACCTGGAAGCCTGTACACCTCGCTGCTGCCGAATCTGCTAGTTCCGGAGCTGGTGCAGGCGATCAGCCGAAGCAAAGCCCCGCGCCTGTACATCTGCAATCTGATGACCCAGCCCGGGGAAACCGACGGACTTGATGTCGAAGGGCACCTGCGGGCGATTGAGTCGCAGCTGGCCAGCCTGGGGATCCAACAGCGGCTGTTCTCCTCGGTGCTTGCCCAAGAGGATCTCGGCACATCGAGCCTGGTGGAGTACTACCGCCAACGCGGGGCCGATCCAGTGGAATGCGACAGCCGGAAACTGCGAAGTCAGGGCTACGACGTCACCATCGCTCCATTGCAGGGGGCTCGGCCCACTTCAACCCTGCGCCATGACCCCCGCAGTGTTGGCCTGGCGGTGATGCGCTTCTACAAGAAGCACCGCCGGGACAAGGAGAAAACCCAAACGCCTCAGTAGGCGTCCTGCATCTCGTAGAAGTCCGGCTGGACGTAGTCCTTGCGCAAGGGGAATCCCTTCCAGTCTTCGGGCATCAACAGACGCTTGGGTTGAGGGTGCCCCTCAAAACCAATGCCGAACATGTCGAAGGTCTCACGCTCGGGCCAGTCAGCGCCTCGATAGAGCGGGTAGAGGCTTGGAATCGTGAGATCACCATCACGGGACAAGAAGACCTTGAGGCGAACCTCCTCAGGCTTGACGTCTGCCGGAAGGTGCTGCGAGGCGGTGGACTGATCAGCCAGGCAAGCCAACTTGACCAGGTGGTAGAAGCTCACCAACTGGCCTCCAGGGCCCTCGTCGTAGCCACCCTGCACCTGCAGGTAATCGAAACCCGATGCTTTCAAGGCCGCAGCGATCACAGGAAGAAAGGGCGCCTCAACGCCAATCACTTCAACGCCGAGGTGATCGGGCTCGAGCAGCTGGTGATCAAAACCCTGGCTGGTGAGCCACTGGCTGACCAGGCCAGCCTGGGGTGCAGTAACGGCAGCGGTGTCCTCAGGCATCGATCTCAGGCTTGCTCAGCGGGAATGGAGGCTTTGGCGGAGGCGGCAACGGGCAGGCCAGCGGCAGCCTGAAGGGCCGCCTGCTGGGTTTCAGCACGGAGATAGCGACCATCCACGATTGGCTCGACCTGCTTCATCTCGTGAGCAACCGTGAAGTAGCGATGGGTCGGCATCAGGTTGCCGCGCTCGGAGAGGGCTTCGTTGCCGACCTTCTTACGCAGCTTGACCACCGCGTCAAAGATCGCCTCGGGACGGGGCGGGCAACCAGGCAGATACAGATCAACGGGGATCAGCTTGTCAACGCCGCGCACCGCTGTGGTGGAATCCGCCGAAAACATCCCTCCTGTGATCGTGCAAGCGCCCATGGCGATCACGTATTTGGGCTCAGGCATCTGCTCGTAGAGACGCACAAGGGCCGGAGCCATCTTCATGGTCACGGTGCCAGCCACAATCAACAGATCCGCTTGGCGCGGGCTGGAGCGAGGCACTAGGCCGAAGCGGTCAAAGTCGAATCGCGAGCCGATCAGGGCGGCGAACTCGATGAAGCAGCAGGCTGTTCCGTAGAGCAGCGGCCAGAGGCTGCTGAGGCGGGCCCAGTTGTGCAGGTCATCGAGGGTGGTCAGGATGACGTTCTCGGAGAGATCCGAGGTGACTGCTGGAGCCCCAACAGGGTTGCAGCTGGATTCGCGTTGATCGCGCAGAGCGGCAACCGAGAGGGCTTCGGCCATGCCGGATGTGACAGGGGAGGGGGTCATCTCAGATCAGCTCCACTCAAGGGCGCCCTTGCGCCAGGCGTAGGCCAAAGCCACCACCAGGATGGCGATGAAGACCAAGGCTTCAATGAAGGCAAGCAGCCCCAAGCGGTGAAAGGCCACTGCCCAGGGATAGAGGAAGACGGTCTCCACATCGAAAATCACGAAGACCAGCGCAAACATGTAGTAGCGGATGTTGAACTGAATCCAGGCACCGCCGATGGGCTCCATGCCCGATTCGTAGGTGAGATCCCGTTCACCCACCCGTGACTTTGGGGAGACGAGCTTGTTGGTGACGAGCGCCAGCACGGGCACCGCCGCTGCGATCAGCAGGAAGCCGAGGAAGGCGTCGTAACCGGAGAGAACGAACACAGGGCGAAAGCGGCCCAACCTGGAGGGCAGTCTGGCATCCACCTCTCAGGACTGGGAACGGGCTGGAAGCTCAGAGAATCGATGTCTCAGTAGGGAGAACGTCTGAGAAGAAGCACCCTCGGCCTTGAAGAGGCTGCCTCACCGGTCTCGACCTTCTTAAAGTCCACGTCACCGATCAGTGGCTGCCGATGAGCGAGGACACCCTCCCGGAGGAACTCAATTCGCCAGAACCAACAGCAGAGAGCACCGAGATCGCTGTTGAGGCCACTGACGACCCTGACACGCACCGATTCGAGTGCCGCGCTTGCGGCTTCGTCTACGACCCCGATGAGGGCGTCAAAAAACTCGCCATCGAGGCCGGGACACCATTCAGCGCTCTCGACCCGGACACTTTTCGCTGCCCGGTCTGCCGCAGCAAAACGCTCGCCTTCAAGGACATTGGGCCCCGGAACAAGCCCAGCGGCTTTGAGGAGAACCTGGGCTACGGGCTTGGCGTGAACACGCTGACGCCTGGACAGAAGAATGTCCTGATCTTTGGCGGCTTTGCCTTGGCGATCGCCTTTTTCCTTTCCCTCTATTCCCTTCGCTGAGCTCAGTTGATGAAACGCCTGCTCTCGTCGTTGACCGCACTCCTGGTGGCGATTGTGCTGACTGGTTGCGTCAGCACCTCACTGCCGACGGCACAAGCCAGTCCGTGGGAAGCCGTCGACATCCACACAAAGTCGAACCCGCTGGACCTGGCCTTCACGAACGGCCAGCACGGGTTCCTCGTCGGCAGCAACCGCTTGATTCTCGAGACCAACGACGCCGGGGCGTCTTGGACCGAAATGGCCCTGGATCTGCCGGAGGAAGAAAACTTCCGCCTGATCAGCGTTGACTTCTCGGGAGACGAAGGGTGGATCGTCGGTCAACCGGGCCTGCTGCTCCACAGCGAAGACGCTGGGCAAAATTGGAGCCGATTGTTCCTCGACACGAAGCTGCCGGGCGAGCCGTACATGGTCACGGCCCTCGGTCGAAACAGCGCGGAACTGGCAACCAATGTCGGCGCGGTGTACCGCACCACTGATGCGGGCAGCTCTTGGCAGGCCCAAGTGGAAGACGCCGCAGGAGCAATCCGCGATCTACGTCGCAGCCCGGAAGGCAACTACATCAGTGTGAGCAGCCTGGGCAACTTCTTCGCGACCTGGAACAAAGGCGAGGCGCGATGGACACCCCACCAACGGGAAAGCAGCCAGCGCCTGCAGGCAATGGGATTCCAACCCAATGGAAATCTCTGGATGGTGGCCAGGGGCGCGCAGCTGCGCTTCAACGACGACGCCCGGCAACCCGACGAATGGGGCAAGCCCGTGGTGCCCATCACCAATGGCTATGGCTACCTCGATATTGCCTGGGATCCGAGCGGTGCGATCTGGGCCGGGGGAGGCAGCGGAACCCTACTGGTGAGCCAAGACGAGGGCAAAACCTGGCAGAGGGATCCGGTGGGTGAAGAGCAGCCGACCAACTTCAGCCACATTGCCTTCTTCCATGATGGCAAGGGCTTTGTCCTCGGCGAGCGAGGCTCGCTGCTGCGCTGGATCGGTTGAGCAACAACGCTCTGTAACCAAGCGGCCGGGCTCATCTCGCTGGCCGCTGGCTTGCCTTTAAGATCGCCAAGCTGAACGCTTCCAGACCATGGCCGCCGGCTCTACGGGTGAACGCCCGTTCTTCGAAATCATTACGAGCATCCGCTACTGGGTGATCCACGCAGTGACCCTGCCGTCGATCTTCCTGGCTGGCTTCCTGTTCGTGTCAACCGGCCTCGCCTACGACGCCTTCGGCACCCCACGTCCGGATGCTTACTTCCAGGCTCAAGACGCCAAGGCACCTGTGGTGAGTCAGCGCTATGACGCCAAGTCCTCGCTCGACCAGCGCCTGAAATAAGCCATGACTCAAGTCCCTGCAAGCACCACCCCGCGCAACTACCCGATCTTCACGGTCCGGTGGCTTGCCGTTCACGCCCTTGGCATCCCCACGGTGTTCTTCCTGGGAGCCCTAGCGGCAATGCAATTCGTCCGCCGCTGAGGTCCCGATCAATGGAACGCAACCCCAACCCGAACAATCTCCCGGTTGAACTGAACCGCACCAGCCTCTACTTGGGCCTGCTGTTCGTCTTCACCTGCGGGATTCTTTTCTCCAGCTACTTCTTCAACTGATCAGGAGGATCTGAGATGAGCGGCAAGAAATCCGGACTTCCCGACGGAAGAATTCCCGATCGCCTTCCTGACGGTCGTCCAGCTGTTGCTTGGAAGTCGCGGTGGACTGAAGGCGTGCTGCCTCTGTGGCTAGTAGCAACGGCCGGCGGGATGGCTGTAATTTTCGTTGTTGGCCTGTTCTTCTATGGTGCCTATACAGGCGTGGGTTCAGCTTGAACCAGAGGAAAACACGTAAATCACCCCTCCACAAGAGGGGCTTTTTAATGTTGGTCAGTTTGCTAGCCGAAGGACCCGATACGGGACACAGATAAACGGTTGAGCAGCAAAAGAATCAACATGCTTTTGGAGACATCACAATAAGACATGCGCCTAACAGTCAGATGTTTTTGATGCCGCAGTTTTAGAGTGGTAGATACGGTGTGTTAATTACCTGGTTGCATTTTACGAAGCTGCAGCTTTTAATGACATTGAAGCGCCGTAGGAAGTGAAATTGGCAGTGCTGTTCAGAAGAGGTGCTGCCAGCTTCGTAGACCAAATGCGTGGAAACAGCTGCATGATTCCAAGAATCATGTGTGATTGGTTGAGGTTAACACGGTACCGGTGCTGAAGGACAGGACCCTGTGATCGAGGCCGTGGTTCGAGCACCGGGATATTCAGCACCGGAGAAGCAGATATTGCTGATCATTGAAGATCAGGACAGGGAAGAGAGCGATATAGAGTGTGCCTTAGAGGATCGATTGAGAAAAGGATGAATTGGAGAGCACCTTGGCTTAGGGATAGGGCGTTGCCTCTTTTATTGGCGACTCTAGACGTGGGAATGATTCTGGCTACATATGGCACTGTTGCGAGGGTACGCACAGGGATGTGGTCGATACCTGGCAATGGAGCGGCTTTCGCTACATGCTGCTGGCTGATGACTAGTTATATTCTGGGAAGGTATTCAAATAAAGCAAGAGGCACGTCGCCAAGATTATTCAGGGAAACAGTACTACAGGTGGGGATTGCATCATCTATTATCTGGATGGGATTTATCGTTCACTCTTGGAGCTATCAGGTAGTTGACGCTCAAACAAGATTCCGTGGGTTTGTAGTTCCGGTTGCAACGATTATTGCTGTCCTTGGGGTGTGCTCGCGCTTATTATTAATGAATATGAGCAAGAATGCACGAAAGCAAAGGTGGCTGATCATTTGCTCTGAGAGAGAAAAAGATGTACTCAGAATGGAACTGGGGCCATCAGAACTAGAGCAATTAACATTTTGCGGCCTAGAACAAATAAAAGATACGTGGTATGCAGGAACGAATATTGCAATAGGCGAGGACGTAGAACCAATAAGTATTGACTACTTCTTCTTGGCCAACTTGAAAGCGGGGGGAACAAAAGTATTACGTCTGAATGACTGGTGCGAGAACACTTTGAACAGGATACCGTCAGAGTTGATTGACGAAAGATGGTTTTTGCTAGAGGATGGATTTGCAGTACAGCCAGGTCGAATATGGTGGAGGGTCAAAAGAATTGGAGATGTGTTGACTGGCCTGATTGTAGGAATAGCGACAATTCCGATAGTGGCACTAGCAGCCTGTGCAATTAAACTGGAAGACAAAGGACCAGTGCTATACGGGCAAGAAAGAACTGGTATATATGGAACGCGGATAAAGATATGGAAACTTCGAAGCATGAGGGTTAACGCGGAAAAAAACGGGCCAGTATGGTCAAAGAAAGGAGATGTAAGGGTTACTAGTGTCGGTAAAATAATTAGAAAGACAAGGATCGACGAACTCCCGCAACTTTGGAACGTAGTATGTGGGGACCTGAGCCTGATAGGGCCTAGACCTGAAAGACCACAGATAGAAGAGGAGCTTGAAAAGCATATAGCGAACTACAGAACAAGGGAATGGATACGACCAGGATTGAGCGGATGGGCTCAAGTGTCATATCCATATGGTGCGAGTCTTGAAGACTCAAGGGCGAAGCTGGCTTATGATTTATATTATCTCAAGAATGCGGGGTTCTTAATGGATATAATGATACTTCTAAAGACCATTAGGTTAGTAATAAGGGCCGAAGGAAGTGTTCCCGAAAGCGAGAGATAGTTAATATGCTGATATGGGTCGATAGCGAAGATGGGTCGAGAGGAGGATCAGTCTATTTGAAGAGATGTCATCAGTCGGCATTAGATAGTGGTAAGACTAGCAAATACATAGACATAAGCAGTACACGCAAAAAGATCAAGGTCATTTTAAGTTCATGGTGGTCCGGAAACGAGATAAGGGGAACTGTTCCTCGAGAGATACCTACACTTATATGGTGTAAGAATAAAAGGGGTTATATACAGAGTCCACCGGAAGAGTGGTCAATATGCTCAAGAATAGCAATGAGATTGTTTTTGAGCACCAATGGCTGTACAGCTGCATGTGTATCACGTACAACGAGAGACTCCGCGAAAGAGGAAGGGTTTGGAGTACTAGATATTGAATATGCAAGAATACAGGAGGTTGCGGATACAAGAGATTTAGAGGTAAAAGACAACGAGGGGAGGAAGATCGTCTTTATAGTTATGGATAATGGCTTGATAGACAAAGGTTATTTACGGCACTTGTCAATAATAGATGCAGTTTCTAGTAGTCGTGAAGTGGTGGTTGAGGTTTATGGAGCAGGAGGAAACATTAGATACGGCGCTGGGGCTGTGGTAAGACATCATGGATACAAAAGCAATCCTTTTGATCATGCAGCAAAAATAAATGTTAGTAACTACATATTCTACTTAGGTTGTTCTCGTTTCGAAGGTCTGCATATGGCCGTCGTGGAGGCAGCGATAGTCGGCATTCCAAGTATATTAAGTGATATACAAGCCCACAGAGAGCTTCAGTCAATTGCTGGTGAGAAGTTACTGATAGGGAGCTGTGTTTCGAACGACATTGAGATATTGAGGAACCACCTTGATGACAAGAGCTACAGACAAGCAATGGACAGGTGCGGTAAACTGGCTAAAAGGTTTAAAGATGCAGGCAACGAACGCAGAGAAGGATAGGTAGAGAGAGTGCCGGCAGCGATAGTAGCAAGCTTGTCATTGGTTGCAATATGCATTGCACAGATAGCTTGGGTAGTAGGTAAGAGGAGGAAAGAAGCAAAGGGTTTAGCAGTAATTGCACCAAGCGCGATATTTATTATAGGAATACTGGCAAGGTTTGCCATGGGTTCCCTTATAGTAAGCTTAACACCTGAAAAGCTAGTTCTAGATGGTGAATATAGGCAGTATCTGGTGTCTTGGCTATACAGTAGCGATACAGTAATGATCTGGACGGGGTATCTGCTTGCTGGTAGCACAGTGTTTGGATTGCTAGAGAGATATAAGGTAAAAAGACAGGAGGTAAGAACGAGAGATGTAAAAGAGATGGGATGGTTTGAATTGATCAACAAAAGCAAGAAAAGAGTTTATGGGTACGGGCAGATAAGATGCGTAACAACAAGTATTCTCTGCTTGTATTTTATAAGTTCATGTATTTCTGCCTGGACGGGCTCAATGGACAGAGGTGCCAGTTATAGCTATTGGGCAGAGATGATATTTAGACCGGAGGCTGTATTTATAGCGTTTGCGAGGTTGAGGCAGATAGGTTATTTCCTGCTTCCACTAGCATGGAAAGATTCGAGCAAGATGCTAAAGGTCTTCTTTGTAGTAGTTGCGACAATTCCACTCGTTATGGAATCGATCGCTGGCGGAAGAGGATCGGTGCTATATCCACTGATTATGATCTTTTTTGGAATTATATGTAATAGGTTAGAGAAGAGGAAATTGATAATTTATAGCGCTTTGTTAATATTATTGCTTGGGTTTGCTGTTCCTTACATGGCCGCCTATAGAGATGGGGCATCAATGGGAAAAACAAGTCATAGAGACATACAAGGTAGATTGGGCGCATTGCTTACGGGTGTCAAGGCTGAAAGGATCGTTTATAGGTACATGGCGCTAGGAAGAGAGATGTATGCCTGTAGCGATGGTTTTATTATTGAGGCAGCGAGAAGAAAGGATGAAAAGAAATATGGAGTAAGTGACCTAAGCTTAGAAGATTTAGGGAAGATATGGATACCACGCTGGATTGCAAGCGATCAAGAGTATGAAAAGGGTGACGGTGCATCGATTGCCAAAGGATTGATGGGAGTTGAAAACAAGACATGGTTTCCCTGTATAACTACACCTGCTGATCTATTTCGCAGGGAGAGATGGCTTGGTGTACTAGCCGGTGGGGGAATAATGGGGATGATCATATGGTTCTTGGATAGACTCTGGCTAGAAGCAGGAAGAAAGAGAAGATCCATAGACACACTATTGTTAACACTGCTTCCAGTTACATATGTACAGGCGGGCATGTACGGAACATTGAGGGAGTTGATTTGGCAGCTAGCGTGGGAATTGCCTAAGTACGTAATATTGTTCTGGGTACTGAGTAAAGGTCTAAGATGTATTCAAGCACTTAGAGAATAAGGCATGGAAATACACAGAAAGGACCGGCTAGTTGTTTGCTCTTCACCAAATGGCAGGGGAATTGCGAAGTATGCGGAGTACTTGATGGAAATGGTAGAAGGTACTTTAATAACATGCGATAAGAGGACTCGTTGGTTTGTGCTTTGGGAGCTCTTTGGAATTCTAGGTTATACGAGAGAATTAGTAAGTTCAAAAGAGATATATTTTTCAAATTCAAGAGTATCGCCGCTGTTGTGGATGGTCCTTGATTGGGGGAAGGTTACTATCGTCGTCCATGATGTAATGGATACGAATGCGGAAAGGAGGTGCGGAACCGAACATTTAGGAGCAAGAATGAAGCTAAGAAGAGAAGTAAACTCTTGGATATTGAGACGTTCAATTGAGAAAGCGAGCAGGATAATATTCAATAGTCAGTACACTGAGCGTGAAGTAAGGCGATGGATAGGCATGGATTATGGGAGGACCTGTGTCATATATCCACCTCCATCTTTTGAAAAGCTGGTGACAAAAGAAAGGGTTAAGGCAAGAAGAGAGAGGGGGGGCAAAGAGATATTAAAGCTGCTAACAGTAACAGGAACAACAAAAAACAAGGCGCATGAGGCATACAAAGAATTTCACGAGACTCTAGAAGCTAGGGTAGGAATGAGAATAGAGCTTGTAATTTATGGGATAGAACTAATAAAGGCAAGAGGCGAGTTCACGAGATGGGCGATGGACAGGCGAGACAGAGTAACAGTAAAGTACGGGCGAAGTGAGGAAGAACTGATGGAGGACTATTTAGATTGCGATATTGTCGTCTCATTGTCAACTGAAGAAGGATATGGGATGCCAGTTGCTGATGCATTGGGTTTCGGCATTCCAGTAGTTGCAAGGTCTATCGGGTCATATCGTGAAATAAAGGAAAACTTAGATGATTGCGAAATCATACATCTGGCAGATGATCTAGGTCAGTGTGTTGAGAGAGCTGCCAGGCTGATTTCGGAATCAGACGGAAAGCGGGGAAGGGAGGAAAGGTATGAACGATACAGGAGGTTTTGCAGAAGAAATAGGGATGTAGCCAACTCTCTGCTGGAAGAGATGGCTGGGAGATACTCATAATGAGGGTATTAATGGTATGTATATCTGACCCAGGAGATGGCAAGAAAGGTGATACAAAGCTAGTAAGAAATAGACAGATAACGCTTGAGCGAATGGGCTGTACGATAGATATATTGTATTTTGAGTGGGGGTTGTTCAAGAGTTCAATAAAGATCAAGAATGGTGTGGGCCGGGAAGGCGTTGACATCGTTGCACAGATAGGAGCGAGAAGAATAGTTGTATGGCTACTATCGAAAGGCCGCGAGCTGAAAGGGAAGCCTATTCAGACTTGGCTGTCATTTGCGCTAGCTGGGTCATGGGGTGGGCGTCTGGGAACAATATTCTCGTCTTATACGACTATTCACTTTTTTCATATAAGGAGCGTTGGACTGTGGAAGTTGGCTCCAGAAAAGACACGAGTTATAGCCGACCTAATAGACTCCTACACACTAAACATCGGGAACTGGATTAAGATAGAGAAAAGGTGGTGGGCAAAGTTGCTTCTGCGGGAAGAATACAAGAAAATGTACAGCATGGAGTTGGGTATAGAAGATTACGTTCGCAATACGTTTAAGAGTACAGTGGCTACAGTCGCAACTCCGGATTTAGAGCATATAGGGGGAAGCACTATACGAAAGGTAGTGATACCTGTTGGCATCGAGATTAAGTCACTAGCGAGAAGAACTGAAGAATGCAGTGGAATCGAGTGCATATTTTTTGGGAATCTAGACTATAGGCCCAATATAGATGCATGTCATGTAATTATCGATGTAGCAAGAGAGCTAAGGGTAAGGAGGCGAGATAGTTCAATAAGAATAACCGTGGCCGGGAGGAATATCAGTCGAGGCCTAAAGAGTATGTTGTCGAGGCAAGGGGTAACTGTGATATCACCTGTAGAGAATATGTATGATTTGGTAAAAAGCAAAGATGTGGCAATTCTACCGATGGTCAGTGGAAGCGGTATGCAATCAAAGATCTTAGAGGCAATTTCCTGGGGGGTGCTTGTTATGGCGACACACAGAACAGCAACTCCACTAAAGCTGATACGAGATGAAGATTATATCGAGGTAGAAACTGCAGGAGATATAGTTGAGAGACTTCTAGATGTTGCGAACGGCAGGTTTGAGATGGATACAATTAGAAGGAAAGCGCACAAACGGATAGGGGTTTTTGGATGGGAAAAGACATGCGAGAGGTTGATAGAAGAATATGCTCGATAGTTGAAACCCAACTGTGTAGTACTATCATAGGAGAGTGTGGTTGATCGGTGAATTATTTAGACCATTACAGGGAGAAGAAGGTCTTGCTGACCGGCCATACGGGCTTCAAAGGGTCATGGCTGGCCATATGGCTACGTATGTTGGGTGCACAGGTGTATGGTTACGCTCTCCCAGCCAGCGAGCGATCTCTGTATAGAGATGCGTCAGTTGCAGAGCTCATGAAGGAAGAGAGGCTAAGCGATATCGGTGAGGATGGTGGATTAGAGGCTTTTATTAAAAACATAAAGCCAGATATTGTGTTTCATTTGGCGGCAGAGGCGATTGTAGGAAATGCGCATAAAAATCCGATAGATGCCTGGCAGACTAATGTCATGGGTACATTAAGATTGTTGAATGCCCTAAAGAATGACAATAGAGAGTGTAGCTTAGTGGTCATAACAAGTGACAAGTGTTATGAGAACAATGAGTGGGTGTGGGGATACAGAGAGAAAGATGAGCTCGGTGGGAAAGATATGTATAGCGCTTCAAAAGCAGCGGTTGAGATCCTTGTTCGTGGATTCGTTTACTCATATCTGATGGAAGAAGGAAATAAGCTGATGTTGGCGACTGCACGCGCTGGGAATGTCATTGGTGGGGGTGACTGGTCAGATTACAGACTGGTCCCGGATTGCATCCGGAGCTGGGAGAGAGGTAGAACGGTTGAATTAAGAAACCCTCGGTCAACTCGTCCTTGGCAACATGTGCTTGAGCCATTGAGGGGTTACTTGCAGTTGGGTTACTCTCTTTCTATCGATCGGTCGTTTCATGGTGAAGCATTTAACTTTGGTCCAGATGCAGCAAACTCGAGAGGGGTAGGGGATTTAGTGAGGGAGCTCAGCCTAAAGTGGGAAGGAGTGGATTGGGCGGAAACGGACGGGAAGACAGAGTTTGGCGAAAGTTCACTGCTTGCACTAAATTGCGACAAAGCCGCTGCAAGACTGAAATGGAGACCAGTTCTTAGCTTTACGCAGACTGCAAGTATGACATCAGAGTGGTATTTTTTGCATAACGAGGGATCGGAAGCGGAAGAACTTTGTAAAGAGCAGATTTGTACGTACGTAGACATGCTCAAGTGACATGGTATTAGTATCAAATGTAGAGATGGTAAAGGGTACTGAGACGTCGATTATAAAGTTCATGCAGAATTCTGATGAAGTATACAAAGGTTTTGGGGAGGCCTACTTTTCTTTGGTTCCGTGTGGAGTAGAGAGATATTGGAAGATTCACAAGAAGGCCACTTGCAACATCTTGGTGCCCTGTGGAAGAGTGGTATTTGTTATTGCTGAGTATGATTTTTCCAGCTGGAGGTTTGTTGAGTTGGGGGGGGAACCTCAGAAGAGGTTAACTATACCGCCAATGAATTGGTACGGGTTTCAGGGTTTAGGAGATGCGGGGTCGATCATTGCAAATATCATTGATATAAGGCATCAAGATGAGGAAGTGGATGCGGAACAAAAAGAGCTAATGCTCAACGTGCCAAAGGCTAAGGTATTATGGCTCAAGAGGACAATTAAGGATCCAGTCTTATGGAAGTAGTGATATTAGCCGGAGGTCTTGGCACGCGATTATCGGAATACACAGACAAGATTCCGAAGCCGATGGTCCCTATTGGAGGGAAACCGATTCTTTGGCACATTATGCAGCGCTTCGCGGAATATGGACATAAGGATTTCATAATTGCACTTGGCTACAAGAGTGAGCTTATCAAAGATTACTTTCTAAGATTCGCACAGCTCAACTCAGATTTCAGGATTGACCTGGAGAAAGGCACGATAGAATTGATAAACTCATCCAACACTGATTGGAAGGTAACATTAGTAGATACAGGAGAAAAGACGGCAACTGGTGGAAGGCTTAAAAGACTTGATGACTATATTCATGGAAGTACATTTATGATGACGTACGGTGATGGTGTATCAGACATAGACATCGATGAGTTAATTAGATTTCACGAAGAGTATGGGGGATTGGCAACTGTGACGGCCGTGCGTCCGCCGACGCGTTTCGGTGAACTTACTATTACCAAGAATAAGGTGACAAGGTTTGCGGAGAAACCTCAGATGGATGATGGATGGATCAGTGGAGGGTATTTCGTATTGAACAAGAGAGTACTAGAGTTAATAGAAGACGAAGAGGAGATGTTTGAGCGGAACGCTCTCGAGACTTTGGCGGAAAGAAATCAGCTAAATGCCTACAGACATCATGGATTCTGGCAATGCATGGACACTAAAAGAGACTTGGATACTCTTGAGGAGATCTGGGTATCTGAAAGGAAAACCCCGTGGATAGGCAAATAGGATTGATATGGCAGTAGCACTTGTCGGGCCTACAAGTTATATAGCTGAGCGTCTGGCTAGTGCGTTAGATGAAGCTGGAAAGAACTACCATCTGATCAGCCTCAGGAATAAGGGTGAAGCAGAATATAAGACAAGGAGGAGTGTCACCTCTAAGGATGAGTTAACTGTAGATATGATAAAGGATTTGGGTATAGATTCTGCTATTCTTTGTGCGTCAATGAGTGCCGGAGAGTGTGAGCAGAATCCAGATAAGGCACATTACATAAATACAGAACAAGTGGTAGCGACGGTAGATGCTCTTGCTAGAGGAGGAACGAAGAGATTCATGTATCTATCGACAATAAAGGTTTATGGCGAAGGTTTAGAAGGGAGAATCACAGAAAGAACAAATGCAGCTCCTACTACTATTTATGGAAAGACACATTATAATACAGAAGTTACCTTGAGAAGGCTTGCATCACAGCGGGGTATAGAAGTGCTGATGGTAAGAATGTCAAATGTATTTGGTCCGCCAGTCACTAACAAAGATTCAGTCTGGTCATTGGCAGCGAATTGCTTTGCGCGACAGATGGCATCCAAGGGGTTGATCGATGTGAGAAGTCCGAAGGTGATGCGGAATATACTTCCAATGGAAAAGCTGATTAACTTCATAACAGCATGGTTAGAAAGAGGTATTAATGCACACAGAGTTGAAGTAGTCAACTTAGGAAGTAGTACGACGCTATCAATGAAAAGCCTGGCTGAACTGATCCAAGAGTGCTATTGCGGACGGCTTGGAGTGGATGACATACGTTCAGTTGCTAATACAGAAAAGGCTGCATTTCAATTCTCGACAGACCATTCATCAGGCTTAATGAGTATTGCAAGGGCGGACGATGAGGAGGTAGTCTTATTTGAGATGAAGAGGTTGTGCGACACTAGCAGAAAGCTATTTGGATAGACCTGTGAAAAGAGTATCTATTGTAATGCCAACATACAATCGTGGCTACTGCTTAGGAGACACGATTCAGTCGGTTTTGAGTCAGACATACAGAGAGTGGGAATTATTGGTCGTAGACAATATGTCGAAGGACAATACAAAGGATGTGATAGAGTCCTTTGAAGATGCAAGAGTAAAGATGATACAGATACAGAATCATGGTGTAATCGCGATTTCGAGAAATTGTGGAGTAGCCGCAGCAACTGGAGAGTTAGTTTCGTTTATGGATTCAGATGACCCATGGCTACCAGAAAAACTAGAAGTTTCTGTTAGACTAATAGAGTCGGGAATGGACTTTGTATACCATGACTTATACTTGACTGACGGCAAGGATAGAAGCAGAGATAGGACTACGAAGGTCTCCAGAAGGCTCAGAAGGCATGTGCTTGAAGACCTCATAACAAACGGGAATGGAATCAACACATCAAGTGTCGTAACGAAGACAGAGCTAGTGAGAAGAGTCAATGGATTCTCTGAGTCTCGTGAGTTGATAGGAATCGAAGATTACGACCTGTGGGTAAGATTGGCTGAAGTAACTGATAAGTTTGGGTTAATATCATCACCCATGGGGTACTACACGATGGACGGTAGTGGCACCCTAAATAGAGAGCTGGTTGAGAGGAGCCTTTTGAGTATTGCAAGGCTTCATAACGAGCTACATATGCGCATTTGCGGATCTACTCCCGGATGGATCAATATTGCTCTGGCAAGGATTTGCTTAAGGAAGAATCCAGCTGATGCGATGAGAATAGCAACAAAGGTTTTGACCGGGGAGAATCGATTAGGAGTGAGGATGAAAGCATTAGTAATAGTTTTTTTGGCAATACAAGGGAGAGTTGGAAAGGTGTTTCGTGAGAAGATTAGATAAATAGCCGCTTAAGCTTTCGCATCTGCGAGATAGACCAGTCCAGGGGTGGTTGTTGAGATTCGTAGTGTGAGAACATAGCCTTAAGTTCAGCATGTGTTCGGATCCCCCCGTTGTCTGCATACTTTGTCACAAGATAATTAAAATTAGGTTTATAGAGGGAATTGCAGTTATCAAGATAGACACGCATAAAGTTGGCAATCAGCAGGTCGTCAAATATATTGGTCCTAATTGCTCTCATGAGAGAGGCTGAGGGTGCGTGAAATCTTATAGAAGACCTTCCTGAGCCGCGGAAGACAGTGTGAGTGAAGTTTCCAACACATAGTTGAATCTCGTGGAAAAGCTTCCTTAATGGCTGAATCGAGGAGAAATAGTCATAAGCCATGGCAAGCTGTGCTGGAGTGAGTTGGGTTGACCAGTCATCCCCAAATACAGTCTCTGGTATGGGTACAGACACTTGATTGGGTTGGGGATTAATAGATTCATACTGGTAGGTTTCTCCCTTCAGATAGACTTTGATGAAAGGTGGCAGGATGGATTGATACATAGATGGTTGAAAGCCGACGTAGTAAGAGTCAATGGGTGTTGTATATTGATTGGCCCAAATTGAGTCTCGTCGTTGATATTGATGAAAAGAACTGAAAGGAATGGCAACCTTGAGATGAAAACGATTCAGGTATGACTGAATTTCGCGACCAATTTGCCGACCAGCAGTCCTAACAGGGTTGAGACGGGAACCAGTTATATCAAATAGATTGATCATGTCAGCATCACCATAACCATGCAACCCAAGATAAAAAGAGTTGGAATACTGCCGTGCGATTTTACGTAGGGAGGTCTCGAATCCTATTCCACCACTATCGTTGAGGTTGGCCACAAGAGTTTTACGACGAAGTGGATCTGTGAGTTCTACAAGGATGGCGGAGTCATGTAGACTATTGTTGAACAACATGATTCTGGTGTTGTTTCCGATAGAGTGCCATTTTTTGGATGGGAGAGCGATTACGCGAAAACCAGCACCTCTAAGTTCTTTCTCTACTCTGCTACCCCAATGCTGAGCTATTAGTAAGACGGCGTGCTTGAAATTGCGCAGCGACGCCAGATTAAGGTGGTCAGGGTGAAAGTGTGAGATGAATATGTATGGACACTTTTTAATGTTTTGACGCTGCTCATCAGGGACCTTGAAAGGTAAGGACCATGATCCGAAATAACAAGGATGTTCATCAAGCCATACGTCTGTCGCCAAGAGAGGCTGGCCTGCATCGTGGATGATAAGCGTGGCATTGCCAATTGTCTCAAAACCAGTATGTATGTTGCTCATTAGATAGATCCCCAAGGATGCCGAAATGAATAGGTTACAAAGGATGTAGTAGTGATTATTCGGATGTTTGGAAGAGCTCCGAAATCAATGTATTGTATGCTTGCAAGGATTTGTCAATTCCAAAGTGTTGGCTATATGTTTTTCTTGCATTGGCCGAAAGGCGCTGGAGTATCAAGGGATTGCGATTTAGATACCGAAGAGAGTTGGCTACGCCTACAGGATCACCTGGATCAAGAACAATGCCACACTCATTGGCCATAATAAGCTTTGCTATCTCGGTACTATGGCGGGCCAGGAGTAACACAGGTTTGCCACTTGAGATAATGCCATAGAATTTTGAGGGGGCAACAGTATCTTCACTACCTGGTATCAGGCCAATGGCGGCCACATCGCATGCACCAAGAGAATAAGGTAAACGAGATCTATCTTGATAAGGGTGCAATGAGACATTAGTCAATCCATAGTACTGAGTATATTCACGGATCTGTCGTCTCTTAGCCCCACCTCCTACAAAGAGAAAATGGAAGTTCTCTGCCTCTAGAATACGAGCAGTCTCAAGGAGGGTGATAATCTCATGCAATCGGCCAAAGTTACCAGAATACTGAATGGTGAATGTATTGTGAACGTTCCATTCACGAGCAATTGGGTTTTGTTTTTTCTCTATAGGCAGTGCCTGCTCGACCGCCCAGTTATGGATAACGGTTACCTGATCAGACGGCAGCTGGAACTGACTCAGGCAACGAGAACGCATAGAATGACTTAGAACTATTGTCTTGTAGCTGAATTTGCAGACTTGCTGAATGACAAATACCCAGGCATTAGAGACAGGTCCTCTGGCGGGCAAAACACCGGTCAGCTGAGCGGACCTAGGGAAAAGATCTTGAAGAACAAATATGTACTTAACTCCAAGTAGTAAGCGCACTATCAGGCCAACGATAGCAATAAATGGAGGATTGGAAACAACTAGAATAACTTCATTATTGCGGCGACGCGTAATGGTTTCAAATAGAGACCAGATAACAAATGTAAGGCCGTTTAACGACTTTGAAAGTATATTGATGTTTCCTGAGCCTGAAAAGGGACTCCTTGTAATGAATAGGTCGGGTAGTTCTTCACCACTGTGAGAAGTTTCGGTTAAGACCTGAACCTGATGACCTTTAGATGCAAGGCCAGATGCTAAATCTGTAATCAATTGGGCGGTGGCAGCAGTACTGGGGTGAAAATGCTGGCTGATAATAGTCAGATTGCCAGTGCCCTGAAGACAGTCACTCATAACGGAAGCCCCGACCTATGTCGTCTAAGTTGAATAAGCTTAGTGATGGTCATCAGATCATAAAAGCTTATAAGCAAACAATAGAGCAGTGCTTGCCAGCCCTCAAGAAAACCAAATTGAAAGAGATATTTCTGGATAAATCTAAGTAATGGCCTCAATAGCCAGAGAGAGGAAGTGAGGGCTCGAAGGCGACGCTTTCTAGAAGAACGGAGTGTCTTGGTGGAAAGATACTGGTCAATTTCAATGGCATCCCAAGATGAATAACGTTGGTGGCGTTCGAGCCAGTCATCAATTCCTTTGCTAAAAGCAAAGTGCTCGTAAGGGATGTGAATCCTGGAAATCAAAGCAGTATCAGAAAAAGATTCCCAAACACCACCTTGAAAGCGCACCGCTTCTCGCTGAAGAAGACGTGGGTGCCAGTTGGGAAACCCTTGCGTACGTTTTAACCACTTTCCAAGAAACCAATACCTGGGTGTTAGTTCATACGCGTTGAATCTACTAGTTGCTGTGATAAGTTTTCGAATCTCTTCAGCAAGGACGGGACTAACTTCTTCATCAGCATCAATGAAAAGAACCCATTTGCTGCGGAGACCACATCGATCAAGAGCCCAGTTTCGTTGCTCTGTAATTTGAAACGGCCTTGCTTGCTTGTGTACTATGAATCTTGCATTGTTTTGCCTTGCAACGGCCTCTGTAGAGTCGACGCTTCCACTATCAAGCACAAGTAGCTCATCGCACCATGCAAGAGAGCTCAATGCACGAGGTAGGTTATGCTCTTCATTAAGGGTTAGCACAACTGCAGCTATTGATGAGAGCTTATCCATGTGACAGAATACGCTGATAGATGTGGTAAGCTTTTTGTGAGATCAGGGATTGAGAGAAATTAGATTTAACGAAAGACTCAGATAGTTTTCCGGGACGTGTGGATGATAAAGCCGTGAGAAGCATTTGGGTCCACTTGTCTGGATCGCGAACATCCATATAGACACCGGGAGTTCCTACAAGCATGTGCCCAACTCCCACCTTGTCGCTCACTAAAGCACCACACCCACAAGCTAGTGCCTCGATAACTACATTACCAAAGTTTTCATGGCGGCTCGGCAGCAGAAGCCAATCTGCAGCGTTATAGGGCGCAATTAAATCCGCAGCGGGCAATGAAGGAAGCCAGGTTGACCGGTCAATCAAACCATTCTGCTCAAATGCACGACGAAGACGAAGAGTCGTTCCATCTGAGTCTTGTCCAATAAACAAGATATGCCAAGGTATGTGTGTTATTGCCTTGAGCGCATGTGGAAGGAGGTCAAGACCCTTCTTGTGGTGCATTCTTCCTGAGACGAGAAAGAGTCGTTGATCCCAAGGAATTCCAGTGCTGTTACGCCAGTCTTTTCCAATTGCAGGCTGGCACGACAGTTGAGAAAGATCTACAGGATTAGGCAAAGTGAAAGTTGGGGTATTAGGAGAAAGCCAATCAAGCTCAGTAACCTCCTGGGTGGTGGTGCAATGCAACGCCGCTGCACGCTGAAGCAATGGACGCTCCTTGAGCAAAAAATAAGGAACTTTCTTCCAAAGACCACGTCGCCATGAATAGGGCCCTAGGGCTCCGCGAGTTGTTTGTATAACGGGTACTCCAGCGGCATGAGCTGCCTTTTGAATCGGAACACCGAGTGGCTGCCAAATCGAGCTTAGGTGAAGAAGTTCGGCCCAGGACATATGAAAAGGCAAAGCTTTGACTAATGCCTTTGAGCGGATAACTCTAACGTTATGATCGACTGGGTAATAAATCACCTCAACGCCGTTTACGTTCTGCGGAAGACCTAATTGATCAAGAGGAAAGTTAGGGAGACCAGCATTCGTCGTAATGACGCGAATATCAACACCCTGACGAACAAGGCCCTCACAAAGACGAGAAACGCTAAGAATGGGTCCACCATATTGCCAGGCAGGCACATATACCGGCAGAAAGTGGAGAACACGCATTAACTTCTACTTCTCAGAGTTGTATACAAAAAGGAGAGGTCATGACGTTGAAACAAGACGACCATAAGAAACACAAAGGCATATACGTAAGGTATAGAGACTATGGAATATGATTCAATACTTTGAATCAGCAACAATACAGCCAAAGCAGAGCTAGTCAGTAAGAGTGGAAGCATTCTCAGTGGCTTCTGCAAGTGCTTTGCCACAGGAAGACCAAATACTAATAGGGGTATAGTGACATACATTAAACGAACTATCAAGTAGGCGGCAATCCCAGCCGTAGGAATCCAGAGCCAGCCCAACACAGCAGCAATAATAGCTGAAACATTCTGCCAAATCCCATAGTCCCGGGCTTTGCCTGAAGCTAGCAGTGGCTGAACTACTAATTGAGAAAGAGATTCGAACAGTGCGGTGATTAACAACAAACGCGTCGGTAGAATTGCTGAGGTAAAGTCGGTCCCAAATAGCCATGAGATAATGAATTGATCGAAAATGGAATAAGCCAGAAGAACCTCCAGAAGCACGAACCAGATAATACGTAAAGGTTTTTCCAATTGTTGTACTTGATGTGCAAAGGTTGATTCACCTCGCAACCTAAGAAACAAGACTGGTACAAGTGTCGCGGGAAGGAAAGCGAACAACTGTTGGAGAATCTGGCCAACTCGCAAGTAGCCAATATCAGCTAACCCCGATCCATTAGCCACTCTGATTAGCAAGGGATAGAAGATCATTGAGGCTAGCAAGTTCGCTGCGTAGAAAGGGAAACCGCGTTTTAAGAGTTGATCCAGACTGGGACGTAGTAGCGGCCAGATGCTTAGCGGTGTCCAGAGGTGGCCCAAAAGCCTCTTCAGCCACAAGCACTGTGCAAAAGCGATTAGGGTCCATCCAGCCATTGCCCCAAAGACACCAGCATATAAGGATAAGAATGCGGCAGATAGTAAACGTAGGGGATAGAATAGGCCTTGTCTCAGTGCCAGTGGGGATGTGCGGTGACTAACCAACAGGACTTCCCAAGCTGATGCAGAGATACACTCACAGAAGATCATCAAAAGGAGTAAGCACGTTATACCAATTCGGTATTCTCGCAACAATGAAGCAGGAAATAACCCCTGTCCAAACCAGATCCAAATGGATATTCCAATACAGACTAATATGGTTGATACGCTGCATAATTGGGCTAAAGCACGCGAGAACTGAACACCACGTTCTGTCTCTAGAGCTTGAGTCTGGCCTCCCAATTCAAAGTTAAGTGCATAATCGCCACCACATCGCACAAGAGTGTCACTAGTCTGCACCGTTGTGGTCACCAAATTAAAGAGACCAAGATCAGTAGGGCCAAGCCAACGACTTAGTAGCAAATTGCTAGCAAATCCGATTACACGCCCGACGGCCGCTCCGCTTGCCAGGTGAAACCAGCCTCGACGCATAATTGTCATAGCTTCAAAACGGCATCTAACAGACGTAGTGCCGAGTTACGGGTTGTGTGGTGACGTACCCAACGCTGTGAAGCATGAAGTAAACGGTGAAAGACTTCTGGATGAGCTTCTAAGGCTGACATTTGCTCTTGAAGATCAGGCCAATGTTGGTAACTAAGACAGTTCAAGCCAGCTTGCAACCCATGAGGGGCGCAAGTAACCGGTTTAGTTTCTAACTGTCTGACACAGGGCAATGCACCCGCTGCTGCGATCTCATAGTGCCTTAGGCAATCCCAGCCGCCCCTCTTAGTAGTTACGGCAAAGCGAGAGAGCGCAAGATCGTCGTAGTATGCATTCTCAGAGTCAAAGGCATAGGAAGTGTGCAAACCGCAAGCTTTTGCGACCTCAGGATCGACACAATGGCTAGCGATACGCTGCTTTTTAATCGCAAAGTCAAGGGGTCGGATCTTATCGGCGGGAATGGAGAAACTCGTAGGAAAGACACGACACCAGCGACCTTGATTAGCTGCCCCCTGCAACTCACGCTTGAAGTAGAAACAGCGGCCAGATCGAATAGGGAAAGGCTGCCAACCAAACCGGCGAAGACGTGTTCCACTTCGATGGAAAAGACGGGTGTCGTCGTCCCCATCGAGCAAAACAACCGGCACAGTCTGTAGCAGTGGTGCAAGATCGAGGAGTTGCCCCCACTGGCGCCAGATTTGGCCGACGATAACAAGATCAAATGATTGCCGCTCTAGTCGTTGAATAATGAATGATCGATCAACTGTTCGGTCATTGAGGTTTCCATATAACGTAAACCCCCCTCCGCGCACGGCGCTCCCTGAGCCAGTAGGAATAGAATAGGACTCGCGATAGAGTATATACTTCTGCGGATAATCAGTGACTTCATGCCCCAAAGAAATGAGACCCTGCAAGATTGAGTCAGCTAAATAGTCTTCACGAGATTCCGTTAGAAAGAGAATTCGCAAAGGCGTTTCTGGATATGTAGCCATTAGATGGGTGGCAGCAGTGGCTTTTCTGTTCCACGTAAACGCAAACGGGCTGGAAATGAGCGAATGAGTGCGTAAGTGGTCCGCCGCAATCCAATGGTGCGGTGAATAGCTAGCAGTTGACTCAACGTCTGGCGAATGCCAATACGGGGACTTGCCTTAAGTGTGTTCCAGAGCTGAAATTGCCCATGATGAGACGCCCATCGAAATCGCTCGGAAAATTGTGTAAGGAGAGGATGGTTGAGGAGAACCCTAAGGATTTCAAGTGTTTCTAGGAGTTCCCGCTGGGATTTTTGATTGCTAACAGAAAGCTGCCCTTGGTGAACACGTACCCTAGCAACGGGGTCACGGCTGATCAATGATGGTGTTTGGAGACAGGCTCTTATTAGCCATTCCCAATCAGCTGCCTGGGTCCACTCTGAGCGCCATGGACCAGCATCAGCAAAAAGTGTCTGGTGTATCAAGAGCCCGGTGATGTTCCCGTTAATGCTGCCGTAACGCAACAGTGGTTCTAAAAGATCACCAGGAAGAAAACATTTAGTCTCCGGCACGAAGCGATCATAGAACTTGCTATTGACGTCATAACGCAAATGGCCATTGACATCAATTGACTCGTAAGAAGACAAAATCAGTCTTGTGTCAGGATAATCATGAATCTTCCTCTTAAGCGTTCTGATTGCATCAGGAGTGAGCTCGTCATCACTACAGAGTATGAGCTGCCAAGGTGTCTTTACCTCAAGAGTTGCCTGATTCAGGTTGGCAAAAAGCCCGATATTGTGCTCACGGCGCGCGCAGGAAACGCGCTTGTCATGTAACTGTTCCGCGATTAGTGCTGCGGTCTCAAGATCCGAACCGTCGTCTGCGATGTGTAAACGCCAGTCAGGATCAGTTTGAGCATAGACGCTGGAAAGAGCTGCCTTGAGTAGCGCGGAGCGACCATACACAGGAAGAATGATCGTGATCAAGCAGTTCATATCAGCTCCATCAGACTCAATAGGGAAATGAGTTGATCGGGGTCAATCGAAAAGTTATCTGTCTTTGGATCGCAATGAGTCGCAAGAAGATGGCCATGCTTGAGATCAAGCTGATCAGCCATCGCGTAGTAGTGAGAATAATTGCCAGGCCTAGGAAGAAGTTCGATAATGGCAGAAGAAGGAGCACAAGCAATCATGTTGGCGAAGCCAGCACCATGAGGTCCGATAACGACAGCGCTTTCAGAAAATAGGTGCAACTGTGCTTCGACAGGAAGAGACTCAAGACAATAACTCTGAAAACCATATGGACTGAGAGCCGTCATGAGTTTTTGCTCATTGAGGCAACGCCTGGTGCGTGCGTTGGTTCTTGATAGATAGATCCGACGCCATGGGCAGATCGCTAATCGAAGTTGGGAGTGACATAGGTTCGTGAGCCACTTAAGCTGGGCAGGGCTAATAAAGACATCAGAATCGTGCTGCTGCAATGCAAATCGACAGGATGTCGTTGAAGTGATTGACAAAGAGATAAACTTCGAAGCCCTAGGAGCTACGAATGAGAGCAGCGGCTCAACGAACTGGGGAAGCAACTGGCTTGGTCTATGACTAACAGCAATGGCTGAATCTTGGTGATCGTGCAGATTAAAGTGACTTTGCAGAAATAGTGGGGCAAGTCCTGGTTGTGTTAACCAGTGAAAGTAGTTAGGATTGTTGTGAGTTGAGAGAAGCGTTAACGGTTCAGGTCGACGCTCAGGCCGTCGATATCTGTGCCACCAACCAGGAGGCCGATTCCCGGACTTGGGATAGAAGTGACTTCTCGATTCATGGTTGAATGGATTTGATTCATATAGTAAGGCTTTCTTCCAGCGCAAAAGACCACAGCTCAACGTAAACGATGCTGAAAAGTCAGTAACTTCGTAAAGCCATTGTCTGCCTGATACAGAGAGATCCGTAGTCAAGCTCGCAACAGGCTCATGAATGGAAATAGAATTACGGCGTGGATTGAACGATTCTTGCAGCATCCAAGACGAAACTCCGTGCAGTGCAGACAGAGCTTGGGCCTGGGGTGAACCAGCAAAGATCGGAAGATTATTAATCACGATGAGCCCGCAGATATTCGGCGCAGAGGCAAGCGACTGAGTACTTTTAACAACACAATAAGTTCAAGCCAAGACTTGGGCAAGTCCCAGAAGAGATACCAAGTCATTGTGAGGATCGTATTATTAATCCACGTGCAAATAAGAGTAACAACTAAAAACTGGGCCAGGAGACCAACAACCAATTTATTTCCTATCATCCAGGAAAGAAATGATTGATATGCCGCCAACAAAGCACCGATAGTTGCAGGCCCGAACACAAGACCAGACCAACCCCAGCGCCACCATGAATCAGCAAATAAGCTAATAGTCGCGTATGAGATTTCTCCAGGTTTTAGGTCTAGGGTACTTGACAGCTTCTCAGATAACTCCTGGCCATCAAAGAGGTTTGGAGAGTCTTTATAGAAAGTTGAGGGAAGAAGACCTAGAGGTAGTTTGTGGAAGCCGTCAAAGTTTCTAAGGCTGAGTGTGCGGTTCAAACAGTTATCGTATAGTCCAACGACATTCCACCGAGCCAGAGAGTTATCGGGAAAAGACTTGACGCCTTTGTCATAGATTATTGCCGCACTCAAATCTTCCGACAATTTTTTAGTTAAGTCCGCGCTGCAGTGAGTTGGAGATAATGCCAAGTAGAATTCGTGACTAGTACCCATCAGTTGCTTGCCAATCTGAAATGTTTGGAATGCCCTTTTTAGCTCTGGTACTGATTGATCGCCTTCACGAGAAATGCGTAAATGCTCAGCGAGTGGCAAGAAGAGAAGTGCACCAGCAAACAAGCTGATTAACAACAATCTAAGGGGGATCTTTTGCCAGCACAACGCACCAATTATAAGATATACAGGAAGACTAATAAGAAGGCCTCGACTTCCACTGGAAATCGCAATCACTTGCCATACAGACAAGAGAGTCGTGATTAGAAAACGTAGAGAGAAAGACCACTGCTTCCACACAAAGGGAATCAGAAAGAAGCCGACAGGTGCTAAACGCGAAATAATTGAGGAGCCTATAATGATTTTTGCGATGGTTGAGCTCTGAAGAATTTGAGCTTGTATTGCTGGAGAGCGAGCAAAGAGACCGAGGAAACTCATTACACTGATTGCAAGAACAGACAATGTTATGAGCAGAAAAGATAGGCTTGAAAGGTTTTCTATATGAGGCCAAGACAGCTCAGCAAGAGACTTCTGTGGCAGAATCTTTCGAAAGCGAGTTAAAAAGACTCGGCAAATACCGTAGGAAGCAGAAAGGGATAATATGCCAATTGAGAAATAGTTAAGCAGGGCATCTAATGCACCTCTTGTAGATAGGGATCCATACCCAAATAAAGAGCTTGGGTCAGAGCGCCAAAGCATTAGTCCAAGTCCATAAGTAACTCCATACATCAAAACAAAGATGAAGCCCAACGAAGGAATATAGCGGCGCAAAAGGGAATGGTCAGCAGTCGCAACTATTATGATTGCGACAAAGTAAATAGCTGCAGAAAAGAATATTGTCATCTCAGGTCCTCAATGGTTTTGCAAGATTTGGGGCCTTAGTCTTCGCAGAGGTAGAGTTTAGACATTGTCAAAGGTTTGACGAAGAGTAGGGATCTTTTAACTTCGGCATCAAACACGCAAGGTCGTGTCTGGTGACTAGTAAAAGAGGTGACATCTCGAAGTTGGAAGAGAGGGGAAGGTAGTGAATCATCAGCAAGTGCCATTCCATCCAACTGTCTAAAACCTATCCAAAACGGTGAAATCCATACACCCTGCTTCAGGGCGGGTGATGGCGGAAGGCTGCCGTAGATTTGCGAGTTTCGAATTAGCTCTTTCGAGGAGACACCCCAATAGTCAAGTGAAGTTGTAGTATGGGTGTGACTGAACCGGGACGTTTCGTTGAGGTAAGCTGACTGATATGGGTTAAGGCTTAACACATCAACAAAGAGTATTAGGCTTAAGAGTGAGATGAAAGAAAAAGATGCCAGTCTAAGTCTTTCAGAAAGGCCTAAATTCCAGATAGTTTGCAATCCTCTTGCGGCAACGATGGCTAATGAAGGGTAAATAAAAAGCAGGTGACGATCTGCATCGTAGAGGTTGGAATTTCTGACGACGGCCATTACTGGAATGAGTGCTGATTGAGAAATCACAAGTGGCCATGGACTATTTAAGACAGTTGCAAGGCTCTTGAAGTGGTTTAGCCAAACGAAAGCTTGTAGACTTATCAGGATCAGCCAGAGCAGCGGGACTTTTATGATTAACCAATTCCAGATATACAAAAGAGTGAACCAGTCAGGGTGATTCACCCCGATACAAGTGCCTGAATATGACATACAACCTCCCCATTCATGGTTGGCAAATGTATGGAAAGCCTCGCTGAGGTAAGTAAAAGGATTAAGTCCCCACGATGCTGGCTGAAGCACTAAAGCGAACATTAATGCAAGAACTGGTAGAAAGATAGATCTTCTTAGGTCTCTTACAACAGGTCTTTGAATAACCAGTAGAAGAATCTCAGAGACCACTACCGCGGCAACAGCTACAAATTTCTGGTTAATCAAAAGAGCAGCCGAAAGCAAACTCAGAAAGAAGTAATAATAGCGCCCAGAAGACCAGCGCTTAACAAGAGTGTATGTGTAACCAGTATAAAAGAGAGCAAATGGTATGTCTTTGGGGTTAATAAAAGAATGACCGATAAGAGAAGGGTGGAACAAGACAAGGCAGCCTGGAATCCATGCACGTCGTAGTCCAATGCACCGTGCGATCTTGACAGCCAACCAACTAAGAAATACAAACTCACCGGCGAGCAAAAGATGAGAGGTTGCAAAGAAGCCAGTAAGCTGATGTTCTGCGGATGGATCAAAAAGAGCTTTGGAGAGGGAGAGTCGCCCGATCAGAAGGCTCTGTTGCAAAAACCAGAAGAGCCATGCAGGAAAAAGACTTGCTGCTCCGTAATATTCGAGATTAGAATGAATATCCTTATAATTTGCATCATGGCCACGTATCAACTCAACAGCATGCGCGAGCTGCGTTCTAATCCCTAGGTAATCAGTTTCTTCGTCCCACGAGGTAATGCCCGAGAAGATTGATGCAATGGCAAGAACTGCATAAACACCAACCAGCAGGAGATAAAGCGTTTTATCCCAAGTTTCCCCTCTGAGCCTAATCATGCTCTACGACTTGGAGTTAAACGCTCGCGAAAGTCTGCAATCGTACGGTCTAAGCCCTGGCTCAAAGCGACCGTAGGTTGCCAACCAAGATATTGTTGAGCCAGTGTAATTACAGGCTGACGTTGCAGTGGGTCATCCTGGGGCAATGGTTTACAGATTAAATCCAGTGAGGGGTTGATCTTCTCACGTACAAGTTCGGCTAACTGCCGAATCGTGAACTCGCCTGGATTACCGATATTGATCGGCCCCGGTTGGGAGCCATTCATCAAACGAATAATTCCCTCAACCAGATCATCAACAAAGCAGAAAGAACGCGTCTGTGAACCATCGCCATAGAGCGTCAGGGGCTCGCCACGCAAAGCCTGGACGATGAAATTGCTCACCACCCGACCATCATCGGGAAGCATGCGCGGTCCGTAGGTGTTGAAGATGCGCACCACGCGGATCTCCGTACCATGCATCCGCTGGTAGTCGAAACACAGGGTCTCCGCGATGCGCTTGCCCTCGTCGTAACAGCTGCGGATTCCGATCGTGTTCACGCAGCCGCGATAGCTCTCCGGCTGAGGGTGCACCTCTGGATCGCCGTACACCTCAGACGTACTGGCCAAGAGCAGCCGAGCTCCGACACGCCTGGCCAAGCCAAGCATGTTGTAGGTGCCGAGGAAGCTGGTCTTGGCTGTTTTGATCGGATTGTGTTGGTAGTGAACCGGTGACGCCGGGCAAGCCAAGTGCCAGATGCGATCGACCTCCAGGCGGATCGGCTCGGTGACGTCATGACGGATCAACTCAAAGCGTGGATGCCCCAACCAGCGCTCAATATTTTGCTTGCGACCAGTGAAGTAGTTATCCAGGCAAAGCACTTCCTCTCCGGCTTCCATCAAACGGTCGACGAGGTGGGAGCCGACAAAACCGGCTCCACCGGTGACCAGATTGCGCATGATCGAAGAAGGCATGGAACCAGCGGAGCGGAGTTAAAGGCGAACGAGCTGTTGTTTGAGCTGCTCGCGGAAGAGAGCCACGGTGCTGACCAAGCCTTCTTCCAAGGGGATTCGGGCGGTCCAACCCAAGGAGGCTAAGCGGCAGACATCGAGTTGCTTCTTGGGCGTTCCATCGGGCTTCGACGCATCCCAAATGATCTCGCCCGAGAATCCAGTGGCGCGGGCGACCGCCTCTGCCAACTGACGGATGGTGAGGTCCAAACCAGTGCCGACGTTGAGGAAGGGCAAGGGCTGGCCCACGTCGTCCAAGGGGGCCGACGCCGAGCTGGGGTCCCAATGCTCTAAGGCAAAAACACAGGCCTCACCAAGGTCATCAACATGCAAGAACTCCCGCAGGGGGGAGCCCGTACCCCAGCAGGTCACCGTGGCATCACCGCGCTCGGCCGCTTCATGGAAACGGCGGATCAAGGCCGGCAACACATGGCTATTGGTGGGGTGATAGTTGTCGCCCGGCCCGTAGAGATTGGTGGGCATCAGGCTGATGGCATCAAAACCATGCTGTTGCCTGAGGGCCTGACCAAGCCTGATCCCAGCGATCTTGGCAATCGCGTACCACTCATTGGTGGGCTCCAGAGGCCCCGTCAGCAGGGCTTCCTCACGAATGGGCTGCTCCGCAAATTTGGGGTAAATGCAGCTGCTACCCAGAAACAAGAGACGACGCACACCGGCTTGCCAGGCCGCTTCGATGACATGGTTCTGAATCTTTAGGTTAGACAGCAGGAAATCGGCTGGATAGTTGCTATTCGCCTGAATGCCACCGACCTTGGCTGCAGCCAACACGACCACATCCGGACGTTCAGCCTGGAACCAAGCTTTCACCGCCGAGGGATCCTCGAGGTCCAGGGCCGCCCGATCCAACAGCAACTGCTGGTCATACCCCGAACGCTGTAAAGCCCGGGAGATGGCGCCTCCCGCCATGCCGCGATGCCCCGCGATAAAGATGCGGTCCTTGCTGGAAATCAACGTGCCCATCAGGCCTTCGGTCCCTTGCTGGCGGCCACGGTGGATGGATTGGTGGGGGGATTTTCCATGGAGCCCACCACTTGATAGCCCTGCTGCCGCAGGAGCGCTTCTTTCGCAGCCTCCTCTTTATCCGTTGCCACCATCTCAGCCACAAGTTCTTCCAGGGTGGTGGTGGGGGTCCAGCCAAGCTTCTCCCGGGCCTTGGTGGGATCTCCGAGCAGGGTCTCCACTTCAGCTGGCCTGAAGTAGCGCGGGTCGATCCGGACAACAACGCTGCCGGTGTCCGAGCGCCTGCCAACTTCATCGACACCACTGCCGTCCCACTGGATGGCCCCCCAACCCAGCTGCTCAGCCGTGAGCTCAATGAAGCGGCGAACGCTTTCTTGACGACCGGTGGCGATCACGAAGTCTTCCGGGGTCTGCTGCTGAAGCATCCGCCACTGCATCTCGACGTAGTCGCGCGCGTGGCCCCAATCCCGCAGGGAATCAATGTTGCCCATGAAAAGACACTGATCCAGGCCTGCATCAATGCGAGCGAGGCCCCTGGTGATCTTCCGGGTGACAAAGGTTTCGCCCCGGCGCGGCGATTCGTGGTTAAAGAGCACGCCATTGCAGGCGTACATGCCATAACTCTCGCGGTAATTAACCGTGATCCAGTAGCCGTACAACTTGGCTACGGCGTAGGGGCTGCGGGGGTAGAAGGGCGTGGTTTCCTTCTGGGGAATCTCCTGAACCAGGCCGTACAACTCGCTGGTGCTGGCCTGATAGATCTTGGTTTTCTCCGTGAGGCCCAGCATTCGAACCGCCTCAAGAATCCGCAACGTGCCCAACGCGTCACTGTTAGCGGTGTATTCGGGAGCCTCAAAACTCACCGCAACATGGCTCTGAGCACCGAGGTTGTAGATCTCGTCGGGCTGAACCTGCTGAATGATGCGGATCAGGTTGGTGCTGTCCGTCAGGTCCCCGTAGTGCAGGACCAAACGAGGATCAGCCTCATGGGGGTCCTGATAGAGGTGGTCGATCCGGCTGGTGTTAAAGCTGCTGGCGCGGCGCTTGATGCCGTGAACGACGTACCCCTTCTCGAGAAGCAGCTCTGCCAGATAACTGCCGTCTTGGCCTGTAATCCCGGTAATCAGAGCCTTGCGCCCGGTGCAATCAATCGAGGCTGGGTCAAAGCTCATCACTCTCTATCCAAAGGGGCATGACCGCTGGCGAAAAAGCCAGGGCTCCTAAGCCGAAGAACCCAAAATAAAAGAGCAACCCATCGGCATAGATCAAAGGCTGGAACAGCCATTGCACTGTCAACACAATCAAGAAGCCGGCGGCAATGAGTGCATACCCGCGAGATGACAAGTCACTGAGCAAATGACCCAGCTGCCGGAACGCACAACAGAGAAGTGGAACCACGGCCACCAAGATGGCCACAGCGGGGATCAGGCCAGCTCTCACGACCAGGTCAAACGGGACGCTGTGGAGCATGTCTCCGGCAGAGGCATCGAACCCGATCCACAACTGACGTTGTTGCTCGAAGTACTGAAAACTCAAGCGTTGGCCGCCCCAAAGCGTGTCTGGGATGTGAATAAAAAACGCAAGGACACGATCGAGACGCTCGTCGTAAATGCGGGCCAAGAGCCGGGATGTGATGTCGCCACGACCCCACAGCAGCGAGAACACCGACAACAGTAGAAAACCAACAAGACCCAAGAAAGCCCAGGCGGTGAACTGGAGTGGTTGCCGCGCTGCCTGTCGCTCCGAAGCTGACGCCCAGGCCAGAGGCACCAATGACAGCAGGGCCACCAAGAGCCCAATCCGGCCATGGAAGGCCAATACAGCTAGAAGACCAAGTAGTCCCGCTGCCAACATCAACCAGGCAAGTCTCGATTGCTCCTTGCGCAGTAGCAACCAGAGGCCAGGAAACATCCAAGCGACCGCAAAAGAAGCGTTCTGCTCGACCGAGCGCACATTCATCACCTCTTGCTGCCCCCAGGGCACGGCAATGCTCAAATCCCTGTGCTGACGCCAGATTTCTAGAGGTGAGCTGGATAACGCATCCCGACCCAGGAGCAGAACCGCCCAGACGTAAGCCAACGCACCAAGGCCATAGGCCAGCCAGATCCAGCTGAGTTGACGTGGCGTCCAGTAATGGGCCAAACGGGCTCCCAACCAAACGCCGACACAGGGAAGCGCGAGCATCGAGATCAGATCGAGAAGATCACGGCCCTGCAGCGTCCACAGTCCATAGTGAAGAGACGCCCATGCGTAACCAACACTGAAGACAGCAAGCGCTAGGAGCGGCCATAACCGACGGGGAGCCACCGCGGGAGCATTACGGGTCTGCCAGAACAGGACCGCATAAAGCAGGTACAGCAGTGTGAAGGCTTTCGGCAGGTGTAGACCCACCAAAAAAACAAGCGCTAAAGGGATCCATCGCGAATTCATTGGGCACTCCTACCTTCTCGATCCAGTTCCTGTCGCAAAGCAGCCAAGTCAACAACGAGCTGCCGTTGATAGGGGTGCAATTGACGGTCCAAGCGCGCTGAATCCACAGCCGGCTGGCAATAAAAAGGCTTGATCAAGCCGAGATGAAAGCTGTTGTAGACACCACCGCCCAACATCTGCAATTCACTGGGATAGCGACAAGAGTTCAACGGGCTCAGCTCCATGACACGGTAAGGACGATCACGCGAAAGCAAGGCATTCATCACCATCGAACCTTGCTCACACCAGAGACTGGATGCCTGTCGAATCCAACACAGAAGCTGGTACGGCGAATGGGCGGTTGGATTCAAGACGGAATAGCAATGGTCTCGAAAGAGGTCTTCAACAGCTTCAAGATTCGCGATTCGCTCCTGACGTTTGGAGCAGAGAAAGATGCGGCAAGGACCGGAAGACGCTGGGAGGGGCGCCTCAGAACGAAGCAAGGACGGGGACAGGCAGTCACGAAGAAGCGATAGGTTCTGCCAGGGACTCATGCGCGGAAGCACCATGGCGCGCTGCAAAACCCAGTTCGCATTCAGGAACTCCTGCGGAGTCATCACCCAAAGAGACTCCGGCGGACAAAGCTCGATCAAAAAATCGGCCCAGCTCTTAGAGGGCGCAATGGCAATCAGTCGGGGTGGGTCAGGTAGTGCCCGCAACTGATGCGCATGCCAAAGAAAGGCACCCAACTGATCACCAACCCAATGGCCAAAGTGACTGGTGAGATGAGGGAACACCGCATAGGAACCCTCAAGCGTTTGGATGGGTTTATTGAGCTGCTTGCGAATGGTGTGGAATTGGATCCGTCGGTACGGAGCTGCTTGACCTCTGCTGACGCCCTTTTTAATGGCCCACGTTTCAATGCACGGGTAGTCGGAAATCGATGAGCTGCGGTAGCCGTGACTCACCAGACGCACATCATCCGCATATGAAGGAAGCTCCGACGGATTCGCGAGAATCGATTGCGGATAGGACCCTGAAGACCCTGTTGAGCCATCAAGAACATGGCGATAGCCCAAGAGACCTGTATCAGCTAGGCGCAGCCATAGTTCTCGCACACACTCGCCAGACAAGTCCCTGAGGCCTTTCACCAGTAACAACCTCCGTCCACTATTTCAGCGAGTGGAGGTGTCTCAGTAGACGATGGACGGACCCAAGCATCATTCATCAGTGAGAGATATTGCGGCATAGCCTCCCAACGACGTCCTCGAATACCAAATAAAAGCTGCAAAGCACCACCAAGATGCACAGCCGGCTTACCCATCTGCTTAATTGCGGCACCGAGTGGCAACCCATAAGCACCACATCCGATCAATGCTACGTCGAAAGGGACCATGGATACACGCTCGATGAGCTGACTCAGAGCATCATTCCAAGATCGAAAACCTTCTCGATCATGGCCGAGGGTTTGAGGCGGACGAATACAAATCAAATCGAATCGGGGTAGTAGCGATGGAAAACCAGGATGAATATGGTTAGACCATGAATGTTGGCTTTCGATAGTCTCGACGAAAGGGTGAACGACCAAGACACGCTTACCACTAAGCACTCGCGACCAAGGCTCTACAGACCACCAAGGCTCTAAAGCAGCTAAATCACAGATCTTGGGATGGCTAGAGAGGCGGCTAACCATTTTGAACTGATAAGGGCTGTCCCAGATGCCCAAGAGATCTACGAATTGCAGGGATGAATAAAGCCTATTCGCGACTTCGTCAAGAGACTCCTTACCCAAGGGGAAGATACCTGCATTGCAGTGGGCTTGATTGAGAGTCAATCGCGAATAGGAGGATCTCCTAAATAAATACTCACCTACTAACCTGGACTCAACGGAACCTAAACGACCGGCCAAATAAGGTTTTCCCTCTGAGATAGCTGTCTCTATCAGAACAGCTGCCGACTCAGTTGTCAGCTGGTCTAGCAAAAGCTTCTTGAAGCGATAACTCCTTAAAGCAGCAGGCAGGCATTGCAGAGTGCGCTTCAGTTCATGCTTAAGACGCCATGTGGTGGTCATGTCAGTGCTCAACGCCTCTTAGTCTCATCGGCCAGGCTTTTATCTAGGTCAAAAATGACGTGTCCTGCTTTATCAGCAGTAGCTCGAATACCACAAAGGATATCATCAGAGGAGATGGCATCAGGGCGCTTATAGTTTCTTTTCCCAAGATTCGAAAAAGCCCAGTTGAATGCGTCCCGGGAATGCATGCCCGGCCGCCAACCATTACGGGGCTGCCAGCCGGAATACCCTGAAACGCTCTTCAAGCCTGGGACATGAAGCAATGCATGCATGGCGAAGACATCTCCATGCCACGGAAATGTTTCATTGACCTCGAGATGCATGAGATCACAACCCTGGTCAAGCAACTCGGTACGGAAAGTATTTTGGTCTTTCTGCCACGCAACAACATCAAGGGCAAGAACAGATTTAGGAAGAAGCGAAATCCACAACAGTGGAACAGAGCAAATAAACAGAAAGAGTGGACCTTGCCTCCAACGTCTTTCCAATGTTTGTTCAAAACCAACAATCAGTCCGGACAGGGGGAATGCCGAAAGGAACCAGAGCACTGATGCAATCCTTCCAGCCGCGTTGACGGCTCGAACCGATGGAACGAAAAGCATGGGCCACCACCACAGGACGATGAAGCCAAACGAGGTGACCGATAGACCCAGAAAAAGCAGGGACTTTGCTAGCAACTGATCTGTCTGAGAGATTTTTCTCCATAAGAAGAGACTTACAAGAGAGAAAGAAAACAGCAAGATGCCTGGGAACAGAAAGGGTTCGCTTCCGGAGGCGTGGGGATGAAGAGGTAAACCTAGATGCTGACGAGCAGAACCGCTTAACCAAGCCCATATGTTAGGTAGGTTTTTTGTAATTTCATCCGTACCCCGGGCACCCATCACTAGAGATGTATTCAGATAAGGGAGGATCAGAACAACATTGAGTACGAGCAAAGCGGCAAGGATTATCCTTTGGGTCTTCGTCAAGGAGTAAAACCAAGACAGCCAGAATCTTTTACGCCTGAAGCGATACAGACCACGCCCCGACAGGAGATAGGTTGAGACGACGATCAGCAGAGAAAAAACACCGATATAGGGTCCAACAAGCCAGTTCAAGAGTAGAAAGATGAAAGCCCAGGTTTTTTGTCTATGCAACAACGCAAATGCAAGTGGCGGCAAAAACCAAAGAGTCAATAACTGGAGATGATTCAGCTGCGCGAGAACAACGTGATTAAAAGCAGCTAAAATACAAACAGCTGATACAAGCAAACTTTTTCGATCTAACCTCCAAAGACAGTTTCGAAGACTGGCGTAGTTAAAGGTCAGGGTTAAGGTGAACCAAAGCAGTAGCGCCTGGGTCGGCTGAAAGCCAAGGAGCTTCAAGAAGCCGTATAAGATACTGGGAAGAAATAGATGATCACTCCAGCCACGAACACCATCGACGGGAAAATAAAAGTCAGGAGAAGACCAGCCTTGATTAGAGAAAAGATCTGAAGAAGAAAACGGAAGGCTTGCAAGGTTATGTTCAAAAAACCAAAGATTCAGTAGCGTGTCACCACTATCCCCAGGGAGAAGCTCTCCGAAATCATGAAGGTATGGCCACAACGCAATGACCGCTGAAACAGCTCCTATAACAATGACATGGAAGATCTTGGAGAGTCGCTGCTTCATGAGGCTAGGAAAGTAAGATATGCTTCCATATACTCAGACCTGCATAGGAGACGGAAGCAAAGATGTGGCTGGATTGATATGTACAGCAGTGCGAGGGAATAACAACTAAAGCAGCAACAGCCAGAATAACTAGTGGCCAGTGATTAGCCATGCCGAACTTTTCGAGATCTGCCAAAGAAATCTGCTGAGCAGACGCCACCTCATTCTTTGGTATAGAGAGTAATGAGAGCATACCTGCACAGGCCAACATTGCGAACCATCGGCCATAGTCAATCGTGGCCATAAACAAAGGCAGAGCAATCAGAATCTGAGAGAATAAGAAAGATCCAGCTTTCCTACTTGGCAAAACACGGTGACTGATTTGCCTGAGAATCAAGACGTAACACGCCCAAGTAATGCACACAGCAAGGAAGCCATGGAGGAGCGACCAGCCCAACTGGCCTAGGCTCAAATCCCATGTAAAGAAGCTCGGCTTCGTGAGGGCGAGTTCGGTTATAGAAGAGCCAGGACGTGCATTTAAAGGCAGTAACTGAACGGAGCGAAGGCTTGCTTGGAGGCAGTTCACATCCTCTAATCGACCTTTGTTTAAGACTGCAAGCAAAAACGCAGCCACACTGGGCATTACTAGAAGAAAGGATTTCAGATAGCCCTTGCGAGACAGCAATCTTGCAAGAAACAGTGCAGGGGTGATCAGAAGTGCAAATGGCTCATGATTGAACACAGCAGCGACCTGAACAACAGCAGCAAGCCCATACAAGAAAGTTTTCCTCCGAGCCGAAGAAGCCACATCAAAGTGGTGGACTAGGAAAAGTATTAGTGCAAACAAGCAAAGCTGAAATGCGTCTTTACGAAATAATGACCCTGCATGCGTAAGCATGACAGGCATTGCTGTTGGGGCGGAGAGAATAAGAAGAGAAGGAAGTAAGGCTAATTTAATTCTCAAAGACCGATAAAAGATGAAGCCTAGAACGAGTACAGATGCAGCCATCAAAGCCGCAAGGGCCGCAACGTACGCGGACTGCTGATCCACTAATTGAGTTAACAACCAACTCGTCTGGCCCAGAAGGCCACGCCTAACAAATCCTGCGCAATAGCGAATCGCGAGCTCAGATCCCCACCATTCAGAAACGCCAACATTGTAGGGATAGGCGAGAATATTTTGAACATACAGGCCAAAGTCATAGATCGCTGCTCCAGCTATCGATAGCCAAGCAAGACCAATCAGTCCAAGACGAGCTATGGGGGGAGCTGGCCGCGAAGAAGTCATTTAATTACGCATTCCTGGATTGCAAGATGACCTAGGTTTAAAGAATCGCATGTCCAACCTGATTTCTTAGCTGCTTGTATCAATAGATCCGTCTTGTGAGGTGATGAGCCAAACCCAGGATCTGTTTGGTTGAGAATCAGCATATCAAACCCTTCCGGAAACAACTGAGCTGCGGGTCTGGCAACAAAGTCAGCCTCACGGCGATTAGCAATATGAGCAGAGAGGCCGTTAGATGTTAGTACGCGTTTTTCAGCTGGGATTCTGGATAGACGCTCGTAATATTGCAAAAATGGGAATGGGTTGCGCCAGAAAAGAATCCAACCAGGGTTTAGATTCAGATTAACCATGAAATTAATAACTGAAATCAGACCAAAGGTAAAAAGCATTTGCTTCAGTTGAGCATGGGAGAGGCTCAGAAAGGAATCAGTACGGGCGGATTCAAGTGCTGCCAGGGCGAAGAACGGAGCAATCATCATTCCATAATGGTAAAGAATAGAAACCTGATTGGGATTGGTAGAAAGAGCGAGCGGAGTCAAAACAACCAACGATCCAGCAATCCACGCCGTTGAACTCTTATCCAAAAAGATCAGCCACGGAACTATTAATGCCAGGAAAAAGACGGGAGCCTTCGAGAGGCTGGCAGCATGAAATGCCTGAATCAAATGGTGAAAAGCTAGAGGTTCCCGATAAACATCAAGAGCCGCGTCAAACAGATGCGCATAGTTGCCAGAGTTGTGGTGACCATCTGGGAAGAAGAGTGGATACCAGAAACCTGATAAAAAGAAGGTCCACGCAATGGCAAAGCAAGCCAACAGCACAGAAAGCTTTCGTTTTCCCTGAAGAAAGCAAGTCAGCGACAAGCCCACCACAACAAGAACACTCGTCTCCCGGATCGAGAGGATGAAGATTAAAGAAATGATGATCCAGATGAGTTTTCTATGACGGACTTGGAGCCACAAGAAAAACACTGCCAGAGGAAAAAGCGAGTCAGGATGAAAGTCAAACCAGCTAACATTCCAAAGAACTGGCTGAAAGAAATAGGCCAATAATAGTAGAGTTTGCACTTTTGGCGACACTCTTGAACTCTTTGCAAGCCAAAGGAGGACAAGTGACGCTCCTGTCAAGGCAAAGACCTGAAAGGTCAGCAAGTAGGCTGGACTACTCCAAATTCGATACAAGAAGGAAATGGGAACAAGAACAAACGAGGCATGATCGGCGAGAACAGGCCAACCAGTTAACGACGCTGGTTCCAAGAAATATCCACGACTCAGCATCCATGAGAATTGGGTGAAGATACCCAAATCCCAAGCGTTCGAGGCCAAGCTCAACCAACGCCCTAAAGCGATGACGAGCATCAATGACGCCGCCAAGGCAATCAGGAGATAATTCAGTCGTTTCGTCATTGCTCGGCCAACAACACCGCAAGTTGTGCACCTTGCTGCCCTCGGGTAAACCTGGTCCGACCTCTTAAGTACGCAGCTTCCCCTCGCTCAGCAACCAGACTCGGTTTCGCAGAGAGTGGAGCCAATAAGTCGGCCAATGCGTGTGCTGATGAGGAGACAAGCCAACCCGTCTCGCCATCAATGATCAGATCCTGCTGACCACCCAAAAGCGCACCAATTGAAGCGCGTCCAGCCATTGCGGCCTCCAAATAGGCAATCCCAAAGCCTTCACCAGTGGCTTGACCTGCAGCATCAATAGAAAACCCGCTGGGCATCACAAACACACTGCAACGACCAAACTCCTCAATCAACTGCTGGTCGCTTAAGCGACCTCGCCAATCAATCTGTGCGGCTACACCCAAGCGGAGAGCTTTCTCCTGCAGCCTTGTGCGGTCATTGCCGTCACCGACCACGATCCAGCGCAATGCGGGGTCCAAATCGCCTTGCTGCTTGAGCAGATGCAAAGCCTCCAGGATCTGGTCATGTCCTTTGTATCGCTCGCCCGCATCAAGCCTCGCCACCGTCAACAGTCGAAGGGGCAGCCCTGGCGACGGGATCTGTTCTGGGAACTTCAGATCCGAACACGGATGCACGACGGTGATCGGTGGGCAAGCAGGAAACCCATCCCGGACCTGCTGGGCCGTAAAAGTGCTGCTTGCAGCCAAAGCCGTGCAGGCGCGTAGATCCCGGCGTGCCGCGGCCAACGCCTGGCCCCACACCTCAATCCCATGCAGCCAGCAATAGAGGGGCCTAGCAGCCAGAGCTGGGAAAAGCGCACGGAGCTTCAGCGGCTTCAAGAGCAGCACATGCATGCTGAACACACTTTTGGCCTGGGGAAGCCACCAGAGGAGCTGCAGCAAGAACCAAAGCCGGCCAAGCCAACGCCCCAGCACTCCAGGCCCGAGGTGACGTGTTGCCAGGAGCCGCGGTTGCAGTCCCAGCTGCTGGAGCTGCTCCAAAACCTGCAAGCTCAGGCGCTCGATGCCGCCAGGTCGACGAACGTCGTAGGTCACCAGCAAGATCACCGGCTCAACACCTCGGCATAGAGATCCATGTGGGTTTGGGCCACTGCGTCAGAACGCCACCGGTCGAGATTCTCAGAGAGCACTGGTTGGTCCTGAGGACGCTGCAAGGCCCAACGGATTCCTTGAGCCAACGTTTCTGGATCGAAGGACTCAGCCAACCAACCGGTTTGGCGATGGGCAATGACATCAGCCATTCCCCCCTGGTCAAAGGCCACAACAGGTGTGCCACAAGCAATCGCTTCGGTGGCGGACTGGGGGAGGTTGTCCATGCGAGAGGGCACAACAACGACATCCGCTGCGGCATAGGCCAAAGCAAGGCTGACGTCGTCATGGAGACGACCGCTGTAGAGAACCGGAATCGGCCAATCCTGGGTCTGCCTGGGCTGGGATTGCCCAAGGATCACTGCCATCAGCTGGCCGGAGTTTTGATGCACCAAGCACCGGAGCGCCGCCTGCAACAAATCAGCCCCCTTACGGGGATCCGTTGCATCGATCGCTCCGAACAAAATCAGGCGCTTGTCTTGAGGCCAACCGAGGGCAGCTCGCGCTTGCGACGGTTCACTGGGTCGAAAAACCTGGGGAATGGCGTTGGGCAGGACCTGGCACGGCACCCCATGCAACAAGGCAGAACGCGAAGCCTGCTCAGCCATCCAGCGGGACGGAGCGATCAATTGCAGCCGTGGCAACAACGATCGCCAAGCCTTGCCTTTGCGCAGCCAAGTCCATCGATCCAGATCCAACCCGCGATCCAACTCCGAGCGACTGCCACGGCTGTAGCCCAAAGCAAAGCGCTGATCCTGCGCATCAAGGGGATAGTGCTCACTGCCGCAAAACGGCCAGGTGTCATGCAGGGTCCAAACCACCGGCCCCCTCAGACGACCAATGGCCTCTACTGACAGGAATTCATCTTGGAGCCAATGCAAATGCAGCAGATCGGCCCCTTTGGCATTGAGCTCACGGTCGAGCCCTGAGGGCAGAGACGCCACCGAATGGGTGACCGGGTTAGCGCTGCGCTGCGGTTTGCTGAGCCACCAACTGGCGGTGCTTCGCAACAACGCCATGGCCTGACGGGGCTTCGAGCGTGGAGCCTGCACCCAGGCGTCACCGCTGATGGCGTGGGCCACGCGCATGGAGCTGTCGATGCCCTGATCCCGTAGGGCGCGATGCAAGCGGAAGGCTGCCCTCGCTGCACCTTGCCCGCCGTCGTAGGTGGAGACCTGAACAACGCGCATCAGGACCTCCAGCCCAGCAAGCGCAACGCTTTCCGGCCCTTACGCAACCAGTCAGCTCGGCGGCTGCGCTGGAAGAGTCGCCGAAACGTGTCTTGGTCGCGGAGACGATCGGCCTGCATCACCGTTGGATGACGCAAGGGGAAACTGAGCGATCCAGGCGTCCCAAGGGGAGAGCGCTCATCGAGGGTGTGGGTGGCATCGACGCCAAAACCAATGTTCTCAACGAGCTCGACCGCAGGGATCACGGTCAAGAACCCCTGCTGCCAGCAGCTGAATTGCCAGACCATGTCCCAGGTGTCGATCTGCCCAGCCGCGAGCTGCTCCAACCATTGGCCCCAGCGCCGCGCCAAGGGCTCTCCCCCCAGTTGCTTGAGCCATTGACCATCGCGAAAAGCCGGCCAACCCTTTAGGGCAGGGTCGTTGCAACGCCAAGCCCGACGCCAGCTGGCCCAACCCCAGCAATGGCAATAGATCGAGAACCGGTAACTGCTGCCATCGCTGGGGGGCAGGCGCTGATGGTTATTGGCCGCAATCACGCCAACGCGCTCGTCATGGCGATAGCGCTCGAGCAACTCCTGACAGAAGGGGAAAAAGCTCGGGTCGGCAACGATGTCGTCCTCCAGAACAATGCCCTCCTCCTCCTGCTCAAAAAACCAATCCAGCGCGGCGGTGACCCCAACGCGGCAGCCCAGGTTGATGGGCTGAAACAAGGTCCGCAACTGGCAGGGCCAATTGATTTGAGACACCAAAGCACGAACGGCATCACAGCGCCGGACTTCATCTAGGCGCTCAGGTCTTGGACCATCGCAAGCCACGTAGAGCTTTGGAGGTCTGATCTCCGCCAAGGACCGCAACACCTGGGCTGTGCTCTCCGGGCGATTGAACGCAATCAAGAGAACGGGAGTGCTGAAACTCATGGCGCTAACCAGCAGTAGCCCGCCCAGTAGCCCAGGCTGATACAGCCGCAGGCCGCCAGCCAAGGTTTCAACCAACGGCTGCGAAGTTGCAGCAAGCCCAAGAGGGCCAGACTCGCCAAATCAATCCACACCCGGGTGTAGTCCGGGAAACGGGCCAGGATTTGGGTGCTCGTGCACAGCGCCGGAAGGAGATAGACCGCGGAGGTGAGCCGCAACCAACGGGAGGCCCGAGTGCTCAGGGCAACCGCGGCCAGCACCAGCAACGTGGCAGCCCAAAGGGCGAGGCTCGCGGCATCAAACAGGCGCTCGAGAAGCGACGGCTCCGGGCCCGGCAAAGTGTAAAAACCAAGCAACTGCCAAAGTTTCTTGAGCAGCCCAACGCCAGGCCAGCCGAAATGAACTGTGGCCAGCAGACCGTCTCGGGTTTGAGCAAAGCGGCTGTTCAAGACCTGGGTCCACAGCAACAAAGGGAGTGGGACGCAGGCCAACGGGAGAAGCCACGTCCAACGGCGCTGCCATAGGGCGGTCAAGCCCGTTGAGGCCCAAGCCAACAGGGAGGTCTCTCGACTGAGCAACGCAGTGGCGAGAGCGAACGCGGACCAGCCCCGTCGCTGGGCAGACCACGTCACCGCAACGGCCAGCAATCCAACCGTGGCCAAGAGATCGGCGGTATCCAGGCTGAGGGTGACCCAGTAACCCGGCAGAAGCAGCACAGCGAAACCCCATTGAGGCGTGCGTTGATGCTGCTGCGCCCAAAGTGCCACCAGCGCCGCTGCACTTCCAATCGCCAGGACATTGAGGACGGCCAAGGACCAAGCGATCAACCCGGGCTGACCCAAACCCAAGACCCACGCCAGCAGGGGATAGAGGACACGCTTACCGCGATAGATCGGGTTATCGAGGGCCTGACTCGTTCCCGGGTCCGCTTGCCAGGGATCCATAGCCATGGCGAGGTACTGCTGGCCGTCATTGCCCCGCTTGCCCGCCAAGACGACCAATTCCTGCTGCGCGACCCGCGGAGACAGGGGGAATTGGTCCCCCACCCTGGCCAAACCGGTCGGATTGCCGCCGTACTTGCCAAAGACCACCAGCAGCATCACGATCAATACCGCCAAGGTCGAAAGCAGACCAACGCCAAGAGGGGTGATGGCCCGGCTACTCCCTTGCACCAGCTGCTTCACCCCGGACTTGAGCACGGGCCAACTGGGCCAGAGCGGAAACGCAAAGGGCAGGCCCCAAAGCTGCCGGAGCCAACGTCCTTCATGCCACCAGGGCGTCGATGGCGGTGTTGGGACGGCCTGCAGGTCAGCTTTGAGTTCAGCGGCCAAGAGTGTCCACAGACTGGTCAATTGGCTCGAGCCATAGGCCAGCTGTATGTGACTTCGGGCCGCTTGACCAAGAGACGCCCGGCGCGCAGGGTCTTGCAGCAGGGCGATGCAGTGCTTCGCAAACTCTTCATCACTTCCCGCAAGCAAACCGGTGGTGCGATCCAGCACGGTTTGCACGAGGGCATGGCGCCGGGGAGCCACCACGGGGATCCCGCAGGCGCTGAATTCGGCGGCACTCAAACAGAACGTTTCATCCCGACCCGAGGGATTCACCGCTCCAACCGCGACATCCGCAAAAGCGGCGTAACGCTCCAAACCAAGGCTGCCTTCAAAGACCACCCGATCGCCATAGCCACCCCGGTCCAAGAGATCCCGGCAGTAGCGCTCATAGGGGGTCAGTGCAGATACTCCGCCTCCGGCATAGAGATCAGCACCTCCGAAAACCCGCAACTGCGCCTCAGGACAGAAACGGGCGATTTCAGGCCAGATCCGTGCGAGGCGATCAAAGGCTTTGAAAGGCGTGATCGCACCGACATACGCAAGATCCGTTGGAGCTGGACCTGGCTGCGCATCTCCAGGCACCAGGACCGGGTTGGGAATGACGCAGGCCAGCTGAACCAAGCGGCTGTGACGGAAGGCGTCCAACTGCGCGCCACTGACCATGACCCAGCGCTTCAGGGAAGGGAGTCCCTCAAAAAAGCCCTGTTGATCGCAACCCAGGTTGTGGCACCAGGCCACAAGCGGCAAATTATTTTGCATTAACGCCTGCTGATCAACCGGCGACAGGCAACCGGGGCGAAACACCAAGGCAACAGCCCCGAGAGTCCTGGCAGTCACGAGCGCGTCCGCTAACCCAGCGACCTGATGGGTGGTTTGCTCCAAACCATCGACGGGCTGCAGAGCGGTCAGCAACAGCAGGGGCGTGCAAGCGTCGGGATCCGCAGCCAGGAGTGCAATCGACGCCAAAAAGGCGAATTCCGTGCCGCCAATGCCGGGGTTCCCAAGGCGGGGATCCTCCAGCGGGCCCTTGGCGGCAAAACCTCGGTTGTCGAGAAAGAACGCGAGGCGCATCGCCCCAGAATGCCAGGAGCTTTTTGAGGGGCTATGGGGCGACGGGCACTGTTGCTGGCGGCAGTGGGCCTGGCGATCATCAGCTGGCTGCCCCTAGGGATCGCCGGGGTTCCCCTGGATACGCCCGATGGCTTCCTGCATCTGGGCTGGGCTGTGGCTTGGGCCAAAGCCGTCCAAGGTGGCTGGCTCTGGCCGACGTGGAGTGATCTGCCCTGGGCCGGGGCGGGCAGTCATGCCCTCTTGATCTACCCGCCCCTATTCAGGCTTTTGGTGGGCATTCCCCTGGTTGCCGGCATGCCGCCAGACCATGCCCTCGCCAGTGGCTTGCTGGTGGTGACGCTGGTCAACGCGGTGGGAGCCGCAGTGCTCGCCAAACACTGGTTGCACCAAGGGATGTGGCGCTGGGCCCTGCTGTGGGGGGCAGTCCTTAACCCGTACTTCCTTGTGAACCTCTATGTACGGGGCGCCTGGCCCGAAGCCTTGGCGCAAGGATTGCTGTGGTGGCTCACCCTGGGCCTGGTGGGGCTGAAGCAAGGGAAGCGTTTGGGGTTCCCTCTAAGCAGCGCAGCCTTGGCGGGAGTGATCCTCAGCAACTGGAACGCCAGCCTGCTCACTGCTCTGATCTGGCTGATGGCAGCAGGAGTGGTCCTGCGAGGACCCAGGCAATGGCTGCGTTGGCTATTGAGTGGACTCCTGGCCCTGGCCGTGACCTCACCGTTCTGGATACCAGCACTCTTGGCATTACCGACCGTTAGGCCTCCAATTCCAGAAGGTCTACTGGCAGGGGAGTTCTTTGGTTCAGGACAGGCCGGTCAGTTCAGCTTCGGACGCTTGATTTGGATTCAAGCCGTGGTGATCGGCTCGATCCTCATCAGCAGGTGGCTGGGGTGGGGCCGCTCCGTTGATCCCATTGGACGCTGGGGGATGGTGCTCGCCGCAAGCGGTCTGGTCCTCATGCTCCCTGTGAGTACGCCTGCTTATGAACTCGTGAGTCCGCTACAGCGGATTCAATTCCCGTGGCGCTGGCTCAGTCCGACCTGGATGGGCGCCTTGCTGTGGTGGGCCTCGGTAGGGGTTCAACCCAACGCGAGGCTGAGCCCGTCCACTTGGAGACGCGTTGCCTTGCTAGTGACTGCGCTGGCTGCAGTTGGAGCATGGTTCGACTCGCTCTGGAGGTTTCGCACCAACCTCATCGGACACGCACCAAGCCGTAAGGAAATCCAGGCGAATCGGACACTGCTGGCCTGTGACCCCCTGGTTCCTTGTCCAAAAGGAGTGGAGGCACTGCCAAGCACTGGAGAGCTCAGCAAACGATTTACGGCGACAGGTGATGGACGAATCGCCCTCTCTGGTGTCCCCGACTACAGCCCCTCCGGGATTCCGGAGAGTTCGTGGAACAAGAGGCTGGCCATTTTTTGGCTGCCCAACTGGCCTCAGAACAACTGGTCCACATTCTCAGGCTCAGGAACTGTCGAGGTGGCATTCAAGTCACCGACGGAGCGGCGGTTGCTGGTGAAAGCAAAGACCCCAGGGAACTTGAGGCTGATGCAGTGGTCGGATCCAAGCTGGCAAGTGCTGGTCAAACCAGCGAATGGTGCAGGGGATTGGAAGCGAAGGCCTTTCGATGCCGCACAAGATCGACAAGGATGGACCATGATCACTTTGCAAGCAGGCACTTGGGACGTGGCTTTGCGCTACAGCTATGCACGCTGATCAACGCCAAAAACAGCCTCTTCTGAGCGCAGTCATCCCATTCCTTAATGAGGAGGAGTGCATCCCTGCATTGATTGCAGAACTTGATGAAAGCCTGAGCAAGCTCAGCATCCAATTCGAGCTCGTTTTTGTGGATGACGGAAGCAAAGATCGTTCTGTTGCGGTGGCCAAAGAAGAGGTAAGGAAGCGGCCTCAGTTCACGGCAACAATCATCAGCCTCTCACGGAATTTCGGCAAAGAAGCAGCACTAACAGCTGGCTTGGAGGCCGCCAATGGTGATGTTGTCGTTCCCCTCGATGCAGACCTGCAAGATCCGCCCTCGGTCATCGAAGGAATGCTGGCCCGCTGGCGAGAGGGCTACGACGTTGTCTATGCCGTGAGACGGCAGCGGGCAGGAGAAAGCAAGACGAAGCGTTTCACCGCCTATGGCTTCTACCGGCTCATGGGCCGGTTGAGCAAAACAGGAATCCCTGCCGATACAGGGGACTTCAGGCTGATGGATCGCTGTGTTGTTGATGCACTACTCCAGCTGCCCGAACGCAGTCGCTTTATGAAGGGCCTCTTCGGCTGGGTTGGATTTCGACAAACCGCGATTTATTACGACCGAGATCCACGAAAACTTGGTCAAACAAACTGGAACTATTGGAAACTCTGGAACTTTGCCATTGACGGAGTCACCTCCTTCAGTCGGATGCCGTTACAGGTTTGGAGCTATGCAGGTCTCGCGATTGCACTACTTGCCTTAGGCTACGGAGGATGGATGGTTCTACGAACACTGTTGTTCGGGATTGACTTACCTGGCTATGCATCCCTCATGACGGCAGTCTTATTCCTGGGCGGGATTCAGCTGATAGGAATGGGAGTGCTCGGTGAATACCTCGGGCGAATCTTCGAAGAGGTCAAGCAGAGGCCCTTATACCTAGTCAGGGAAAAGTGGAGATCAAATAGAGACTAGATCCGAAAGGGTCAACGAGAAAATACATGTAGCTACTAATACTTTTTACAAACCACAATGCGAAGGCCATGACACTTATAGCCTCTAGACCGAGCCACTTTGAGAATATTTTCTGATTCCATAAATTCGTCAGCGTCTCCGTATGAGAAGACGAAGTTCCTCAACTTCTCCAATAAGTTTGAGGGAGCAGCGGCTGGCTGAATAGCAGGTGTTATAAGAATATCAAAGTCTTTATCTAAGAGGTCTTTTTCTCGATAAAAGATTTGGCGCCGACCAGAGAAATGAGAGGCTATGCGTTCATGTGCCCAGACACTAATACGCGGAGAGCTATATTCTCTTCCATACTCAAACAGAGATGGGGCAAGCCTCCAATGCTGCAGATACCGAGTAGGAAAGAAAGACCATTGCGTCAACATAGAGAATGAGATAACCGAAAGTACTAGATACAGTCGTATTCTCGCAAGCGAGAACGTGCTCGAATAGGGAGAAATCGTACACTTGGCAGAATCCAAGGCAGCGACCATTAGAAAGATTAGAACTGGAATCTGATACTGATAAATAGGACTCCGCATCACATCCGATTCTGACAGTATATTTGCGAATACAAGCGGGATTACAGCAACGACTGCTGGAATAACTTGAGGCCAGCGATATAGCGCAACAAAAGGAGTCAATAAACCCAACAGGTACAGAAAGGAATCGCGATTAACAAAAGCACTCCAAAAGTGAGCAGGCCTGATGAAGGGCGAGGCCAGTATGTCCACATATCCATCTCCTAAGTGGCCATAGCGAGTGCTTGCGTAACTCTGGTAAGCATCAACGATGCTGGAGGAAAATGCAAAGTAATACAAGGCGAAGCCCATGACGGCTGCAGAAAGCCAAACGTGACGACGCAATAATGAATAAAGGGAATAACCAATTGCAAAGAAGGCCATTGCCTCCTTTGAAGCCACGAACATCATCAAAAAGACAACTGAGACAAGATATTTTTTTCTGCGGAGATAGATTAAAGCGGCCAAGCCCAGAAAAGCAAACGCAACTTCAGGATGAAAGTCGTTTAATGAGGAATTCATAAGGAACGGATTTAGTAAAAGACCGATTGTAATCATTCTTCGAGAATGACGAGACGAAAAGGATTGAAATAGCTCTCGGAGAAAGAGAGTCGCCAGCAAAGCTAAACCGGCTGATTGAAGAAAAAGGAGCGTATACGCTGAGGGCAAAAGTCGAAACAGCTGTCCAATAGGAATTAAAAGCAATGAAAAGTGATCGCCGAGTGCAGGTTTAATAAATTCCGTAAGAGAAGAGGGAGTCCAGAATTCACCAATTCCTGATAAGTAAGACCATTGAGTAAAGAGTCCAAGGTCATAGACTCCTGACTGAAGGCTAAAGTGCCTGAAGAATGACAGTAGCGAATAGCAAGATAAAAACAATAAATAGGTACGAAGAAGATATTTGTGTTTTTGGAAAGCATCTCGCATATACAACCCTGGCTTAATGACAATTCGAGTATACAAAAGAAGGGCCTGGCGAGCTGTGAACCTTATGCGGCATATTTTGGCATGGCCGGCGCCTCGAATATGATAGACAGGTAACCTCAAGGACAAACCAAGAGCTCGACATCGTGCATGTGAAGATAGTTCTGAAAATCATACTTTACAGTTTTATCGTTTTCTTGTGTGCAGTTTTCGTCTTTCGGTCTATCTATAGTGCGGGGCTAGTACAAGAGCCAAAGAAGTCAGGAACGGATGCCGCAGGATACGCGATTTTATCCAAGCAAATCCGTAAAGATAGGTTTGTGAATAAGTTAACGGCTTCGCCCAAACCAAGCAAGCTTGAGGCTATTGCTATTCAAGTTGCACAAGATAGCAATGAGAGCCATAAGAGGTGGGAAACAGGATTACCGCCAAATTCATTCCGATACAATCCGAGTCTTTCTAGGAATATTTCCAAATATCCCTTCGGGACTTCATACTTAATGTCTTTTTCCCACATCAGTTAGAAGCCCGAGCTCTACTCATTGCCTGCTCAGCTGGGACAACCCTAGTATTTTCTCACTTAGTCGTAAATGCGTGGAAATCCCCTTTGGGGCTGCGGGCGTTAATAGTATTCAGCTGGATTATATGTCTTTGGCTATGCCGAGGATATTTAAGTCATAGCTTTTCGATGTTTCCAACGGTTGTTTTGTCTTTGCTATGCGGGCTAGTCTCGATGAAGGCAAGTTATTTCGACAAGCTGAGTCCTACAGTTAAAGGTGCAAATACAAGAATTACGGGTCGAAATATGGTTGCTGGTCTTGGCTTGATGCTAGGACTGTCATTGTGGTTTAGAACGAGCAACATTCTCTTGGGTCCTCCTATAGTGGCTAGTCTACTATTTCCCCCCGTTACTCTAATTCAGAAGCACAGACAAGTGGGCGACCTGCAATCCTGGAGCGATTAAAGACTTTCTGGCATGAAAAAAGACTTTTGTCACGAAAGTTCTTGTCTCTAGCCAGCGGTTTCATTGCAGGCTTAATGCCATTGCTAACGAGCAATTTTATACTCAGTGGGAATATTTTATTCTCTAATTATCCCTCTTATGACAGGGCTCCAGTCAGTTCTATATGGTCTATTTACGGTAATCTTGAGACATTGTTTCTGCGGAGTGGGCCTGATTCACTCCTTCTCTTGCTTGCAGTTGTTGTACTCACAATATGTGAGATGCGGAGCCGTTCAATAGGGTTAAGGGATGCTTCTAACTATTGGAAGCTTACCGTTATTATCCTTGTCTGCAGCGCACTCCTGATTTCGCTTAAAACTGTAATTGCATCTTATTATGTAGCCTCTGTGGCTTTTTTCTACCTGGCACATGGCCTCACCTGGCTCACTGATTCGCTCGCTTATCGGAAGAAGGATGGGCCTCGTTCGGGCGTAATATGCGGAATTGTATTAGCAGTGAGCGTTATCACCATCGTTCCATATATTCCCTCGCTATCTCATGTTGTAGATAACACAATTACTCAAGAGGAAATCCCTTTTCTAGAAAGCCTTAGATCTGAAGATATCGTGGTGTGGTCAGACGAAGAGTCTGGTTATCTGTATTACAGATTCGGGATTCTGGGCTTATGGCATACACGCATGAGTAGTGAGTTATCACAATCGATCATGTGTATTTTGAATCGTAATGGCTATAAACAATATCTTGAAGGCCCAATTGGTCAAAGGAAGCTTCCAGGCAATAACAAGCTTTATGCTTTAGGCGAGCCAATTGATAATAGTGCGATAGAAGTGCGTGAAATCATATCAAAGGGTGGCCTTTGTCCGGGATAGCAGTCTTCTCAGAAATGACTTCGGATAATTTTTTCGAGGTGCTACTCCAATTGAAGCTACGTGAATGTTTAGCACCTCTAAGACGCAGATTAGATTGCTCATATTCTGACAATAGGATTTTAGTTATTGAGTCAACTAAGTCGGATACTGAATACGGATCAATCAATATTGCGGCGTTGTTAGCTACTTCTTGAGTTCCTGATCCATAGCTGGTAATAACAGGACAACCACAAGCCATTGCTTCAAGGATCGGGAGGCCAAAGCCCTCCCAAAGGCTCGGATAAACAAAAGCACAGGCTCCTCTATACCAGTTGGGAAGATCTGCATAAGGTACATAGCTCTTGAAAATTACTCTATCCGACAGATTTAAATCGGCAACCAAATTTCGAAGTCGGATGGTCTGAGCTGGATGAGGCTTACCCAACAAAAGCAAATCAACATCTGGAAATTGATGCGCAATTGAATTAAAGGCTTGTATTAGACGCTTTAGGTTTTTATGGGGATAGGCCTGCCCAATATGGAGCAGATAGGGGCGATGATGAAGACGCTTAAAGGACTCCGAAAAATAGAAATGCTCAGGATCATAACCAAGAGGTGTCACAGTAATCTTGTCTTGTGATACACCTATGCATCGGCTTATTTCAGCAGCAGTAAACTCAGAATTCGTGAAGATATGGGTACATTGTCTGAGGAGCGGTGGAACCCAGCTTCTGAAATAAAGTGTCTGCATTGAGCACTCCGGGTGAATTAAAGGTCTTAAGTCATGGACCATTAGGATCTGAGGAACAGCCTGATCACCGAGATAACCCTCGGGAGCAGGGGTAAATATGAGATCGGCCTGATATTTCTTAGCCAGCTTTGGTAGCTGCGTCTGAGTCCAGGCCAGCCGCTTCAAACGATCTTTACTGCCTCCAGAGCCACCACCAGGAATCAAGATATGCTCAAAATTCTGAAGTGCCGGTAAAACAGCATTGGCATAAATTCCAATTCCTGTTGGCTGAAACAGAACGGGCTTGTAATTCAGAAGCAGCATGGTATCAAGTCAGGCCAATCAAACGACGGCGGCTATATTTCAGCCAATTAAGAATCCAACATACAGCGCTCCAAAAGAAGTTGAGATGACGAGTCTGTGCGCGAAATGTTTCAGCATACACAGCACCAATCCTGGTGTGACTCACCCCCGCCTGAACAATCTTTAAAACAGAAGTTGGAGCGTGAATAGATCGTACTTCTGGTGTCAGACGCAAAAACCATTCATAGTCACCACAGATTTTAAAGCTAGAATCAAACAAACCAAATCGCTCAAACAAGACACGACGTACAAGCATTCCCGGATGCGCAATATTCATCGACTCCCGCATCCGTCTCCAATTCCAGGCGGAACCCCAGTCCCTTAAAAAATGACCATCTGAAGAATAGTAGGCGTTCCGGCAGGTAATCAATTCTGCAGACGAGCGCGTCAGATCAAGCAGCTGCTGCAAGCTCTCAGGGCTAACAAAGATGTCATCGGCACCGATAAAACAAAGATAATCCCCTTCCGCCAACTTGATTCCTCGGTTCCAGGCGTCATAGATCCCTGCATCAGTCTGAGAGCTAAAGCGAATCAATTGATCTGGGTGAGCTGCTTGGTATTGCCGCACCAGTTGAGGCAGGCCGTCGAAGGAACAATTATCGAGAATCAACAACTCCCAATCCCCCGTGCTTTGCTCCTCGAGACTCCTGAAGAAAGTCGCCAATAAGGAGGAACAATTCCAGGTCGCCATCAAGATTGAAATCTTGGGTGCGGCAACACGCTCCTGGGTCCCCAACATGCTCAAGCGGAGAGGATGCTGACCAGCTGATCAAGATCAGTCAACTTCAGGATCTGCTCGTTCTGCAATGCCGTTTCCTGACGAAGCGCCTTCAAGGTCAGGATTCCCTGCTCCACCTCTCCATCGCCCAGAACAGCGGCCCAGGCTGAACCGCTGCGATCGGCTCGCTTGAACTGCTTACCAAAGGCTGAACCCGAGGAATCCAACTCGACACTGAATCCACGTTGCCTGAGCTCCCTCGCCAGAACAAGCGCAGACCATTGAGCCTGTTTACCGCGATTCACCAGATACAAATCGGGAGCATCAGTCGTCACTGGGGCCTGCTGCGAAAGCAGAAGCACCAAACGCTCTAAGCCAATCGCCCAGCCAATGGCGGGCGTCGATGCCCCACCGAGCTGCTCAACAAGACCGTCGTAGCGGCCGCCGCCACACACGGTGGCCTGAGCCCCGAGCTGATCACTGGTGATTTCAAAAGCAGTGTGGCTGTAGTAATCCAAACCACGTACCAGCCGAGGATTCAAGGCAAAAGGAATTCCAAGAGCTGTCAAGCCGGAGCACACCTGAGCAAAACGCTGCTGACTCTCTGGGGACAAGGCATCGGCAAGCGTCGGGGCATCCGCCAATAAGGCTTGGGTGTCCTTGTTCTTGCTGTCAAGAATGCGCAGTGGATTTGTACGCAAGCGCACCTGAGAATCCTCGTCCAATTGAGTCTCGCGAGCTGAGAGCCAAGCCACGAGTTCTTCGCGGTAGCGAGCGCGATCTAACGCACTGCCAAGAGAGTTCAGCTCCAGCACCAAACCCTGGACACCCAAGTCCTTGAGCAGATCCCAAGCTGTCGCAATCGCCTCAACGTCGGAACGCGCTGAGTCAAAGCCAAGCATTTCGAGGCCAATCTGGTGAAACTGGCGCTGCCGACCTGCTTGGGGGCGCTCATAGCGGAACATCGGCCCCCCATACCAAAGCCGTTGCGGGCCCTGGCTCAACAACCCGTGCTGAATCGCTGCTCGGACCACGGAGGCGGTGCCCTCCGGCCTCAATGTGCAGCTGCGATCCCCACGATCGCTGAAGGTGTACATCTCCTTGCCGACCACATCGGTGGCTTCGCCGATGCCGCGGGCAAAGAGTTCAGTGGTTTCCAGAACCGGTGTTCGAATCTCGGCGACACCCGCTCTTGCGAAGTGGTCACGGGCCGTAGCTTCCACCCGCTGCCAGAGGGCGATCTGCTCAGGCAACAGATCGACCATGCCCCGCAGACTCTGCAGCTTCGCCACCACCACTCCTGAACTGAGGCCAGTTTGGAGGATCAGCGGAAACGGCGACAATGCTGGGGTGACTGGACAACCCCACACCTCGCGGCGGCAAGCTGCAGCACTTTTACTGGGCTCAGTGGCCTTCTCAGTGGCGGCCTTGGAGTTGGGCTGCCGTTTCATTGGCATTGAGGCCCCCAGGCTTTACCGAACTGATTCCGATCGCGGCTGGACCCTCAAATCCAACGTACGCACCCACTGGAGTCAGGAGGGATCCGCTCCAGTGCGCACCAATTCCCAGGGCTATCGAGACAGCGAATGGGCATTGGCGAAGGAGCCGGGCGTTTTGCGCATTGCCGTCCTTGGCGATTCCTTCACCGAAGCCCTGCAGGTGCCACTGGAGCAAACCTGGGTGAATCAACTGCCCACGGCGATGGCGGCGGTGCCGGGATGTCGTCTGCTGCAAGGGTTTCCCAAAGGCGCTGAAACCCTGAATTTTGGAGTCGGCGGATACGGAACGGGGCAGAGCTGGCTGACCTGGCAAAAGGACGCCCAGCGGTTTCAACCTCAAGTGGTCCTTCACGCTGTCTACTTCGAAAACGACCTCAGGGACAACATTGAGAGCGAACGGGGGAGTGGCTCCAGCCCGACGTTTTCACTCCATCAAGGCACCCTGAGCCGCAGCGATGCCTTCCGTAGCAGCCCGGACTATCGCTTCAGACAGTCCTGGGCGGGACAACTCAGCGATTGGGTCCTGGGCTGGAGCCGTCTCGCCCAATTGATCAACCAACTGAAAAATCTGCGCAACGCTCGAGCTGGAGAAGAGTGCGATACAGATGGCTGCACTTTTTTCCCTCTGGGTCCTGATGGGACCAAGCTCTATGGGCCCGATCCCGAAGATCTCCCAGAAAGCTGGGAGATCTTGAGGTCAATCCTTCGGCAATGGAACAAAGAATCCAAGAACAGGGGAAGTCGACTGGTTGTCACCAGCGTGACCACACCTCCGCAACTCTGGCCGAATCGCCAAGAACGTGACCAAAAAGTCAAAGACCAGCAGCTGGACTGGTTCAAACCGGAGACCCAGCTCGCAGGCCTCCTGAAAGCCGATGGCATCCCTTACCTGCCACTTGCACAGGAGCTGCAGCAACAGGCGGATGAACAAGGCTTAATTGCCCATGGTTTTGCCGGACAAAAACCTGGACCTGGCTATGGCCATTGGAACCGAGAGGGGCACAAAGCAGCCGCCACCGTTCTTGCCCGAAAGCTCTGCTCCCTGGACCTACCCCTGATCAATGGTTGAATCCAACACAACGCGGAGCACCAGAGCCCCTTGGCACAACTGCTGATCACAGGCGGAGCAGGCTTTATCGGCAGCCACACCTGTCTGGTGTTGCTGGACGCCGGTCACGATCTCGTGGTGCTGGATGACTTCAGCAACAGCTCCCCTGAATCGCTCAAGCGGGTCCGCCAACTCGCGAATGTTGGGAGCGACTCCTTGCGACTCCAAGTTGTGGAAGGAGACATCAGGAGCAAGAGCGACCTGCGGAAAGGCTTCCAGGCAGGGCAATCAGTCGACGCAGTCATCCATTTCGCCGGCCTCAAGGCCGTTGGCGAGTCCGTGCGTGAGCCCCTGCGCTACTGGGATGTGAATGTGGCCGGAAGTCAGTCCCTGCTGTCCGTCATGCGGGAGGCGAAATGCCGGACCCTCGCCTTCAGCAGCAGCGCCACCCTCTACGGCCTGCCCGAGCGTGTCCCCGTCACTGAAGACGATCCAGTCCAACCCATCAACCCTTACGGCTTCACCAAGGCCGCTGTGGAACAAATGCTGAAAGACCTCAGCAGCAGCGAACCGGGTTGGCGGATCGGGCGGTTGCGCTACTTCAACCCCGTCGGAGCCCATCCCAGCGGACAGATCGGCGAAGACCCCAACGGCATTCCCAACAACCTCTTCCCCTTCGTCTCACAAGTGGCAGTTGGACGGCGCCAAGAGCTCCAAGTCTTTGGAAGCGACTGGCCCACCCCGGATGGCACAGGCGTCCGCGACTACATCCACGTCATGGACCTGGCCGAGGGACACCTCGCCGCCATTCAGCACCTGATGGAGCAGGGACCCCAATTGCTCACCGTCAATCTGGGGAGCGGGCAAGGTCATTCTGTCTTGGAGGTGGTCCAAGCCTTTGAGAAGGCCTCAAGCAGACCAGTGGCTTACCAACTGGTCGAGCGACGCCCGGGAGATGCCGCAACCACCGTGGCTGATCCGTCCTTGGCGAATCGCGTGCTGGGGTGGCGGACGAAGCGATCGCTGGCAGAGATCTGCCGCGATGGCTGGTCCTGGCAGTCTCAAAACCCGGAGGGCTACCCGGACAGCTGATCAAGCGCGGCAAGACGCAACGCCTTAAGACGAACACCAAGTTCAGCCCCAGGTCTCAGCCCCTCCTCCTGCATCAAGGACGCCGCTGAGATCGGTGAACGCACATGCCGCCATCGGCCCCACCAACGCAGCAGTGAATGCCAATGGGGGCCACCAAACGAGATGGCCAACGCCACAGCCTCAGGACTAAGCCCAGGCGCTTCCAAAAACTCAGCCCACCACGAGGGCAGTAGTGCATCGGTCGGGACTGCGTTGAGTCGGTTCTTCAATTCCTGGAGTTGCACCAAGAGCTTGTGCTGACGGTGCGGCAACTGAAGCCGTTCCGCTAAACCCAAAGGATCAGCAGCCCCTGCGACCAGAGCCGGCAACAAAGGCACTGTCAAGCGCTGAGCCCACTGGAGACGACGGGCCCATGAAGCGTCCTGCTGCAACTGGGTGTCGAGCAGAGCCAATCCGCCTATCTGCTGAAGTTCCTGGAGTGCCTCCGGCCAAGGCTCACGCTGAAACAGCAGTTCCAGCTCCATTCGTAGACGCGTCCCCAATGCCGGTGGGGCCTGGCCAGGATCATCACCAGGCCGCCAACGCCAGGGCCACTGATCCAGGGTGCTCAGGGCCTGCTGCTGAGCCGCTGTCGAGAACTGAAAACCGAGCCGAGCCGCGTAGCGAGCGCCACGCACCCAACGCGTGGGGTCATCCCTGAGGCTGGCGGGATGCAGAAAATTGAGTTGACGTGCTGAGAGGTCGGCTTGACCGTGGTGTACATCGAGTACCTCCCCACTGGCGAGCTCCAAGGCCATGGCGTTGACCGTGAAATCACGGCGAGCCAGGTCATCCTTCAGGCTTCCAAGACGAACGGTGGGGTTCTCTCCTGGTTCGGGATACGTCTCCTCGCGGGCAGAGGCGACATCCAAGAGCCAGGTGCCACCGAATTCAGCGGGAAGCTGCAGCTCCAACTCGAAGGTGCCAAACGCTCCGTGCTCTTGAAGGCTGAGGGGGATCGAGCATGCGAACTGGCTCTCCAGCACTTCGGGGAGACGCTGAACTAACTCGGCCGCGCGCCCCTCAACGACGATGTCCAGATCGGGTAGACCGCGCCAGGGATCTTCGTGGTGGCGGTGCAGCAGGAGATCACGCACCACACCTCCAACAAGGGCACAGCGCTCGCCAGCGGCCGCCTGAGTCAACGCCTCCAGTAGGAGCTTGGGGACGTCAGGAATCTCCATCGCCCGCCTACCTACAAGGGCTCGATCGGAGCGAGGCGCGGATCAAGGATCTTCGGCCCCATGCCCTCGAACTTGACCGCCAACGAGATCTTTTCGCCGCTCCCAAACAAGTGCGTGACCTGACCTTCCCCAAAGGAGCTATGCCGCACGCGGTCGCCAACGGACCAGGTCCGAGCAGGGGCACGCCGACGGACGGCGTTCGCGGGCTGGGAGGAGGCAGAACCTGAACCCGGACGGTCTACACGGGTGAGGCGATCCAGCCGCTGTTCGCGGCGGATGGCTGCGCCACCGCTCCGGGGAATGTCCCCTTGCACCAAAGCCTCCGGCAGCTCAGAGAGGAAGACAGACGGGACCGCCGGTTCCCGCATGCCGCCCCAGAGTCGGCGCTCGCTGGCGTGGGACAAGAACAACCTCTCTTTTGCCCGCGTGATGCCCACGTAACAGAGGCGGCGCTCCTCCTCCATCGCCGCGGGGTCCTCCAAGGACCGGTAGCTAGGGAAGAGGCCCTGCTCCATGCCCACCAAAAAGACCACCGGGAACTCCAAGCCTTTGCTGGCATGCAACGTCATCAAGGTGACCCGGTCCTGGTCGGTGTCCTTGCTGTCCGCGTCACTGGCCAGGGCAGCGGACGCCAAGAACTCCTCAAGAGAGCCCTCTTCGTTTTCCTCTTGGTACTGGAGCGCCGCGTTGACCAATTCGTTCAGGTTGCGGCGCCGGTCTTCGGCCTCATCGGTCCCGGCAGCGATCAGCTCAGCGACATAACCGCTCTTTTCCATCGCCAGCTGAACCAACTCGGAAGGAGCCGCATCTTCAGCGCGATTCTTGAGGTTGTTGATCAACTCACAGAACTGAAGCAGTCCTTTTGCGGAACGTCCACCCAAAGAACGAACCGCTTCCGGGTCGCTGACCACATCCCAGAGCGGAATGCCGAGTTGATTCGCGGCATCAGTCAGCCGTTCAATCGTGGTCTTACCGATCCCGCGTTTCGGCGTATTGAGGACCCGCAGCAAGCTCACCGTGTCGGCGGGATTCACCAACAATTTGAGATACGCCAGCATGTCTTTGATCTCACGCCGGTCGTAGAAGCGCAGGCCGCCCACCACCACATAGGGAATGCCCCAACGCACTAGGGATTCCTCCATCGCACGGGACTGGGCGTTGGTTCGGTACAGCACCGCCATATCGCCCCAGCTCAAATCGGGATGGGCCGCGTCGAGCATCCGCATGCGGTGAACCACCGCTTCTGCCTCGGCAATCTCGTCATCACAGCGGGTCAAGGTGAGCAGCTCACCCTCACCACGGGTGGGCCGTAAAACCTTGTCGATGCGCTCGCTGTTGTTCGCAATCAGAACATTCGCGGCCTCAAGAATGGTGGCCGTCGAGCGATAGTTTTCCTCCAACTTGACCATGGTCTGGGTGGCTTCATCGGGGGCACCGTCGCCGAAGTCATCCTGAAAACCCATCAGGATCGTGAAGTCAGCGGCCCGGAAGCTGTAGATGCTCTGATCGGCATCACCCACCACAAACACCGAGCGACCAGCCCAGTCGTCAAAGGCTTCAGGATCCCGGCCATCGGTCACCAGAAGCTTGATCAGTTCGTATTGCGTGCGGTTGGTGTCTTGGTACTCGTCCACCAGCACATGGCGAAAACGCCGGTGCCAGTAGTTGCGAACCTGCTCGTTCTGGCGGAGCAATTGCACGGGCAGAAGAAGCAGGTCGTCGAAATCCAACGCGTTGTTCGCGGCTAACGCACGCCGATAGCGCCGGTAGGTGTCCGCCATCAACTTGCCGCGCTGCCCGCCCGCGTCAGCTTCAAGCTGCTCTGGCATCCAACCCTGGTTTTTGGCGTTGCTGATCGCCCAGCGCACCTTCTTGGGCTCAAACCGCTTGGGGTCCAGCCCCAGCTCCTGGGTGACGATCTCCTTGACGAGGCTCTGGGTGTCCCCCTCGTCGTAGATCGAGAACTGACGCGTCCAGGTCAGCCCCTCTGGATCGCGGAACTTGTCGATGTCAAAGCGAAGCAACCGCGCGAAGAGTGCGTGGAAGGTGCCGATCCAGAGGTCTTTGATGACCTCGCGATAGATCCGCGAGCGCAACTGCCGCTGATCAACGGCGGCCAAGGTGCTCCAAGGCTGTCCAAACTGACTCTGCGCAAGCTTCTGAGCCAGAAGCAGCTCAAGCCGCTCCTTCATCTCGCGAGCCGCCTTATTCGTGAAGGTGACCGCCAGCAACTCCGCTGGATTAACGCCGTGCTGCCCAATCATGTGGGCAATGCGGTGGGTCAGAGCTCGGGTCTTACCGCTGCCCGCACCAGCCACCACCAGCAGTGGACCTTCATGGTGATCCACTGCCTTGCGCTGGGCGTCATTCAGGCCGGCCAGAAAACTCATGAAGCCGCCTGTTGCTGCTCCAGCATCGCCAGCTCTCGGAAGCTCTCAGAGCGCTCCTTCAACTCGGTGTAGCTGCCGTACGCCTTCACGCTGCCGTTATGGAACTCATAAATGCGATCGCAACGTTGAACCGTACTGAGCCTGTGGGCAATGACGACCGTGGTGCAACGGCGTCCGATCACCTCGAGGGCTTCGATCACCTCCGACTCCGTGCGGTTATCCAAGGCACTTGTGGCCTCATCGAGGACAAGGAAGCTGGCCTGCCGGTAGAAGGCCCTCGCCAAAGCCAAACGTTGCCGCTGGCCCCCGGAAAGGCGCAAACCGTTCTCACCCACCTGGGTATGAAGTCCGTAGGGGAGTTCAGCCACAAAGTCCTGGAGCTGGGCCGCTTCTAAGGCCTCCCAAACCCGATCGGATTTGACCTGATCGATGGGCTCACCAAAGGCGACGTTCTCAAGAACACTGCCGTTCAGCAAGTTGATCGACTGAGGAACTTGGGCGCAATTGGCCTGCCAAGCAGGAACATCCAGGCCCTCGACGGGAATCCCGTCGAGATCCAGGGCTCCTCGACTGGGATGTAGCAAGCCCAAGAGAATGTTCGCAGTTGTCGTTTTACCGCTACCCGTACTGCCGACGAGGGCAATGCGCGAGCCAACCGGAATCGAAAGGTTGACCCCCTTCAGCACCCAGTCATCGGAGTGGGGGTAGCGGTACCAAACGTCGTGAAGACGAATGGTGTTGCGCGGAAACACACCTGCAGCAGAGGGAACACCTGGGGTGCGCTGGGTGGGCCGATCAGCTGGCAAATCCAGCAAGGCCAGAGCCCCATCCAGAAGAGGCAGTCCTCCCCTGAGTTGGGTCAAGGAGCGAAACGCATCCTGCAGCGGTGGCGTCAGGCGCAGGGCAGCGACCGCGATGGTGGCCAGAAACGGAAGGATCGCCCTGACTTCGTTCTGGTTGCCACTCAAGAGAGCCGGCAGGGCTCCGACCGCAAAAATCATCGTGATCCCGAAGGGCTCGATCAGGCCTCGGGGCAGATCCGGAAGCCACTCGGTCAACCAGGCGTAGCGACGCGCCTTCTCTCCAGACACCTGAAATTGACGCTCGAAATAAGGCTCCGATCCACTGAGCTGGATGTCGCGAATCGAGCCCAATGACTCAAACAAAATGTTTGTCGATTCAGCCTCCAGACGCATCTTCTGGCGGAAACCATGGCGAAGCCGAGGGGTCACACTGCCTGAGATGACGCTGTATGCCAAAACCAAACTGACGACGAGGACGACAGCGAGCCAGCGTCCGACAAACAAGATCCCGATCGACAAGAGCACGATCGACACAGATGCACTCAGAATCTGCAGAATCGGCGTGACAACATTGATCGCCACACGATTCAAGTTGCTCAATAACTGAGAACTCAGATCAGCGGTGCTCTTACCAAGGTGATATTCAAAAGGCTGCTGAAGAAGTCTGGAGTGGACCTCATTCGAGATATCTCGCCAGATGCCAGCTGAAAGACGTTGCTGAAAAAACTTCAGCGAAATCTTTGAGAGTGAAGCACCCCAAGCCAACATGATGAAAACCAGAATCATCCAGACGCTCTGGTTGATACTGTCCCCACCAAAGACATGAATCCCTGGCAACCGATCCTCAAGATCGGAATCCACCAAGGACCCCGTCAGACGGGCGATCACCGCGACGGAGGCCAAATCGATCACCCCGGGCACCACCGACAGGGGCACCAACATCCACAACGCCGAACGCCGCCGCCGCGGCAGGTGATTCAGCAGGTGGCGTAGCTGATCGAGGGTTCGGCTGCGCATGGCCACAAACTATGGCTCCAAGCCAAGCGCTACGGCCTCAAACGGCCAGCCAGCGAACCGATTGGCCTGAGTTTTGTTTTCAGCTGAAGCCACCACCGTGGTGGAGCCTTCAGCGCAGGTTCCCCGGCAACAATCCGGTCCCAGTGCTGATTGACCACCTCGAGCGCCTGCCGCCAACGCGTCAGGAGGTCCGCCTCGCTGGCTGACGCCAGAAGAGCTGTCAGAGCTGCTTGATCGGGTCTCCATGCAGCGGGATCTCGAGCAGCAGCGCTGATGGCTTCGAGATCTGCCGGCAACGAGCCCGATCCCAACTGATGCCCGATCCGACCTGGATCCAAAGTGTCAGCCAACGCATGGTTGAAGCTGCTGAACACCACGCAACCGCAGGCGAGGGCCTCCAAGGGGGGCAGACCAAAGCCCTCGGTCACGCCGCGACCGCGCCAATAGTCCGCCGAGTCGTAGAGGACCACCTTGGCGCTGTTAAAGAGATCCACCAAGTCATCGACCCATCCGGACTGAACCTCAACACGCAAACCCCGGGCCTGAAGAGCGGGAACCAACTGCTTCAGGACATAGGCACTGTTCTTACGCCGCTGGACGAGAACATCAATGCTGCGCTCGCCCGCTCCTGTGCGCTGTCCCCGCTCAAGCCACTCGGGGCTGAGGGCATTGGGGACCAGCCAAAGCGGGTTTCGCGGTGCCCGATCGCCCCAGTACCCCAGGGTATTGCGACTCACCGCCAGCACTGGCACACCGGCAGGCAACGAAAAGCCATATCCACTGCTGTGGGCGTGATAGGCGCAGGCACGGCCTTTGAGTTGCCGCAACAACCAAGGAACGTCAAATCCCCAGCTCACGATCCAAAGCGCAGCACCAGCTCCGCCTGGAAGGGACTCCTCGCGCAACAGATCCGCCAGAAAAGGACGACCGTCCTCTCGCTGGCGATACGTGACGACTTCAACAGGACCCAGAGCAGACAACATCCGGGCGGTTTGAAGCTCAACGAGGAGCCCCCCGCAGCGAAAGCGACCGGTTGTTCCGGGAACTAAAAAGCGAAGGGGGCGCAAGGGAGTGTGACTAAGCAGCCACAGTCTCAGTGCTGCCGGTGCGCTGGCGGCGGGTCAGGAAGCCAAAGAGCACCTTTCCAATGGCAGCGACGAGGTTGCCCTCCAGCTCCTTGAACATGTTCATATTCAGGTGGAACGCCTCATTGGCCTCCTCCACGATCCGATCGGCCATCGGCTGATCGATCGGCAGGGTGTCCATGGCGGAGCGATAGGTGCCCTTGAAGGCCTTCTCGTCGGCGATGGCGTCGAACTCATAGAAGTGGAGACCGTCGTCTCCACCCAGGTTCATGGCCTTCTGGGCGATGTTCTTCAGAATCTGACCACCGGAGAGGTCGCCGAGATAGCGGGTGTAGTGGTGACCCACCAGCAACTCGGGCGACTCCTTGGCCACCTGATGGATGCGCTCGACGTAGACGCTGGCGGAAGGTGACGGCTGAATGTTCTGCTTCCAATCTGAGCCGAAGTAGTAGGCGAGGTCCTTCTCAAGGGCCTCACGGCGGTTCAGCTGTTCAAAAGCAATCGGGGCAAGGACCGGGTTGTCTTTCAAGCGGGCGAACTCGTCCTCCATCGCCCCGTAGACGAAGTAGAGGTCGGCCACCAGCTTGCGGTAGCTCGCCTTGTCCACGACGCCCTTGAGGAAGCAGCTCACGAAGCCAGTGTTCTCGGCCATGGTGTGGGACTTCTTGGTCCCTTCACGCAACTGGGCAGCAAGAGCGACAGACATGTCTTTGAAATCGTGGTCGTGCCGTGGAGCACGGTCAGGAGAATCAAAGTAAGAGGAACGTTGTCGTGGGTGAGCCCAAGGTTGCGAAGGGTTACGCCACGTCGGCTTCGCTCGCTCCTGCCTCAAAAAGATCGAAGAGCTCGGCGCAGAACTGCTTGAGCTTGAGGGTCACAGACTCAACCGGCGGATGGGTCCCGGCGGGGAGCCACTCCCCCAGGGTGGTGAGCCTCCAGCGCTCACTCTCGTAGGTCAAACCTCGAATGGTGACCCCCAGCAGCCTGGGCCTGGCCTGCGTCACGCCCTCGGACAGGCTCAGCTGGACCAAGAACGAGCGGCACTGACTGCGGGGGCTCCAGCCAGGGAGATGAAACGACAGGTCAAGGGTCTGCCGATCCTCAAAGGCGCGGGTTTGGGGATCATCCCGCCAAGGCCGCAGATTCGGCCGTGCATCAGGGAAGTGCTGACGAAACAGCGCGGCCACGGAAGCGATCAGCTGGGCGAGCTCAAGCGATCGAGCCTGGTCGCCTGCATTCATGCGTGCCTCCGGCTGCAGAACCCTGGTTGGCTGAAACCTAGGCTCACCTTCAGTGTTTTGCCGCAGCCATGGCGACCTTCGAGAAGCTCACCGCCCCCACGCAAGGAACGGCCATTCGCTTCGAGAACGGTCAGCCCATCGTTCCCAACGACCCCATCATTCCCTTCATTCGTGGTGATGGCACGGGCGTTGACATCTGGCCGGCCACCCAGAAGGTGCTGGATGCGGCCATCGCCAAGGCCTACGGGGGCGAGCGCCGGATCGAGTGGTTCAAGGTCTATGCCGGCGATGAGGCCTGCGACCTCTACGGCACCTATCAGTACCTGCCCGAAGACACCCTGGAAGCCGTGCGTCAGTACGGCGTCGCCATCAAGGGCCCTCTGACCACCCCAGTGGGAGGTGGAATCCGGTCGCTGAACGTCGCCCTGCGGCAGATCTTTGACCTCTATTCCTGCGTGCGTCCTTGCCGCTACTACGAAGGGACGCCCAGCCCGCACAAACGGCCCCAGGACCTCGATGTGATCGTCTACCGCGAGAACACTGAAGACATCTATATGGGTGTCGAGTGGGAAGCGAACGATCCCGTCGGCCAGGAGCTGCGCAAACACCTCAATGAAGTGGTCATTCCGGCCAACGGGAAGCTCGGTAAGCGGCAGATTCCTGAGGGTTCAGGCATCGGCATCAAGCCCGTCAGCAAAGACGGCAGCCAGCGCCATATCCGTAAAGCGATCCAGCACGCGTTGCGGATGGAAGGCAAAAAGCGCCACGTGACCCTGGTGCACAAGGGGAACATCATGAAATTCACGGAGGGCGCCTTCCGCGATTGGGGTTATGAGCTGGCGACGACGGAATTCCGTGCTGACTGCGTCACGGAGCGAGAGAGCTGGATCCTGGACAACGCCGATCAGAACCCTGGGTTGAGCATTGAGGCCAACGCCAAGATGATCGACCCGGGCTACGACAGCCTGACACCCGAGAAAAAAGAAGCGATCTGCGCTGAGGTGCAGGGGGTGGTCGATGCCATCGGAGCCAGCCATGGCGGCGGCAAGTGGAAGCAGATGGTGATGGTTGATGACCGCATCGCCGACAGCATCTTCCAGCAGATCCAAACGCGCCCTGCGGACTACTCGATCCTGGCCACCTTGAACCTGAACGGTGACTACATCTCAGACGCAGCAGCAGCCGTAGTCGGCGGCTTGGGCATGGCCCCTGGCGCCAACATCGGCGACACCGCGGCCATTTTTGAAGCAACCCACGGCACAGCCCCCAAACATGCGGGACTCGATCGCATTAACCCGGGCTCGGTAATTCTGAGCGGCGTGATGATGCTCGAGTACATGGGCTGGCAGGAAGCCGCTGATTTGGTCACCAAAGGGATCAGTGATGCGATTGCCAATCAGGAGGTCACTTATGACCTGGCCCGCTTGATGGAGCCCCCTGTTGAGCCGGTGAGCTGCAGTGGATTTGCCGACGCTGTGATTAAGCACTTCGAGCTCTAGACATTAAAAAGCCCGGCCTATCTGGACCGGGCTTTTATAGTGGAGCAGATGATGTAGTTGCTAGAAGATTGAGTATATAAATGGTGCCACAACCGATCCCTGGGTGAACACCAGAAGCGATCCCATCAGAACAATCGTGATGATCAGGGGGGCTAGCCAGTACTTCTTCCGTACCTTGAGGAAGTCCCAGACATCCTTGAGCAGATCAATAAAAGCTTCCATTGTGAAATCAGAAGATTCGGGTTAGATCGACAGACTTGTGCTTGGCCTGCTCACGGTAGGACTCAAGCCCAGCACGCTTGCGCTTCAAGGGATCGTAACCGGTCAAACGCATGACGTAGGCAATGGGCTGAAGCACAAAAACAAAGACGGCTCCAAGGATCAAGTGACTGTTGATCCAGCCCAAGATGTGACCCAGCTTCATCCAACCTTGGTAAGGCCATTGAAGTCCTCGCGGAGCGAGTAAAGCCAATGTCAGACTTGGCACTCCAATCAGAAAGGGCCAAAGAGGTTGGTGATGGCCTTTGAGAGTCGGAATCAACCAACCAAAGACGACCGGAAAAACGATTCCAAGCAGGATTCCAAACTCGCGGAGCTGTTTCTTGGATGGATGCGATGACTGGGACATGATCAATCGAGCTCGAACTCTTGTTTCCAACTTTCGTCAGCCTCATCTTGCGGCTGCTCGTCCTTCAACAACAACTGGTTCTGAAGCACAAGCACATCCATCTCCGTCCGCATAAAACAGCGGTAAGCATCCTGAGGCGTGCACACAATAGGCTCCCCGCGAACGTTGAAGGATGTATTCACCAAAGTCGGACAACCCGTTCTGTGCTGGAAGGACTTGATCAGATTGAAGTAGCGGGGGTTGGTTTGATCCGACACAGTCTGGACGCGCGCTGAGTAATCGACATGCGTAATTGCTGGCAGAGATGAGCGCGGAACATTAAGCTTTTCAATTCCAAAAAGCTTCTCTTGTTCTACTGTCATCGGCTGGCACAACTCTTTCTTGACCGGCGCCACCAGGAGCATGTAAGGGCTCTTGGCATTGAGCTCAAACTGATTTGAGACTTCCTGTTCGAGAACAGATGGAGCAAAGGGGCGGAAGCTTTCGCGGTACTTGATTTTCAAGTTCATCACGCTCTGCATCTGCTGATTGCGCGGATCGCCGATGATTGAACGTGCACCTAGAGCGCGGGGACCGAATTCCATCCTGCCGTTGAACCAGCCCACCACTTTTCCTTGATCCAAAAGCTCGGCCAACCGATCAAACAGGAGCGGGTCTTCAAGGGCATGGAATGGAGCCTTGATGCTGGTGAGATAGTCGCGGATTTCAGAGTTCGAAAAGGCGGGACCGAGGTAGGTGCCCTTCATGGCATCGCCAGATACCGGTTGGCGGCTGGCTTTGAAGTGCTGGTGCCAAGCCACCAGAGCAGCACCAAGGGCTGAACCCGCATCGCCACTGGCGGGCTGGATCCAGATCTGATCAAAGATGCCCTCTTGGAGCAATTTCCCATTCGCCACGCAATTGAGTGCGACACCTCCTGACAAACAAAGTGCTTTCGCGCCCGTTTCCTTCCGCAGGGTCTGAGCCAACTTGAGAACAACCTCTTCGGTGACCACCTGAATGGAGGCAGCCAAATCCATATGGAATTGACTGAGCTCTGTTTCTCCTTTGCGCGGGGGCCGGCCAAACAACTTGTGGAACTTTCGGCCCGTCATACGGAAGCCACGATGAAACTTGAAGTAACTCAGATCGAGGCGGAATGTTCCATCTGGCTTGATGTCAATCAAATGTGACTTGATTTGATCGACATAACTCGGCTCGCCATAGGGAGCCAAGCCCATCAACTTATACTCACCTGAATTGACCTTAAAACCGCAGTAGTAGGTGAACGCCGAGTAGAGCAACCCCAGCGAGTGAGGAAAATTGATCTCCCAGAGAGGACTGAGCTCGGAACCATCACCCAACCATGCCGAGGTGGTCGCCCATTCACCGACACCATCCATGCAGAGGACTGCCGCCTTCTCGAACGGACTGGGATAAAAAGCTGCTCCAGCATGGGAAAGGTGATGCTCACTGAAGAGCAGCTCAGGCTGCTTGGCATCAGGCTCAGCGAGGGCCGCCACTTGTTTTTTCAGCTCAGTCTTGAGAAAGAGCTTTTCTTTTAACCAGACTTGCATCGCGGCCACAAATGAGCGCCCGCCGCGGGGAGCAGCACCTAGATAGGTCTCGAGGAGACGCTCAAAGGTCAGCAGTGGCTTTTCGTAGTAGACGACTGCATCGATATCGCTCAGCTTCAGACCCTGAGACTCCAGGCAATAACGAGCTGCTGAAGCAGGGAAGGACGAATCATGTTTCTTCCGCGTGAAGCGCTCTTCTTGGGCAGCTGCCACAACCTCGCCATCAACCAGCAGGGCAGCGGCACTGTCGTGGTAATAGGCGGAAATTCCCAGGATGCGCATGGGTTGGTGAAAACTCCGCACACCAAAGCCTGTCATGAAGCAGCCACCTTTAGGCAGTTGGAGGGCAAAGTACCTGACATGGCCGAGCCCCTGATCAACAGCACCGATCCCTGCGTGCACTGTGGTTTTTGCTTACCAACCTGCGCGAGTTACCGCGTCTTTGGCACAGAGATGGATTCCCCACGGGGACGGATCCATGCGCTCAAAGCCATTGGCAATGGAGAACTCGCGCTCGATCAACAGGTCGCAGCCCATTTCGACACCTGCCTGGGCTGCCTCGCCTGCGTCAGCGCCTGTCCATCGGGTGTGCGCTACGACGAACTGCTCGAAGCAACCCGGCCCAAGCTGAACGCTCCGGAACTCAGAAGCCCCTGGCAGCGGAGTTTCCGCAAGCTGTTGTTCTCCTTGCTGCCGTACCCCAACCGCCTGCGGCCACTGCTCTCGCTGCTGCGGAGCTACAGCGGCTCGGGTCTTCAAAGCTGGGTGAGGCGCAACCGCCTGCTGCGGGTGCTGGGGCCAGAACTGGAAGCGATGGACAGGTTGCTGCCCGAGCTGCCCAAGACCTCAGAAGCGGCGCCTTTCCCCAGCGTCGTGGCCGCCCAAGGACCCAAACGCGGACGGGTGGCCTTGGTCCTTGGCTGCGTTCAACGGGTGTTTGACCCTGATGTGAACCAATCCACCGTTGCTGTTCTCAGCGCCAATGGTTTTGAAGTCGTCATCCCTGAGCAACAGGGCTGCTGTGGAGCTGCCACCCATCACCAAGGAGAACTCGAGCAGACCAAAACCTTCGCGCGCGATCTGATTCAGGCGTTCAAGACCAGCGAACCGGTGGACGCGGTCCTGATCGCCGCCTCAGGCTGCGGCCACACCCTGAAGCAGTACGGCCAAATCCTCGCTGGAGAAGCTCAGGCCTCCTTTGATGCACCCGTCAAAGACGTCCACGAATTCCTCAGCGAAGTGGGCCTGGCGCCCTCGTTTAAAAAGCAACTCACGCCCCTTGCCCATGCCGATGGCTCACCCGCCAGTGCCGAGCGACCGTTGGCGGTGGCCTTCCATGACGCCTGCCACATGATCCACGGGCAAGGGATCAAGGCTCAACCCAGACAGCTCCTGAGGGCCATCCCCCATCTCGCCCTCAAAGAAGCCTTGGATGCAGGGGTCTGCTGCGGCAGTGCCGGGATCTACAACCTGGTGCAACCCGAAGCGGCCGCCGAGTTGGGTCGAATGAAAGTGACGGATTTGGCGGGAACCGGGGCGAGCCTGGCCGCCAGCTCGAACATCGGCTGCACCCTTCAACTGCGTCAGCACGCCCCAGCCACGCTTGAAGTCCTGCACCCGATGCAGCTGCTCAGCCGCAGTTTTCGGGCAAGTCCTTGAGCTGGTTCAGCACCTGCCCCACCAATTGCTGAGGATGGGGCAAATGCTCCATGCCCGGGCTCGCCAGCGCCGAAGACGCGGAGAGCTCAGCAATGGCCCTTGCAAAATCGGCTGCATCACCGCTGCGATGGACCCTCCCCCGCTCAGAGGGTTCCACGAGATCAACCGACGATCCCACCTTGTCGCTGCAAATCACATTCAGTCCAAATTGCTGAGCCTCATTGACCACCAATCCCCAGGTCTCCCCTTGGATCGAGGGCAGCACCAAGGTGTCCGCTAGCGCATAAAAACGGCCCAGTTGCTGCTGATTTTGGAAGCCCATCCCGCGCCAACGACCAGGAATCACGGCTTCCAGTTCAGTCTCCAGGGCCACTCTCAACTCACCATCGCCAACCACGACCACCACGATTGAATTCAATCGTGGGTCGGCTTTTAAGTGCGCCAGGGCCTGGGGCAGCAGCAAAGGATTTTTGACCGGGCTGATCTTGCCGACGTACAGCAACACGTGGTCGCCGGGCTGAATCTGCAACCCGCGCCGCAGTTGCTGACGCTGCGGCGTCCATTGGGCCACCTGCGCGGCGAAGAAATCCACATCAACCGCATAGCGAGCCAGGCTCTGTTTCTCAAAGGGAATGCCCAAGCGCACGTAGTGCTGCTGTGAGCGGGTGCCGATCGGGAAGACGTGACTAAAAAGCCCATACCAACGCTTCAAGACCCGATCACGCAGAAAGCGCTTCACCCCCGAGCGCTCGAGGGCGTGGTCGGTCGTTTCAGCCCGCAGCCAAAGCTTCTGTCCTGCCTGGGCTAACAGGAGGGTGGTGAACTGAATGAACCGCGGGGAGTAGCTGAAGACCAACACCGCATCGGGCTCAAACGCCTGGATCTGCGCGGCCGCCTGGCGGGCAATGGGCCAAGCACCTTTGGTGGAACTCAAGGCCTGCAGGGGTGCCTTGCTGGCAAAGCTTGAGGGAAAACCTTCGATCGGATTGCTATCCCAGGCAAACGTCACCCCGAAATCAGGATCAGCGCTGGCCTCTAAGCCGTGGTCACAGCCGTAAACCACCAGCAACTCGACCTGAGGGTCAGCCGCCAAGCCTTGAAAGATCGGCTTAAAGTACTGAATGGGATGGGTGACCAGCGCCGCCAGTCGACGCTTCGTTACGGCCATTGGATCAAGCCCAGCGAAGATTTCACCAGCAAACTGCAACCCGCTCGCAGCAGGATCCAGAGATCGAGGGGCGCCGATCCGCGGGCCAGGTAATAGAGATCGCGGCCCAATTCCCAACGCAAGGCATCAACCTCCTGGGGTGCTGGTCCCGAGATTCGACCCCAACCGGTCATCCCAGGCTTGATCAAGAGTCGGAGCTCAAAACTCTCATCCAAATCACGCAGATGGTTCTGCTGCTCGGGACTCACCGGCCTCGGGCCCACAAGACTCATCTCACCCCGCAGCACGTTGAGAACTTGAGGCAGAGCCGCCAGGCCTGTGCGCTCCAACCAGCGGGACCCACCAAAGCGCCACTGACCGAAGACCTGGCCATCAATGCCAGCGCACGGCGACTGAACCATCGCGACCTTGGAACTCAGACGGGTGAGCACCAGCAGCGTGGCGAGCGCGGGCAAGGCTGCGCTCGCTAGAAGAAGGTCCACCAAACGCTTGAGCCGAAAGCGCTGGGGTGAACGCGGACCGGACAAGCGCTCCAGCTGTTCCGTCCAATCCAACTGTTGAAGCAGGCCAGGCGGGTAGCGCTTCAAGTGATGTAGGGCCCAATCCGCAAGGGGACGAATGACCACGCCCTGGCGTTGCCAGCGCAAAAGCACCTCCTGGTCCTCAGCGATCACCGAGCCACGGCCCACGGCGACGCCTTGGAGCTTGAGCAGCTCAGGCAGGAAATCCGGAATCGGGGCGGCACCAGACAGGGGCCGCCATTCCACGGCTGCAGGCACATCGCAGCCCCCCTGCTCCAGCTCCTGGGACAACACCCGTCGTTCTTGTTTCTCGGCCAACACCAACCAGCGCTGCTGGGGCTGCCAGAAATGACTACTGCCTTGCAGGCCATGCAGAAGCAAAAGACTGCAGCCACCGCTCAACAGCACTGGAATCAGGAAGCCGCGGCCAATGGATGCATCCAAGCTGAGGCCCGACACCACGTAGCTGACCACCAGCATCAAAACCACCGCGATGCAGGCGGAGAGGTACCGGTTGAAGTGGTCTTGAACCGTCAGGGTGCGGCGGGCAAGGCCGGCATAGGCGCCCAGCAACCACTGCAGAAAAACCAAGAGGGGAATGACAATCAGCGGCCCCTTGCTGATCTCAGGCTCCACGCCAAAGCGAAGCTGGTGAAAACCCACCCACAGAGCGACGATCAAGCCGGCATCCAGACCAGCCCACGCCAGCGGTTTCGGCAGCTGCACTCTGCTTGGCATCGCCGGATCCTAGGTACATGCCAAGCCAGGTTTTCTTGACGGTTGCGGGATCTGGTCCACATTGAAAGCAGGGCGTTGGTCAGCCTGGTCCGTGCCATCGGTATTGAGGTTTGAACGATTCCGGCCGCCTGCTCAAAGTGCTTGGCGTGGGCTTTGGGCTTGCGGGCTCCATTGGCGGAACCATTGGGGCTGGCATCCTGCGGATCCCGGGGTTGGTGGCCGATCAACTGCCTTCCCAGCCGCTGATCCTCTGGATCTGGATACTGGGAGCGTCATACGCGCTGCTGGGCGCCGTCTGTGTGGCTGAGCTGGCGGCAGCCATGCCGAGAGCAGGGGGCTGGTACGTCTACGCCGAAGAAGCGTTTGGGCGTCGGGCAGGGTTCTTGGTCGGCTGGAGCGACTGGATCGCCCACTGCATCGGCCTGGCCTGGGTGGTCACGACCCTGGGGGACTACCTCGCTCCCCTTCTGCCGATTGGCAGCGCTTGGATCGCTGTTGGGATCTTGGCGCTCTTCACCCTGATCCAATGGCCCGGCGTGCGCTCGGGCGGCGCCAGCCAAGAGTTCCTGAGCCTGATCAAGGCACTGATCTTTGCGGCCTTGGTGGTGGCTTGCTTCGCGCTGCCGCTCCCAAATCGCGTGGAAGCTCCCGCGAGCTTCATCCCACCGGATGTGAACTTGTTCGTGCCCGTGGTGCTGGCCCTACAAGCCGTGATCACAACCTACGACGGCTGGGCCTGCCCGATCTACTTCGCTGAAGAATTCAGCACACCCAGCCGGGACTTGCCGCGCTCACTGATCGGAGGTGTGCTCGCCGTCGCAGGGCTCTATCTCCTGATCAATGCCGCACTGCTGCATGTGCTGCCGATCCCCGTCCTCGCGGAATCAAGCTTGCCCGCCGCCACCGCCGCCGAACGCCTCGTGGGGCCATTGGGCAGGACAGTGATCACCGCCGTGGCCTTGATCTCCCTGTTGGGGGTGACCAACACGGTGGCCATGGCCGCACCACGGATCCTGTTTGGCCTCGGTCGCGATGGGCTGATGCCCTCCTTCACCGCCGAAGTGAATGCTGGCGGGACCCCCATTAATGCCCTGCTGATCACCTCCCTCTGCAGCGCCCTGCTGGTGGTCAGTGGTTCCTTTGAAAGTCTGCTGGGGATGGGGGCCTTCCTCTACGTGGGATTGCCCCTCTGTGGATTCATCACCTTGATGGTGTTGCGGCAAAGTCAGCCCGAGCTGGATCGGCCTTTTCGGTGCTGGGCCTACCCGCTGACGCCGATCGTTGTGGCAACCGTCTCGCTAGCGTTTTTGCTCGCAGCCCTCTGGAGCGATTCCGTGAACAGCCTCTGGGCGCTCGCACTGGTCGCCGCCGGTGGCCTGGCCTCAGAAGCCAGCCAACGGCTCAGGGCTGCTGCATGAGCTCCCAGGCCTGACGCAAGCTCAGCGCATCACCCAAATTGCCGGGGAAGGTGATGACCGGAAGGCCGCAAGGGGTCAACACCAGCGAGAGTCCGGCGAAGAGCTGACCCTGAAGCTCCACCCAAGGGGCCTGCAAACCCGACTCCAGCAGCGTGTGGGTCGTGATTCCGCCTTTGCTGATCAGATAGCCCAGTTGAGGGGCCAAGGCTGCTGCAAGCCGGGCCATGAGCTCAGCCAGCGCCATCCCAAGCTCCCGACGTTCCGCAGCGCTCGAGCAATGGAGCTCGCCGCGGCTGGTGAAGACAACGGGAGTCAGGCCCTCACTGAGCACCGTTTCGATCTGTTGCCGCCAGGACTGCTCCAAGCTGGATAACAATCGAACCGGTTCAGGCCCGCTGATAACGCGGGCCACCTTGCTGACATCAAGCTCGATGCCAGCACAGGCCGGCTCTGCCAACAGGGTGGTCAGTTGTGCATCAGCTAGGGGGACGTGGGAACCCACCAGCACCAAGCCAGGGAGCCAATCACCACTGGGCTCTCGCCGCCGGAGACGGGCTAACCCAGACACATCGAGCGGCTGCGGAGGCAGCGGCACGAGCCCATTAATCAAGCTGGCGGCTGACTGCAGGGCGAAACGCTGCCCCTGACGCGCACGCGCCCAGATCGCCTCGCCGATGGCTGTCAGCTGCTCAGGCTGCTCGGCATCAACACAGGCGATCGCTGCCGGAGGTAGAGCAGCCAGCTGTGCTTGCAAACCATCAGGGCCGGCCTCCAAGTCAACAAGACCGATCCGCTCGACCACCGCAGCTGAGATCTGGCCGGAGGTTTTCTCCTCGACCCAATCCGGCAGGTAACTGCTGGAAAAGCCGAAGAGACGATCCTGAGCAAAGGCTGTGGCATGAACAGGTTCCCCATGCAGCAAGTGCATGCCGTCCTTGGTGGTGCGTCCCCCAGGCAAAAACGCAGGGGCAAGCAAGGTGGCGGCGAAGGGACCCAGCTCCTGCTCGATCACCTGAAGCTCCAGCGGAAAGTGACCGCGCAGGGTGGAGTCCCCGCGGCTGAGGACCAACCAGCGATCAATCGTTCCCGCCGCCTGAGCTTCAGCCAAGGCGGGTTTAAGGGCCTGACAAATACTCCGAACGCGTTCCTCAGCCGCCCTGGGATCCAAGGCCCGCGTGTTGGCCAGCAGAAAGATCAGGGGTGAGGGATGCGCCAATCCATGACGCAGGCTGTCTGCGTCCCAACGCAGCAATAAGGGGCAGCTGTGCACCGTCTGCGATCCCGTTGGATCGTCATCGAGGACCAGGACCTTGATCCGCTCAGCCATGGCACCATCGTGCCGTGATCAGCCCTGAACGCAGCGAACTCCAAGATCTGGTGCGTCAGTGGCATCAGCAGGCCCTGCCGTGGACTCCGGCGGGCACAGGCACCAGGCTGCATTGGGGTGCGCCGCTCGAGCAGCCGCAGCTCTTAAGCACCACCAAGCTGAACCGGCTGCTGCATCACTCCAGCGGCGACTTCACCGTGACCGTTGAAGCTGGTCTTCCCCTCATCGACCTGCAGGCCGCCCTGGCAGACAGCAAACAGTGGCTCGCCGTCGATTGGCCCTGGGGGAGCGGGACCGATGGAGGCCAGAGCGGAACGGTCGGTGGGCTAGTCGCCCGTGGCATGGCCGGTGGCTTTCGTCAGCGCTACCTGGGGATCCGCGATCAAGTGATCGGTCTGGAGGTGATGCGGGCGGACACCACCGAGGCCAAAGCAGGTGGCCAGGTGGTGAAAAACGTGGCCGGCTACGACTTGATGCGGCTGTTTTGCGGCAGTTGGGGCAGCCTTGGACTGATCACCCAGGTCACCCTGCGGACCTTCCCTCAACAGCCCCACCGCGCTGGCTTGCTCTTCCAGGGAGAGCTCAAAGCATTGGAATCGATGCGACAGGCCTGCCTCCGGGCCGATCTGATGCCGCAAAGGCTGGATTGGAGGACGACCGAAGGAGACCCCAGCCTCCTGTTGGGGCTGGTCAGCATCAGCCTCGAGGCTGTGACTGCACAACTGGAGGGGCTCCGCAGCCACGCGATGACCCTCGGGCTGGAAGCGATCAGCCTTGATGCCGATTCACTGCAGGAGCTCGAGGGCACAGGCCGTGAAGCCGGGGCATCACTCAAGAAGGAACGCTGGCTGATACGTATTGGCCTGCCACCAGCGCAAGCCCATGCCTTGCTGGGTGAGGCCGATATTCGTCTCAACCTGGCCGCAGGGATCGGCCAAGGCATGGGCTGGGCGGAACCCGAAGACCTTCCGTCCCAGCAAGTCACCAGCCTCAGCGAGCGCTGCCAATCCTTGGGTGGTCAGCTGACACTCCTGCAGCAACCAACCGCAAATGGCCTCAAACCCTGGCCCACAGGCGCCAACCACGACTTGGTCGCAGCGGTGAAGCGGGAGTTTGACCCCCTGCAACAGCTCGCCCGAGGGCGACTACCCGGGGTCTGAGCAGACGTAACGGCAACGCAATTGCATCGCCTGTCCAGGGTCGAGCTGCAGACAGCGATCACCCGTCGCGAGGGAACCGCGCGGAGCTGTCCAAGGCTCGAGGCAAACCATCGGTCGAGGTGGTTCCGTCCAGACCACCGCCAAATCCAGGGGAGCGGTGAGTTCAAGGGTGATGGTCTGGCCCGAACCCGCATCGACCAGGCGAACCGCATCGCCCGTGGGATTTGCGAGGAGGTCCACTCCCTCCGAGAGCTTGGCCAACTGATCGGCCGTTGAAGCAGGAGCCATCTGGAGGTGGTCCAAACAGCTCTCCTGCAAACCCTCCAAGCTGGCGGCCGACAGCGAACTCACAGCGAAATAGGGATGCAAGCCTAGCGAGAACGGCATGGGGCCTTCGCTGCCGGCGGTGTGTTCAACCGTGGCCAGAATCTCGAGGGCCGAGGGTTCCAGCCGGTAATCCAGGCTCAAACGAAACGCGAAGGGAAACGCCGCAAGCGTTTGGGGATTGGACTCCAACACCAAACGAATCCCTGAGCCATCGCTCAAGGGCTGCAGTTGCCAAGGCAAGTCCCTGGCAAAACCGTGTTGCGCAAGGGTGTAGCTGCCTTGCGGGAGATCGAGACGGTTCCCTGGGAGATTCCCGCAGATCGGGAACAGCACGGGAATGCCGCCCCGGACACTTTTGGCGGGGTCGGCAAAGCGCTCCGAATCGAAATAAAGACGCTCTTGAGCATTGCAAATCCAGCTCGTCAACAAACCACCACGTTCGGGAACCACTTGAAGGCGATCACCGTGAGGAGCTTCAAAGACGTGCATGAACAGGTGCAAAGCAAGAAGCCAAGGCTAGGCAGCACCAACGAAGATGTACAGAAAAAGCAGAGCTAGACCAATTCGCCAACAAAAAACAATCTAGTCATCACAATGAACATGGCAATTAGAGGAACAGACACAAAAACCACAAGCCTGCGCGGCAAATAGCTGCCCGCAAAAACAAAGAACGGCGCGAGCAGAGCTTCTTGCCGATAAATAGAAATGCTGTCGCCAATAAAATGCGGGAGAATCCAGCACGACCACCCCATCAACAAGAAACAGAGACTCAATAGCGCATTTGTATATGAAAGATGGCGCAATACAAGAGCCGTCGCAACAATCATGAAAACAAAGACTGTAGCTGTCTGAAGATAAACCGGATTCTTCCAGAAGTAGCGAACTGAAGAGCGAAGGACCGAAAACGCGACACTCCAGGCATGGCCATATCTTGCTTGCGTCAAGGAGTAAGCCGAGACAATGCCAGAGGCATGATCAATCCAGGCTCTAGACGCAAAGTAGCCAAACACTGGAGCAGCTACAGGAAGAATGCGAAAAAAAGTTGTTTGCACTCTTTTCGAAACTGTTGTCTCAAACAGGAAAGGGCTCAATGCAATCGAAAGAATCACGGAACTTGGGTATGCCAATGCCGCTAAGAAGGCGCTAACTGCCGATGCGCCCAAGTAAGAATGCAAAAACAACCAAATCGCTGAGAGATCTAAAGCCGTCGTCAGGGAAACAGGAAAAGCTGCCACGTGATAGATACCGCCAGGTAGCAGTAGAAATGCAGCGGCAACGGAGACTGGAGACCAACGCCTCTGTATCAAACGAGAGAGGATTTCAGACGATATCAATAACGATAAGAGCGTGACGAACAACGCGGCACTGGATATTGATAGACCCAAGGTCGCAAATGCATTAATCACCCACGGAAACAACGGGAACCAACCTGTATTCCCACAAACAAATTCCCCACAAGGTTGAGCCGAATATCCTTGTTGCGCAATGGATAAATAGTGAAATGAATCCCACCTGAGCCAAGCGGCAGGTTCGATATTCAGGCCAGAAGGTAGCGGATACTCATTTGCACCCAACCAAGGTGAAGCCACAAAGAACAATAAGAGCGGAAGGATTAAAATCGGAATGACAACACGAAAGATATAACGAGCTAGTGATTGCAAGAGCTCTTTAATCCGAACGACTGACTTCTTTCGTTCCACAACTAGCTCGGCAAACTCGAATCAGCTGGAGGACAAAGGTATAGCCTAGAGAGAAGAAGTGGAGCAAAAAGCAACTGACGACGATGAACCTCATGAACTACGTCACATGACCGGCTTTGGCCTGTTTGCGGTGGAAATCTCAGATCACCTGGATTACGATATTTGAAATACACTCCAGGGAGGCCTTTGTCGTCTGTTACCGAAGCACCCATCGCCCTTAATGCATAGTTGAAGGGAGGAGGCTCTACAAAGTCAACAGCACTAAAGAGTCTTGGCTGCAGAGGAAGTTGACCGTACAAAATTGATTGCTGCACGGCTTCTCGTGCAGAAACAGCCCAGTAGTCAAGAGATGTATTTCGGTGGCTAGCAAAAAGTCGACCAACCTCATTGAAGTAAATATATTGATAAGGAGAAAGCATTAGGTTGTTAATCATCAATATGATGATTAAGCTCGCTAATATTAAGCGAAAGATTCTGAAGATGCGGTCGGACAATGTTGATGCCAAATTGAAGATGCCATTTGCAGCAACAATACATATCGGAGGATAGATAAATAAGTAATGCCTGTCTGCGTCATATAGATTACTGCCGGCGAAGACAGCCAAAGAAGGCACTATTAATATTTGAAGCCATAGAAGCAGCTGAACCCTAGACGAGTAATCAGTTCGGCTTGGCATGCTCTTCAATGAAAAACGTCTCCAAAGAGAAAATGCATACGCTGCTACTCCTAAAATTAGGATCAATGGCAGGTGGACAAGCGGCCAACCCAAAAGATATAAAAGAGTTAGCAGCCTGTTATTTCCTAAACAAAACTGATGCCCAAGTAGGTCTGTGCATCCTCCACCCTGGTGAAAGTTACTAAAAAGCTGGAAAGCATTAAGGATATATTCAATTGGGTTGAGCCAGGCCGGGGGAGTGAGAACAAGCCAGAAAAATGCTGTTAATGTTACTTGGATTGCGATTGACTTAACTAGATTCAGTTTCCAACAAGGATCAAGCTCATGGCGAGAAAAAAAACTAATCAGCGCAATCGTAAGAAGTACTGGCAGAAAGAATAGAACTTTGATATTGCACAAGGCACCCGCGGTGAGCCCTATTAATAAGTAGTTAAAACGTGACTGCAAACAAGCAAAGCGAAGTGCCGACGCTGTAAAGCAAGTATAGACAACAGCCGCAGGTACATCCTTCGTGCTAAACAAAGAATGGCCAACTAAAACTGGAAGAGTGAGATAAAATAAGAGCGATAGCCAGGATTCAGCCGAACCAAAGCGCTTTGCAATGGAATAGACGGCATATCCACCGATCAAAAAAATAAGGATGTTGGCAAGGTGTGAAAAAAATATATAACCAGTCAGATTCCAATCAACTAGGCTAGTGTTGACGACTTGCTCAAAGGATCCTCGGCCAAACAGAAAGAATCGATGAGCGAAGAAAAAGAACCACCCAAGCAGTCGTCCGTACTGCCCGTAGAACTCCGTATTCGAGATAATGTCTGTATAGTCTGGGGCCTTCAGGCGAACCGCTTGAAATGCATGCCATACATGACCCGTAACTGCATGGTAATCAATCGGTTCGTCATATGAAATGAGATCGGGTGAAAGCGATGAAATCGCCGAGACGAGATAAACACCAAAAGCGATCCAGACAAATACGGATAGATGTCGAGAATAGGTTTTATTCAAGTATTTACTTAGAAGCGAGGTTGTATTTCAAGATGCACCAAACTGCGCGCACTCCGTCCTTCCAGCCAATCTTTTTCCCCTCGTCATAGGTTCGGCCATAGTAAGAGATACCGACTTCGTATATCCTGCAACGACGCTTTGCGACTTTCGCAGTAATCTCAGGCTCAAAGCCGAAACGTCTTTCACGTATCGGTATCGACTGAATGATCTCTGTTCTGAACGCTTTATAGCAAGTTTCCATATCAGTCAGATTGAGGTCGGTAAACATATTACTCATCAGTGTTAGAAATCCATTTCCCATACGGTGCCAGAAATAAACAACGCGATGGGGAGCTGCGCCTTGAAAGCGACTACCAAAAACGACATCTGCTTTCCCTTCAACAATCGGTCCGATGACTAGGGGGAATTCATTTGGGTCATATTCCAGATCGGCATCTTGAACGATGCAAATTTCACCCTCTGCTGCTGCAAACCCCGTCGCCAAAGCAGCTCCTTTACCCTGATTCCTCTCATGCATGAGGATTGTTAGGTCCGGTGCATCGAGACGGCTCAACAAGTCTCTGGTCCCATCCGTCGACCCGTCATCTACAACGATGAGCTGCTTTGAGGGCACAGGCGCCTGACGGACACGCTCAATGAGATCAAGAATCGTTGCGGCTTCGTTGAAGCAGGGGATGATCACCGAAAGGAGTGGGCGGCTTCCTGCCGAGACCATGGGACGCGTACTTAACTGGGAGTAGTCCAGCACACTCTCCAAGGCTTACTGACGGAAAACCACCAGCTTTTGAACCGCGTAGGAAAGAGCTGCCAACACAGGGATCAAAATCAGAGCAGCCAAGTTTCTAGTGAGGCCCAACCCGGCTAACCAATCAATCCCAGCCCAGTTGCACCACCACAGGCAGAGCGCCATCAGGGCATACGAAAGCGCCGAGCGTTTCTGCAAACGCTCCACCCGAAAGACCCGCTTGCCGTACAAAACAAACCCCAGCCCCACGTTCAGCAGCTGACTGAGAAACGTGGCCAAACCCGTGCCCATTACCAACAGCAGGCCCTGGAGCACCACGTTCGTCGCCAAGAGGTTCAGGGCGCCGTAGCCCAAAAAACGCCGCTTCCGTCCCGAACCCTTGAGCATCGCCGAAGACTAAGGGAGCTGCGCCAACCACTCCAACAAGGACCTGTTCACTTGGTCGGGGACTTCGTCATGCGGACAGTGGCCGGCCTGCAGCACCACCTCCTGGGTGCCCTGCGGAGCATGGCGCTCGAACGCCCCCCGACGACCGGCCGCGTTGATCCAGGGGTCACGGATGCCCCAAAGCAGCAGCAGCGGCGACTGGAGCTCGGCAAAAAGCTCATCGAGGGGCTGGCCCCGAGGAATATCAAAGACCGTTCGAAAAACCCCAAAGGCGCCAGGATCCCGGGACGGGGCCAGAATTGATTCCACTAACTCGTCATCGACGTTGGTCCGATCGATATAGACCTGGTTCAAGGTGCGGCGCACGTTCCCGGGGCGACGCATGTTTTCAAACAACAGGCGCTGGAGGATGGGGCTCTTCAGCAGGGCTGAACCGACGGTTCGGCGGGTAATCGCCCCCCAACCCTTCGGCTCCCCCTGCTCATCGGAGAAAGGGCCGGCCGCGTTCAGCAGCACGACCCCCGCGCTGTCCTGCCCCAAAGCCGCCCCTGCCGCCAGGGCTGCGTAGCCGCCCAATGAATTGCCGACGGTCACCGTCGGACGACCAATGCGCTCCCGGACGTAGCTCACCAACTGATCGCGCCAGAGAGCACCGCCGTACTTGGGACCGGCTGGCTTGGCGCTGCGCCCAAATCCCAAGAGATCGAGGGCATGGACCTCGTAGTGCTCCTGGAGGGCAGGGATGTTGAAGCGCCAATGATCCGTCGAGGCCCCAAAGCCATGGACCAACAGCAGCGCCGGCCTCTCAGTGGCAGTGGCCTGCAACGGACCCTTTTGCAGGCAATGGATGGGGTACCCCTGAAAGTGCCAGGTCGAAGCAATCACGGGGGTCAGCTTGAGAAGGGCGATGCTAAGGAGATCCCCTGCTCCGGTTGCGCCCTCGTGATCTCCGACTGGCTACTCACGAGTTGGAGCCTGTGGCTTCCAGGAACGGCCCTCTGGGCCATCAGTGCCTACATCCCCCTCAGTGGACGGCTCCTGGATGAGGAAGACGCGACCGGAGTCGCGAGCCTCAAGCTGAGCGGTTGCATTGCCCTGGCCTTGGTGATGGGCTTTGGCATCAACCTGGGCCTTGGCTTCAGTCTGGGCCCCAGCTGGGGCACCAGCCTTGGTGTGGTCACCGCGCTCTACGCCCTGTTTTGGGGCGTCATCGCCCAGGACTAGTCGCCCTGATAGCTGCTGCGGCGACGGCGGGTCCTGCCTTCGCCAAAGGAGTCGTTCTGACTGCCGTAGCTGCGGTCTTCCCACCCTTGGGCACCGGAGGGGCGATCGACCCGAGGCGCGGGTGCCGGGTTGCTCTCATAACCGCCGCCATAACCAGAGCCGCCACCGCCATAGCCACCGACCCGGCGTGGGGCACCGCCACCACCGCCGCCCGAACGGGGTTCGGCTTTGTTGATGCGAAGGGGGCGGCCCATCAGCTCAGCGCCTTGAAGGGCTTCGATCGCGCGATCTTCGCTATCAGGATCGGCGAGTTCGATAAAGGCGAATCCGCGCTTACGACCGGTGTCCCGCTCTAAGGGAAGGGCGCAATTGGCGACCTCGCCAAAGGGGGCAAACAACTCGGCGACGTCCTCTTGCTCTGCGCGAAAAGGGAGGTTGCCAACAAAGATGCTCACAGGCCGTCTGGGCCGATTCGGCGTGAATTCATTCCTTGAACCCTAGACCGGCTGAAGCGATTTGAACCGGTTGGCTCACTGTGGGAGCCGCGCTTTGGCTCGCTCCAGTTGAAGCCGAACCTGATCAAAAGCTGTTCCGCCTTCACTGCGGCGGGCCGCCACCACCTGACGGGGGTGAATGGCTTCAAAGATGTCAGCTTCGAAGGCGGCATGAAGCTCCTGCCAACGCTCCAGCGGCAACTCACGCAAGAGAATCCCCTCATGCAGACAGGTTTTGACCAGGCCCCCCACCAATTGATAGGCCTCGCGGAAGGGGACGCCCTTACCGACCAAGTAGTCCGCCACATCCGTGGCGTTGGAGAAGTCACTCTCCACCGCCTGCTCGAGACGCTGCGAACGAAATTCCAACCCCTCCTCGAACAAGATCGCCATCGCCTCCAGGCAAGCAAGGGTCGTAGCCACTGCATCAAAGAGGGCCTCTTTGTCCTCCTGGAAATCCTTGTTGTAGGCCAGGGGCAAGCCCTTGATCATCACCAGCAGTCCCTGCAGGTGACCGAAAACGCGCCCGCACTTGCCCCGCACCAACTCGGGAACATCAGGATTTTTCTTCTGGGGCATCAGGCTGCTGCCGGTGGCGCAGCGATCCGTGAGGCTGACGAAGCGAAACTCCTCGCTGGCCCAAAGGATCACCTCCTCACTGAGGCGGCTCAGATGAACCATCACCAGGCTGGCCGCCGCGGTGAACTCCACCGCGAAGTCGCGGTCACTCACCGCATCGAGGCTGTTGGCATAGACCTCGTCGAAGCCCAGGGCCGCCGCCGTCTGACGGCGATCGATCGGCACCGGGGTCCCCGCCAGGGCTGCGGCGCCTAGAGGGCAAATGTTGACCCGTTTGCGCAGGTCCTGCAGGCGAGCTCGATCCCGCTCCGCCATCTCCACATAAGCGAGCAGGTGGTGGGCCAAACAAATCGGCTGGGCCCGCTGCAGGTGGGTGTAACCCGGGATCATCACGTCTGCATGGGCATCGGCCTGGGCCAGCAGCGCCCGCTCGAAGCGCACCAAGGCGCCATCGATCGAGTCGATCTGCCCCCGAAGCCAGAGCCGCAAATCCGTGCCCACCTGGTCATTGCGGGAGCGACCGGTATGGAGCTTTTTGCCCAAGGGCCCCAAGATCGCGATCAGCCTTCGCTCCACGGCGAAGTGCACGTCCTCGTCTTCGAGACCAGGGTTGAACTGACCCGCGGCGGCCTCTGCTCGGACCTGCTCGAGGCCGCCGACCAGCTGCTCAGCCTCCTCGGCCGTGATCACCCCGGTACTGCCCAACATCCGGGCATGGGCGATCGATCCATCCAGGTCCTGCTGCAGCAGGGTGATGTCAAAACCGATTGAGGCGTTGAAACGCTCAATCGCTGGATGCAGACCTTGCTCAAAGCGCTGACTCCAGGTGGAGGAAGAGGAATCAACGGCCATCGGGCCCGGTATCGCTGCTGAATCTCAGCTTGGCAGGCGACTACTCACGCTCGGCAGGGCCACCTCCTCACGCACCTTCAAGACCACCATCGAGGCGTCGTCATCGAGGGGGCGATCGGGCCCAACGAACCGATCGAGGCGGGCAAACAACTGATCCAAAATCCCCTGGGCACCACCACCAGAGCGGCAGGCCGTTTGCAGGGCCTGAACCAAGCGCTCCTCGTCAAAGCGCTCGCCGTTGAGCCCAGAGGCTTCCGTGACGCCGTCGGTGTAGCAGAGCAACACATCACCCGGCTCGAGCACGATCTGCTTGCAGCCGTACTGGGCCTCGCTCTGCAGGCCAATCAGGAGCCCTGGGGCATCCAGGCGCTCCACCGCATGGTGAATCCGCCGCCAAATCAGGGGCGGATTGTGGGCGGCGTTCGCGTAACGCAGCAGGCGGGTGCGGGGGTCGAAGTCGGAGTAGAAGAGCGTGACAAAGCGGTGGGACTGGGCCAGGTCCTCCTGGGCCAGTTGGTTCAGGTCATGGAGGATCTGATCAGGAGGCAAGCCGCTGGAGACCTCGGCCCGGAGCATGCCCCGCAACAGGGTCATCAACAATCCCGCCGGGACCCCCTTGCCCATCACATCGCCAATGACCAGGGCCCAACGCCCCTGCTCCCGTTGCCGGCCAATCAGCTGGGGCCGAGTCGGAATGAAGTCGAAGTAATCCCCACCAACTTCAAAGGCAGGCCGGCAGCGGGCGGCCAATTCGACCCCCTCGATCACGGGGCAGTGATCCGGCAGCAACTGGGCCTGGATTTCTCCGCCGGTGGAGAGCTGGCGATCGAGGCGCTCATGGCGCCGGGCCTCCTGGAGCAGCTGATCGCCTTCCACCGCGACGCCGGCCAGATCCGCCACCAGTTGGACGTGGCGGCGATGGCTCTCGCTCCAGCTCAGGCCCGCCTTGGAGCCAAACACGTACAAGCGCCCACGAACGCGGCTGCGGGCTGACAGAGAAGTGGCGACCAAGGGCCGATCCGCCAAGTGCCGTCGCACCAGCCCATCCAGCAGCTGGGCCACCGCCTCGTCTCCTGAGGCCTGCTGCAGCTGCTCATCAGACAGCGTTGCCAGCTGGCGCAGCAGTTCGGGGTGGCTGCCATGGAGCTGCTCCCGCCACAGGCGCCCATCGGGGTGGAAGACCACCAGCGCCGCCCCTTCGGCCTCAATGAGACGGGTGGCCACCAGGGGCACCAACTCCAGGAAACGCTCGAGGTTGGTGAAGCTGCGCAGCGCAAAAGCCAGCGAGGCCAAGAGCTCCTGGTTGCGGCGCTGCTCCTTCCCAAGGCTGTCGAGCAGTTGACGCAGCGAAGCGACGGCGGATGCCGGCTTCAGGGAGCCCACTCCACCGGGATGCGAATGATGGGCAGGCGGCAAGGTGCTCACTTGCGCGCAAGATAGCCGCGATTGTTTGGCTTATTTGGCGAGGAGTGCTTCGACGAACTCGAAGCTGTTGAAGGGCCGCAAATCGCGAATCCCTTCGCCCGCACCGATGAAGCGAATCGGCAGCCCGGCTTCCGAGGAAACCGCCAAGGCAACGCCGCCGCGGGAGCTGCCGTCGAGCTTGGTCAGGACCACCCCGGTCAGACCGGCGGCCTGGGCAAAAGCCATGGCCTGCTTCAGGCCGTTCTGGCCCTGGCTGGCGTCCAGCACCAACAGCGACTGCACCTGGGCATCCGGGGCAAGCTTGTCCACGATCCGTCGCACCTTGGAGAGCTCCTCCATCAGGTTGTGCTTCGTCTGCAGCCGACCAGCGGTGTCCACCAGCACCAGGTCCGTGCCCTTGGCCTGGGCCGCACCGATCGCGTCGTAGACCACCGCCGCAGGGTCCGCATTGGCGGAGGGGTTCGAGACCACGGTGACGCCACTGCGCTCGCCCCAAACCTGAACCTGTTGCACCGCCGCGGCCCGGAAGGTGTCGGCAGCAGCAATCAGGCAGCTGTAGCCACTGCGGATCGCCAGGTTGGCTAGCTTGCCCAGGGTCGTGGTTTTACCCACGCCGTTCACACCGACCATCAGCCAGACGTTGAGGCGACCGCGCTCTGGAGCGAGCAATGCCGTGCCACTGGCCTGGATGGGCTGATCGAGCAGACCCTTGAGCTGATCTTTGAGGAAGCGGATGCCCTCCTCGGGCTCGACGACTTCCTCGTTAAGGCGCTTACGCAGGGCCTCAAGGACTTGGTCGGTGGCTTGCACCCCGACATCCGCACGCAGCAACAGCGATTCGAGGTCGTCGAGAACCTCAGGGGTCAGCGGGTCATCGCCCAGGGTGTCGAGCAGCTGGGTGACGAAGCCCTGGCGGGTCTTCTCCATGCCCCGGCGCAGGCGCCCGAGCCAGTCGATTTCCTCGAGGGAAATATCGGAGAGCTGGCGGCCCTGGGCGGCCAACACCTCGGCCGACCAGGTGAAGTCCTCATCGAAGTCACCGAGACTCGGAGCCGCCTCATCGGTCGCCGCAGGAGTCGGTTCAACCGGCGCGACCGGAGTCTCGATGGCCCGCTCCAGCTGCTCTTGTTGGCGCTGGGCCCGCTGGGCTGCGGCCTGCTCCAGCAAGGACAAGCCAGCCGCCGGTTCGGAGGCCTGAACAGCTTGTACGGGATCCGGAGCCGGAGCAGATAGAGGCTCGGGCTCGGGAGTGGCCTCCGCTGGGGGCGCTGGTTCCGGTTCTGGCTCAGCAGCCGCGGCCGCTTCCTGCTTTTGCGCCTCTTGCTGGGCCTTCAGGCGGGCGTAGGCCTGGCGTGCCCAATCGAGCGCGTCCTGATCGATGTCTGGGGACCCCTGAGCGGGCTCAGCAGCGGCAGGGGTGGGGACTGCCGGAGCCTCTTGTTGGGCAGGGGGCTCAGCAGGCTGTTCCGGCTGGGGATCCTGGGGGTTCTGAGGGGCCGCGCTGCGATTGAACCAGTCGTAAACCATGCCGTCTCTCAGCTCTTGGCGGGGGCGTTCGTGAAACGACGCAGCACGCCGTTGATCATGCGGCGGCCCTGCTCATCGCTGTAGCGGTTGGCCAGCTCGACGGCCTCGTTGCAAGCCACCGGCGCGGGAGTGTTGAACTGCTCGATGTCCACGGCGGCGAGACGGAGGATGTCGCGATCGATCCGGGGGAGCCGCGTCAGGCGCCAACCCTCCATCACCGCATCCAAACGCTGATCCAAATCGGCACGACCAGTCAGCACGGCACGGGCTCGGTCGATGGCGCCGCGTCTGATCTCCTCTTGATCCGAAAGCATCAACAGCCGGGGCAGCTCCAGGCTCGCGGAGAGGCGATTCAGACCGTTCTCGGCGTGCTCGAGGCCGTCCTGCAGGTGCTGACGAATCCGGGGCAACTGCCCCACCGCGCCTTGATCCTGCAGCTCGCTGTCCAACAGCTGCTGTTGGGCGGCCTGCAGTTCAGTCGCAGCCTGATCCAGGGCCTCCCGGACGTGCTGGCTCAGGGAAGCCAGGGCCTGCTGCAGCAGGGTGTCGAGGGAGGTGTCGGCGCTGGGCTGACGGTCACTGACCTGACCCAGCATCAGCAGGGCCAGTTCGCGGGCTACGGAGCGGCTCTGCATCAGGCCTTGTTGGAGGGAAGGGGGGAGTAGGCGGGGGCTCGCAACTGGGCGAGCAGGCTCGAGAAACTGCGGCTGGCCGGGGTCTCTCGCTCATCGGGATTGACGATGCCGGCCGAGATGATCGTGCGGAAGGCATCTTCCACGGAGAGATCCAGGTCCTGAACCGAAGACTCCGGCACCACCGCATACCAACCGGTCGTGGGGTTCGGGGCCGTCGGGATGAAGACGCTCAGCATCGGCTTTTCAAAGCCAGCCGACAACGTCGCCCCGAGAACACCGGTGACAAAGCCCAAGGCGTAGAGCCCCTCACGGGGATATTCCACCAGGACCACGCGGCGGAACCGACTGGAGTTATCCCGCAGGAAGGTCTCCAGCAATTGCTTGAGGGTCTTGTAGACGGAGCCCGCCACGGGAATCCGCTGCAGGGTGCCCTCTCCAAACTCCAGCAACCAACGGCCGACGATGTTGCGGGCCATCAGGCCGATCAACAGGATCCCCAGCAGGGGAACCAGCAGACCCAGACCCAAGTTGATCAACTCCTGAAGCACCGGGTTCAGGGTGTTGAACGGGTTCAGCTGCTTCGGAATCGACGTCAGGAACGCCAGAACGAAACGGCTCACCGTCGTTGCGAGCCAGATGGTGGTGGCGAGGGGAATCACCACCAACAGGCCTGCAATCAGGTCGTTCTTGAGGTCCTGCTGGAGGCGATCGCCCAGCGGTTGCTCAGGTCTGGGGCTGGATTGCACCACTGAATTGCGTCGCTCGACTGGCCGGAATTCCGGTCACAAAGTGCCAACCTGCAACTTAGCCAGTCGCCCTACAGAACAGCCGCCAGGGCAAGCAGCGCAAAGGCGATCACCAAGACGACAGCGGTGCCCGTCCCACCAATCCGGCGTTGGTTCAACGCCAGATCGCGGCGGGTCTCAGCCTGTTTGATCTGGTTTTCGGCCTGCTGCAGCTGGCTTTCCATGAAGGCACGGGCCGCCTTCTTCTTCTCCTCGTCGCTGGCCGCCTCGGGGATTTGACCGTTCTGCACCCCCTGCTCGATCACCTGCTCCAGCACCTTGGGGTTGTCGAGCTGGGCCTTGGCGAGCTCCAGCTGACCGCGCTGGGCTTGCAGGGACTGGTTGGTCTGATCGCTCAGGCTCTGGTCGCCGCTGATGGTGGCGGGAACCGTGAACAGCAGGGCCAAGGCCAGAACACCGCTGATCACGCAAACCGTCCAACGCAGGGGCGTCGGACCGGACTGGGGATCCTCGAGACGCGCACCGAGCAGCATCAACAGCATCCCCACCAGGGCCATCGGCGACTGGGTGATCAGGGTGGAGCTGAGCAGCTGACGGAAGCTCTGCTCGCCCCAACCATTGACCGAGAGCACCGCCAGGAGCTGCAGCGCTAGCAGCACCACCAGGGTGATCCCCAGCCAGCGCAACAGACTGGGGAAACGTCCTGCAACAGCTGAACTCACCGGGAGGGCCTTGGAAGTTGGGCAAGCGTAGGGGCGATCAACCCAAGCCACAGCCCCTTCCGGCTGAGGATCTGGCCGTGGCGCTCAAGGCCCAAGCCCTGGAGTTGGGCTTCAACCTCGTGGGGATTGCCTCAGCGGGCGGCAGTGAGCGACTACGCCTGCGCACCGCCGCCCTGCAGCGCTGGCTGAACGCAGGACATCACGGGGAGATGGCCTGGATGCAGGACCCCAGACGCCAAGCCATTGAGGCGCTGTTGCCAGGGGTCCGCAGTGTTGTCGCGGTCGGCCTCAACTATTACGTCGATGCCCAGCCGGCGCCTGGCAGCTTGAAAGTGGCCCGCTACGGCTGGGGCCGGGACTACCACCGGCTCATCGATGGGCGCTTGCGGGCCCTGGGACGTTGGCTCCAGGAGCAGCAGCCGCAGGCCCAATGGCGCGCCTGCGTCGACAGCTCGCCGCTGTTGGACAAAGCCTGGGCAGAGGAAGCCGGCCTGGGCTGGATCGGCAAACACAGCAACCTGATCAACCGCGACTGGGGGTCCTGGTTGCTGATCGGGCACCTGCTCACCGACGTGGACCTCCCAGCGGACGCACCCGCCACACCCCATTGCGGAGCGTGCCGCGCCTGCCTCGACGCCTGCCCCACGGACGCCATCCGCGAACCGTTTGTCGTCGATGCCCGCCGTTGCCTGGCCTTTCACACGATCGAGAACCGCGCGGAGCAGCTACCGCCCGAGATCGCCAGCGGCTTAAACGGTTGGGTGGCCGGCTGCGACATCTGCCAGGACGTTTGCCCCTGGAACCAGGGGGAACGGGTCTCCAGCAGCGATCCCGATCTGCAACCCCGTCCCTGGTGGCTGGACCTCCAAGGACCTGAAGCCCTGGGCTGGAGCGATGCGGACTGGGACGACAAACTGCGGGCCTCAGCCCTGCGGCGGATCAAACCCGCGATGTGGAGGCGAAACATTGCAGCGGCCCTAGGCTGAGCCCTCGATCGCCCTCCATCGATGGCTGCGCGCTGGTTGAAGGTTCTCGCCGCAGCGCCCTTGATGCTGGCCAGCCTCACTGGGGGCCCCGCTAAGGCTCTGGTGCCCTACGTGGTGCTGCCCAGCGAGCGCAACCTGGAGGCCGCAGGTCTGGGCATTGCCCAAGCCGCCAGCCGACTGTTGAAGCTCGGCCAGGCCGAGGAAGCCGCCAGCCTGGCGGCCCTGACTGTTCAACTCATCCCGACGGATTCCCGGGGCTGGCTGCTGCTGGCGGAAGCGCAGTTGCGGAGCGGCGAGGACGCCGAAGCCTCCGCCTCCCTCGAGCAAGCGCGGAACCTCGATCCCCGCAACGCCGGGATCCTGTTTGCCCAGGGCTCTCTGGCCCTGAAGGCCAACCAACCGGCGCGCGCGATTGAGCTGATCCGCGAGGGGCAGCGCATCGACGACAAGAACGCCGTCTCCTACTTCGATCTCGGCAATGGCTACATCCTGCTGGGGGAATCCAAAGCCGCGCTCTCAGCCTTTGAGCGGGCCTCGAAGCTGCGCAGCGATTTCTGGGAAGCGATCAACAACCAATCCCTGGTGCTCTATGAGCAACGCAAGGACGCCGAAGCCATCCAACGCTGGCGATCCGTGCTGACGATTCGGCCCACGGCGGCCGAGCCGATGTTGGCCTTGGCAGCAGCCCTCAATGCCCAGGACCCCGGCAATGGCGAAAGCCTCGACCTGGCCAAGCGGGCCCTGGCCGGCGATCCCAACTACGTCCTCAGCAGCTACCAGCAAGAGCAGCTCTGGGGCAGTCGCCTGCGCCAGGCCACAAGCGTTCTGCTGGCGAACGCCAACTTGAAGGGCGATGTGGAGCGAGCCCAGGCCAATGCCGATGCTGAGCCTGTGGAAGAACCTCGGTAGGCTGAGCCGCACTTTCTGACCTCGGATGCCCAAGGCGCGCCCCGAACAGCCGCTGCCCGACCCATCCGACGAGCGTCGTATCCAGCCGATTGAGCTGCATCAGGAGATGCAGCGCTCCTACCTGGAATACGCCATGAGCGTGATCGTGGGACGGGCCTTGCCCGATGCCCGCGATGGCCTCAAACCGGTTCAACGGCGCATCCTATTTGCGATGCATGAGCTGGGGCTGACCCCAGATCGCCCCTACCGCAAATGCGCCCGCGTCGTCGGCGACGTGCTGGGCAAGTACCACCCCCACGGCGATCAGGCGGTCTACGACGCCCTGGTCCGCCTGGTGCAGACCTTCGCCAGCCGCAATCCACTGCTGGACGGTCACGGCAACTTTGGCTCGGTGGATGACGATCCACCGGCGGCCATGCGATACACCGAAACGCGTCTGGCACCGATCGCCAATGAGGCGATGCTCGATGAAATCGGCAGCGACACGGTCGATTTCGCGAACAACTTCGATGGCTCCCAGCAGGAGCCGACCGTGCTCCCGGCCCAGCTGCCCTTCCTGCTATTGAACGGCTGCACCGGCATCGCCGTCGGGATGGCCACCAACATTCCTCCCCACAACCTGGGGGAAGTGGTGGATGCCCTGATCGCCCTAGTGCGCAAGACGGAGCTCAGCGACGAGAAGCTCCTGGAGCTCGTGCCAGGCCCGGACTTCCCCACCGGCGGTGAAGTGCTCACCGGCAGCGGCCTGCGGGACACCTATCTCTACGGCCGCGGCAGCATCCCGATGCGGGGCGTCGCCCACATCGAGGAGATTCAGCCGGGCAAGGGGCGCCACAAGCGCGGAGCCGTCGTGATCACAGAGCTGCCATATCAGTTGAGCAAAGCCGGCTGGATCGAGAAGCTGGCTGAGCAGGTCAACGACGGCAAGATCAATGGCATCGCCGACATTCGCGACGAATCCGACCGCGAAGGCATGCGGGTCGTCGTCGAGCTACGCCGGGACGCCAACCCGGAGAAGGTCTTAGCGGACCTGCAGCGGCGTACGGCGCTCCAGAGCAATTACGGCGCGATCCTGCTAGCCCTGGTCCACGGCAAGCCAATCCAACTGAGCCTGCGCCAGCTCCTCCAGGAGTTCCTGGACTACCGGGAGCTAACGATCATTCGCCGGACGAAGCACGCCCTCAAGCGTGCGGAAGATCGCCTCGAAGTGGTCGAAGGCCTGATCACCGCCCTCAATGCCCTTCAACGGGTGATCGCAATGATCACCGCGGCCCCCGATGCCTCCAGCGCTAAGGCCAGCCTGCAGGTGCACCTCGACATCAATGAACGCCAAGCCGATGCCGTCTTGGCGATGCCCCTACGCCGGCTGACCGGGCTTGAGCAAGAAAGCCTGCGCAAGGAAGCGGACGACCTCCGCCAGGAGCGGGCCCGCCTGCGTCACCTGCTGGATGAACGGCCAGCGCTGCTGGACGCGATGGTCTCCGAGTTCAAAGCGCTGAAGAAGCGCTTTGCCACGCCCAGGCGTACACGGCTTGTGGAGGGCGGCGATGAGCTGGTGGCCCAGCGCACCGCGGCCCAACGGCCCAACACGGAGCTGTTGCGGCAACGGGCCTTCGAGGGTCTCCCGAACGACGGTCGCTTGGTGATCCAAGCCGATGGACAAGTGAAGGTTGTGGGCCCCCAACTGCTGGGGCGGCTTCACCTGGATGAGCCAGCACCCCTGGGCGACAACCCCTCACCCGCCCGCCTGATCCTGCCGATCAGCAGCCGTCCTGCCCTGTTGGCCTTCACGGACGCAGGCCGTGTGGCCGTACTGCGCTGGGAGTTTGCCGGGCAAAACCCGGGAACCCTGGAAAAGTTCCTACCCGAGGGCATGAGTGGTGAGCGTGTCGTTCAGCTGTTGCCGCTGCCAAAAGAGGCTGAAGGAAGGAGCGTTGGCCTCCTCAGCAGTGACGGTCGCTTCAAGCGCCTTCCCCTCGCTGAGTTCCAGGATCTGTCGGGGCGGGCCACCTCCGTTCTGAAACTCAAGGAAGGGGTCAACCTCAAGCAGGTTGTTGTTTGCCAGGACGGTAAAGATTTGCTAGTTTTTACAAGCACAGGACGTTGTTTGCGCCTGCAAATGAACGACGGGAACGTGCCGTTGATGGGTCGCAATGCACAGGGAGTATCAATTGTCCGGTTGCTACCCGGAGAAGAGGCAATTGGATCGCAGTCTGTAGACAGCAACGGCTACATATGGCTTGCGACTCGATACGGAACGGTTAGCAAAGTCGAGATAAAAAATTTACGACCTATCCAAAGAGGTGGAATAGGAAGGACTGGAATAACATTTACCTCCAGAGATGATCGCGTGATAGGTGCGATCAGTCAAGACTCAAAGGTATTTTCGTTAGTTATAACGAACGGACAGACACTCCGACTCTGTCAACCAGATGCCACGACCAAAGAGGTCATCGACAAAAAAGAATCAGCCAACGAAGTTACAGAGGTCATAGAACTCATCAGCGAGGAAAGCTAGATGATTAAATCCTGCAACGGGAAGCTACAGAAGCCAACCAACCTAAACCTCCTGTGCAGTCTCATAATCGGAATGCCTGCCCACATCAAGCCACAGCTCATGTAGCGGAAAGACATGCAGGTTCATCTGCTGGTCGAGGCCACGCAGGAACAGTTCTGTCATGTCGCAAGAACATCCCGGCTGGAGTAATGAAAGAAGACGGGGTGTTGCAACATAGATACCAGCATTAACCTGAGCCCTAACGATAGGCTTCTCTTCAAGGCCGGTGAATTGGGTTCCTATACTGCGCACCACACCAAACGGATTTTGCCACTCTTGCGGTCTCACAGCCATTAGGGCATCAGCAGAGTCACGAATACACTGGTCAATCATGTCAGCAAAGCAGACGTCAGTCAGTACGTCGCAATTGACAACAAGAAGATGCTGGGTCAGTAGTGAAGGATCAAGGAGGGACAGAGAGCCGGCAGTGCCAAGGGGTGCTGATTCATGCAAATAGGAGATATGAGCACCAAAACGAGAACCGTCACCAAAATGGTCAAGGATTACTGCTGATAGATAGTTGACAGAGATCACGATATTCTGGAAGCCTTCACCGGACAACTTCTCAATAAGGTGTTCAAGCATGGGCTTGCCCTTTACGGGAAGCATGGGCTTAGGTATTTCGGCCGTAAGGGGCATAAGTCTTTGACCACGACCGCCAGCCATGATTACAACGGTTTCAACTCGTTCTGGCGTACTAAGAAGGTGCTCAGCGACGTGTAGACCTATCAACTGACCTGCATGGTTTACGACAGGTAAGTGGAAGAAGTGATTGATACGCATAAGATTATGAGCTTCAGACTCTCCCATACAGGGAGAAACAACTATCGGAACAGGATTCATAACAGAATCAACCTCCTGTTCAAGAGAAAGACCATTCAACAGTGCTTTTCTAATGTCGCTATCTGCAATCATTCCAAGAAGCTTGCAAGAATCATCGACAACAAGGGCAAGCTGATAGCCGGCATCACTCATAACCCTCAAAGCGTCAGTGAGGGTGCTTCCAGATTTAACGGTTGTGTTGAGCCAGTCTTTTACAAGAGTGTTCTTCATGATGGGATAACAGATAGAACGGCCTGCGCAAGAATTTCAAGTCCTTTTGGACCACTACGCTCGGGGTGAAACTGGAACCCAATGATGTTGCGATAGCGAACAGACGCAGCAAAGGTTTTTCCTCCGTAACGGGAGACACAGTTCACATACTCAGGAGAGATATTGATGGCGGCATAGCTATGGACAAAATATTGGTAGATATGCTGAGCCTCAGATAAAGACGAAGGAACGACTGGTATGAGCTTGTTCCAACCAACATGCGGCAGCAAAACTCTTTGGCCGAAGGAATCGTTGGAGGGAAGACAGGATACATTCCCTGGGATAAAGTTAAGGCCTGGAGTAACAGAATATTCGTCGCTTTGTGAGAAGAGCATCTGCATACCAAGACAGATGCCGAGCAGGGCCTTTCCTTGAGAGACCCACTCATTGAGGAATGGGGTAAGGCAGAGCCGATCTAGGGCAGCCATCCCTGCTGGGAATGAACCAACACCAGGTAAGGCTAGAAGATCACAAGAATCTAGATTATGAGATTCGCTCGAGATAGCTACAGTGGCGCCTAATGAGCGGAAGGCATTTAGCAGGCTATGGGTATTACCCATACCATAGTCGATGATACCTATTTTTTTTCCAGAAAGAGGAGTGCTAGAGGAAAAGGGAGAATTGCATAAAGGGCTTAGTAGGTTAGTCTGTTCAGATATGAAGTCATTCGCCTTGTAACGGGCAAAGTCAAGTAATTTTGAGTGAAGTGCAGCTCCCACGCTGACACCTGAGACGCAAGGATTAGTAAGCATCGAGGTGATTTGATCGTCAGTAGAAATCCCTCCACCAAAGATTAAGGGTACTGTGACTAAATCTTTCACTGCATCCAGTAACTCAGTATCCGGTGAAGTGCAGGTTCCGTCCCTGTCAACGGAAGTAAGCAAGATCTCACCAGCACCTGCTTCTTGAGCCTTCTGAATCCAAGTCAGAACATCTAAACCAGACTTTTCTCTACCCGCTTCGGTCATCGCTTCCCAATACCCTCTGGAACTCTGACGAGCTTGCACCGATACGACGACACACTGCTTGCCAAACGCTTGTGCAAGTTCTGTGATCAGCTCAGGACGTTGGATAGCTGCTGTGTTGATCGCAATTTTGTCAGCTCCAGATGCCAAAAGGGCCTTGGCATCTGCGACGGATCGAACTCCGCCTCCGGCTGTTATGGGAATAAAGACACGCTCGCAGTTTTTGCGAAGCAAATCAAAAAGGCTATTTCGGCCGTAGAGGCTCGCGACGGCGTCAACATATAGAAGCTCGTCAGCGCCGGACTGGTAATACTTAATGGCCGCTTCACTGGGGTCCCCAACGACGCGGAGCCCTTCGAACCGAACACCCTTGATGAGACGACTACCTTTGATATCGAGACGAGCTATTAGTCGCTTGGTTAAGCCCATACTAATTCGGGGAATTACCGATCCATTCGGACGCGGTGAACTGTTGATGAGATGCTACATCATCAAAAACCGTACGACGTAGCTTCCAATCGTTATCACTAGTGAAAGCCCATAAATGTGGAGATCTAAATTTTTCTGCTAGAAGATCGTAATAACTACGATTGAATTCAGGACTTTCAAAGGAATTAGATGCGACGGGGAACTGATCTGGCGGAAGAGAAAGGTAGTCAAAGATCTCTTGGGCCCATCGCTCCGGGAATTCTCCATCATATTTTTGGACTAGAGCTACACCTTCTTCTCGGGTGATATCACCCGAGCGAATCTCTTGAGCTGCATCATATGTAGACCTTCCAATGCCGAATTTAATCCATGTTGTGTGATAGTGGAAATCATCAATACGATCATCAATTGAATTATAGGTGCTATACGTACCAGCAGTGCGTTCTGGAGCACTCTCAAAGCCTCCATGCTTGATAGAATAATAGTAAGCACTTTGGGGATGCCATTTTTCGTAGTAGCCCAGATAATGAACTTCTATTTTTTTATCGGCGATTCTTTGCGGATCAATCGGCATATATGGCTCCCAGTCAACTGGCTGCAAACCCAACTCCCTAAGATCAGAAAGCGAAGTGCCTCCTAGGTAAATCTCATCTTCCGATGATGAGGAAAAGTATTCCCAACTGCGCACAGCTGAATTCATATCAACTTGAGGATTGCCGTACTCGGCTTCGTTTTCGCCGTAGAAAATAAGAGGAATATCGTAAAGCGCTGCTATCTTGGGTGCAAGGTTTTTTTGACCAAGGATAAAAGGTTGAAAAGGGTGAAAAAGATTTTCAACAGCCAGGCGAGTAATAAGCCTGTGAACTTTGCCATTAGGAGTAAAAAGAATATTATCAAATCCTGCGTGAATCCAAGCCTGATGGTTTCTCCATCCCCAGTCTGTATAGATATGAGGGGCCCAGGTACAAGTTAAAGGATGCATCCCATACTTATACTTTAGTAAGTGGGCTTGCATGAAACTGTCTTTGCCCCCGCTTCCTGGCACTAAGCAGTCGTAAGAACCATCAGTCCGACGATAACGATCACAAAGCTCACGGAGTTCAAGTTCTCGTGCTTTCCAATCAATACTATTTTTTTTCTCTTTTACGCGGCATGCATCGCAGATACCTGATTCGTCAAAGTGAATCACTTGCTTGGGTTTTGTGCCGTCGTTCTTAAACTCAGCAGTGCTAGAAGGACGCTGATTGCTAATAACGCAGGAACGGCAGAACTTGATTTCAGGAGGAAGACCATAAAAGGTTTCTTCTGGATGGGAAGACCTGAAGGCTGTCTTGTCGATTGGCTGTGGGAAAGGGAAAAAGACCATGCCGGCGCTTCGACTCTGACTATGATCCTATCGCCACTGCTGGTTTCGCAGCCATTCCATGATCGCAGATGTGGGTGTCAAAGCGGGCTCGGGGCACTTTCGAGGCCAAACCACGCGCTGACCAGCTAAGAGAGCTTGTTGCAATGCTGAGCTGACGGAGTCAGTTTCAGGAGGAGCATCAAAAACATTGGGTCCAAATCGGAAACGTCCTTGCTGCCGATCACCGATATTCAAAACCGGCATACCGACAATTGGTGCTTCGATAATTCCACTAGAAGAATTTCCACCCATGGCTTCAAACAAATGAAGCGCGGCAAGATATCGCTCATGACCCAAAGACGGGATACACCATGCTCGATCTGAGTGTCTTTCGACAAAATGGTGCAAGAGCTTCAAAAGATCCTCACTACCATCGTCTGCATTCGGATATGTAAAGAGTACATGTGTATCGAGCTGCCCTAAGACATTGAGGAGCGCTTGAAACCCCTCAAGCCCTCTATCTTCTCTAAGAGTTTCTGGGTGATAGGTGACGAGCAAGTTTGTATCGCCGAAACGATATCCGGTCAGGCGCTCAAAGTCGGGACGGTTCAATTCGGTGGCGCGTAGAATTCCATCCAGGACTAAAGGTCCGACTGTAAAGACGTTTTTAGCGGATTTCCCCATCGATATTACTCGTTTACCATATAGATCTGCAGCCGTAAAGTGCCAAGTACTTAATTGAGTAATCGCGTGCCTAAGGTTATCATCCAAGGCACCTTCTGTTGTTTCACCACCATGCAGATGAACAATTGGTATGCCCGTAAGATGGCTTGCAGCTGCACATGCAAATGCCTCATAACGGTCACCAAGGATAATGATAAGTTCAGGTTGGGAACTGAGTAAGCAAGCAGCTACACCTGACAAAGCAATGGAAGTGAGCTCGGCCATAGACGGACGGGGGATACGCTCTAGACCAAGAGGTACAAAATGAGTTGGCTTGAGACCATCTGATTCGATCTCATTAACTGTCAACCCAAAACTTGAACTAAGATGGCTACCACTGACAATCAGTTGGAGCTCGAAACGAGAGTCAGCATTTATCTCTTTCAAAAGGTAGCTCAAGAGACCATATTCTGCTCGACTGCCTGTAAATGCTGCGATTTTTATCGGAGATTTATGCTCAGCCATCAATAGCTTCACCAGCGGCGTAATTACGACGGGCAATTTTACCGATTACCTGAAAGTAGGACATAGGACTGAGGCCATCTGCGGGACGTTGGCAAATTAAATCATCAGGCGTTAGAAGTTGTCCATTTGAGATTGGACGCGCAGCCCTCAAACTACGTCGTGCAACGCTGAGAGTATTCAGTTCTGAGGGCTGTGGACGCTTGAAGCCATCACCAACAATCTTCTCGCAACTGCGTATGGCGAAAACCATTTGTTCAAATGAAGAAGGCTCAAGACTTGCTTTATGGTCGGGGCCTGGCAAAGAAGTATCCAGTGTTAGATGCTTTTCAAGAACGACAGCACCTAAAGCAACTGCTGCTACTGGAGCCACTATGCCCGTGGTGTGGTCTGAGTAACCAACAGGACAGCCAAAGGCTAAATGCATAGAAGTGAGAGCAGAAAGATTGACCTCGTCCTCGGGAGCTGGGTATGCACTAAGACAGTGAAGAAGAGTGACCCTATCTCTCGAGAGTCCAGCATCAAGAAAGACTTGAAGGGCTGCTTCTACCTCACCTAGGCGACTCATGCCTGTAGAAAGGTAAACAGGTAGGTTATGAGTGAGTGCCGCTTGAGCCATCGCCTGAAGCAATGGGAGGTGAGTTATCTCTCCAGATGGAACCTTTATCGCATTAATCCCAACCTGAAGGAGCATCTGTAGTTCTGGGACACCAAATGCAGTGGATAGGAAAGAAATACCTATATCTCGACAGTAATCAGCCAACTCGAAATGTTGCTCAGCGCTTAGTTCGAGATTATTAAGCATCTGAAGTTGGCTGCCAGCGCCATCATTTAGAGTCTGGTAGTCAGCCTTGGGTGCATTGGTAGTGACAAGCGAAGAAGAGGTGAATGTCTGGAATTTGACTGCATCGGCGCCTGCATCTGCAGCGGCCCTGACCAACTGCTTAGCCATAGCGAAGTCACCGTTGTGGTTGACACCAGCCTCCGCGATTACAAAAGTGGCCATCCCATCACCCGTTTGCCGGCACTAATTACAGTACGTGCTGGCAGCTCTAGTCCCTCCCTAAGGACACTGCCGCTGCCAATAAAACATTCTGGGCCTAGCTTAACGCCTCCATTGATAACGGCTCCGGTGCTGACATGGCAATGATCACCAATTTGGACGTCATGCTCTATGAGGCATCTAGTATTGAGGGTGCAGTGTGAGCCGATTACAGCACCCGCATTGACAACCGAACCATGGCCGACCGTCGTACCTCTTCGTAATATCGCGTGTCGACTAACAACAGCGTGTGGGGAAACGACAAAAGGTATTTCAAAACCAAGTCGATCCAGTAATGAAGCCAGACGAATACGCAAACGAGCATCTGGAAGCTGCCCAACCGCCAGAACTGCGGCTTTACAAGTCAATGAAAGCTGCGGAAGATCAGAGTCAGAAGATATAACAGTGTACCCAAGCACTTTTGTCCCTACCTGCTCAGGAAGACCAACCAGACCTTCAATCTTCCAATGTCCCTCCTCCTCAATGATATCGATCAATGAACGTGCGTGCCCGCCACACCCGATAAGGAGCAAAGAAGTCATTTTGCCAGACTCTCCAACAACTGTGGACTACTCGGTAAATTCAAGAGCCGACAAACTTGATCTTCAGCGATTGGGAGAGGTCCGTGTGGAGAGTCAGAATACATAGGCTGTTGATTTAGTAGTTGCCAAACAGGACGCAACATAATACCCTCAGCATGAGCAGACTCAATAATATTTAGACGAGCTGCTGCAGCTTCACTAGGATCATCAGCAAGAAGTCTCAAGGAAACAAGCCAGTGATTGCTGGTAGATCCCGGCTGCTCTGAAAGGATCTCTACCCCCGAAATAGAAGCAAAGCGGTTTACGTATTTATCAAAGAGTTTCTTTTTTCGCAGAAGGCGACGATCAAGATCCTCGATCTGAGCAACTCCCAGTGCTGCATTGAGATTTGGTAAGCGATCATTCCACCCAACTAAATCATGCTTGAAATCCCAGGGGTGTGGAATCTTTGCTGTTGTGGATAGATGCCGTGCGCGATTGGCGAGTTCGACATTATTGGTGATAACTGCACCACCCCCTCCAGTGGTAATTATCTTATTTCCATTGAAGCTAAGGATTCCTAAAGATCCAATTAAACCGCAGTGCTCGTCAGCAACCCAACTTCCGAGCGCTTCTGCGGCATCTTCAATTAACGGCAAACCCCATTCATTGGACACAGCTTGTAGCTCATTGATTAGGGCTGGCCGACCAAAGACATGAACTGGGAGTACTGCAGACAACTTGCGTCCTGATTCGCGATTGTAGATCTGACCGTCACGTCGCTCACCAATTACGTCTAGACGTTCTGCCAAAGAGCTAGGGCTCATTGCCAAAGAACAAGCATCAATATCAACGAAGTGAGGTACTGCACCCAGATGTGTAACTGCATTAGCAGTGGCAATAAAACTCAAAGGCGGCAAAAGAACTTCATCCCCAGGACGAACTCCCGCAACGTGGAGACTTAGACGTAGAGCAACGGTGCCATTGCTCACAGCTATTGCTTGTTTGGCTCCAGTGAAGCGACATAAAGACTGTTCAAACTGACTGACCCACTGCCCTGCTGTACTTACCCACCCAGTATCCAGACAGTCCTTTACGTACTGCCATGCATTGGTACCCCTAAAATCTGGCTCGTGAAGTGCAATAGGATATGACTTAGAACTCTGTCCACAAACATCCCGCAATACAGCCAATATGTCCGAGGTTTGAGTCATACTGAATATATTCCTGGTCTATACATAGCCAAGTTATGAGGGTCTAGGAACCAATCCACCGTCTCTTTCAAGCCTCGCCTAAATCCTTCAATCCCTGCATAGCGAGGCTGCCAATCCGTCAGTTGTTTGAGACGCGTGTTATCACCGTAAAGGCGATTAACTTCTGACTTTGTCGGCCGAAGACGGTCTTGATCTGTCATGATTTCGACTTCCCTACCCATCACCTCAGCAATAAGCTGGACAGTAGATCCGATTGAAATCTCAAAGTTGCTGGCTGCATTCACGACCTGACCAAGAGCCGAGTCACATTGAGAAACTGAAAGAAAAGCTGCCGCTGTATCCAAAACAAAGTTGAAGTCTCGCGTTGGAGTAAGCGCGCCAAGTGAGATCGCACTGCGACCAGAAGCGATTTGAGTAATTACTGTAGGGATAATAGCCCTAGCACTTTGGCGTGGACCGTAGGTATTGAATGGGCGCAATACCGTGATGGGAGTTTCGAAGCTTCTCCAGTAACTCAAAGCTATTTGATCTGCACCTATTTTGGTAGCAGCGTAAGGTGACTGACCAACAAGCGGATGATCCTCCGTGATGGGTACAAACTGAGCAGTCCCATAGGTTTCAGAGGTAGATGTATGCACAACTCTCTGAACGCCAAGATCTCGAGCTGCTTGTACAACGTTCAAAGTTCCATGGATATTTGTATCTACATAACTAGAGGGGGCAACATAACTGTACGGGATAGCGATAAGTGCTGCCAGATGAAATACCTGGTCACAGCCACGCATGGCTTCGCGTACGCAAATAGGATCACGAATATCACCTAGCACTACATCGATGTCTTCCTTAGTCGAGTCTGGGAGTGAATCAAGCCAACCCCAACTACCAATGGAGTTGTATTGACAAAAAGCTCTTACGCTATAGCCAGAATTGAGCAGTGTCTCGGTAAGATGAGATCCTATAAATCCATCAGCACCTGTTACGAGAGCTACGGTCATTCAACCACTGATCCTCTCTGACATCATAAGCTCGACGAGGCGGAAGTCGATGATATCGTCAATGTCTATGGAACGCTCTCTAGGCATTTCGTGAAGTCGAAGACCATCCTGCCAAATACCTTTGGCCAAGGACTTCAGCGTCCAGCAATAGATAGATGCATTCATCGCATAAACAGGGGGAGCTTGCTGACGAGAAACAGGTGAGTCAGAAGAGGATAAAGTCTTTGAAAGACAAACAGATTTATCACTTTTCTTCTCGACCATATTGAAGTAAGGATTCTTATCTGATTTATAGGCCGTTATCACGGCAGGCGCACCCTGATCAAGTAAGTTCAAGCAATCACTAATATCACTAGCGTTCCTAAGAGGTGAAGTCGGGTCAAGATCTACGATCCGATCAACTAATCCATCATTATTTATAACCCAGTCGACAAGGTGGCGTACTACTGGAAGTTTAGCGGCGTCATCCGTGGCCAAACTTTGAGGTCGGATAAAAGGAACACGTGCCCCTGAACTTTTTGCAATATCTGCAATCGAGTCGCAGTCAGTAGAAACATAGACCTCGTCAATCGCTGGATGAGACAATGCTTGTTCAATAGTCCAGCAAATAAGCGGTTTTCCGTGAATCTCACGAATATTTTTTCCTGGGACGCCCTTTGAACCTCCGCGAGCACAAATTGTCGCAATGGTTAGATCTGACATGCCATCTCCTTTAGCTGGATCGCTAGAGCGCTTGTTTCTAGACCTTCAGTCAGCGGCTGAACACACACTAAGTCATTACACAAGGAATCGAGAAAGGTTGTCCAGGCTGTCCGGTACGTACCCAATATATCAAAATCGTTGGGTCCGCATGACAGTACATATCTGTTAGTGACCGTTTGAAGTGTAAGCTCTTTGAGTGAGAGATCCCAAACAATAGTTCCTTTATCCCCAACCACTTGATAGCGACGAACAGGTTTTCTCGCAATATAGTCTAAGTTAATATTGACAATTGCATTATTTGGGGTTGTTAGCGTAGCTGATGCGACGGATTCAGAAAGGATCTCAAGGCTGGGCACGTAAGATTTGATGCATGAGATCGGTTTCATCGTACCAAAAATCCATCTAGCAATATCAATTTCATGAATGAGGTCTAGTAAAACTCCACCTCCTTGGTCTGGGTTCGCGCTGTAGCTGTCTATATAATTAGTCGCAGGACGCCAGTCAGGTAGCCATTGTCCAACTTCAAAAGAAGCCCTAGCAATATGACCAATCAAGCCTTCGTCTATGACTTCCTTAAATCTCCTAATAGATGGGAGAAACCTTAGGTTACATCCAACCTGCGTACAAGGAAGCGGGTGGAAAACTTTGATTGCATTAGATAGAGCCGAGATCTGCTCGTGATTAATAGCAACAGGCTTTTCTACATAGAAAGGAATGGATGCTTGCAAGGCCTGTTGAATAATCTCAGCATGAAGAAAGGATGGATTAGAGATGATCAGAAAATGAGGTTTTGTAATCAGTGCTTGACGGACAGACGAAACAAGGGACGCTTGTTTTTCTAGTGAGAATTGATCATGAGTTTTATTCTCACGCACAAATGTCCAATTGACACGACTCGTCAGCTTTTCTATTTCAGAGATATGGCGCTTACCAATAGATCCTGTACCTGCTACTGCGATGTTGAGCCCAGTGAATGACGCGACCATTCTGCTTTACAATCCAGTTCGAATCAGAGATTGGAAGGTGTTTTGGCCCAATTGCTGAGATTAATGCCTTTGGCAATGAGATGTTTTCTTGCCTCAGGGAGAGCTTCTCCAATGAAGTTGAATAGATTCGCGGTTGAAGCACCGTCTATAGATTGTGACTCCAGAGCATTAAGAAAATGGTTCTTATTGCCAGCCCCTCCGGCTATGATGACAGGAATGCTAGAAATCTTGCTAACAGTTTGAATAATATCTAGACAATATCCTTGCCCTGTTCCATCAAGGTCAATAGAATTAAGATACAATTCTCCAACACCAAGTGAAATCACGTGCTGCAAATATTCAACTATCGGCATGTCAACTTCTGTCGCCCCTTGATCGACAAAGGCTTTCCATGTACCGTCAACTGACTTGAAGTCAATTGATGCGACAACAGCCTGGCTTCCGTATTTTGAAACCAAATTCTTGATTAGTGTTGGATTTCTATATATGGACGAATTGATAATTAGCTTGTCTGCTCCGTTGCTAATTAGTACCTCGGCATCTTGAAGGGACTTTATGTGACCTCCAAGGCCAAGAGGTATGAAACAGTTAAGGCTTACTTCTTCTACGGCGGCAATAAAGTTTAGTGTATTTGCGACGCTGCGATCTACATTTAGGATTATCAGTTCGTCAAGAGACTGTGCGACATACTCGAAGTTATAGTTAGAACGCAACCAAGAAGTGTCTCCTACCCGCTGGAGGCGAAAATTCCGACTCAACCAAAAGTATCCTTCTTGATAGAGAAGCGTGAAGACTAGTCGTTTTCTTGCCATTAGTACTGGGTGAGAAAGTTTTTAAGGACAGCAAGACCATTAGACTGACTTTTTTCAGGATGAAACTGGGTTCCCAGGACGCATCCATGTTCAACAGCTGAAGTAAAGTGATAACCATATGAAGTCGTTCCAATTATATGTGATTCATCGAGGCAGTTAAAATGATAGCTGTGGATGAAGTAAAAGTCATGAGGGTTATTCCCTGAAGAAACAAATCCGCCAAATAATTTAGAGCTTACACTTGGGGAAACATGGTTAAAACCAATATGTGGTATTTTGTAGCCGTGGTTAATTAGATCATCCTTAAAGCGATTAACAGTTCCTGGAATCAGACCAAGACCTTTACTATGACCATCTTCATCTCCACTATCTGCTAGGAGCTGCATCCCCAAGCAAATTCCTAAAATCGGAATACCATCTGAAACCTTTTGATAAATAGCTAGATCAATGCTTTTTTGCCGAATTGATTGCATAGACAACTTAAAAGATCCAACACCAGGCAACACATAGTGAGAACAGCCACACATTTGTTCTGGATCTGACACGATTATGGTGTTTGCTCCTAAATATCTTAAAGCTGATACAACAGAGCGCAGGTTGCCAGCACCGTAGTCAATAATTCCGACCTTAACGGTTCTCAAATGGGTCTTCACAATAGGACCTTGTATCACCAGGTGCTCCAGCCTCCATCAACAATGATATTTTGACCTGTGACCCATCCTGACATATCTGTAGCCAAGTAAACAATTGCTCCAATGAGATCTTCTTCTTTACCCATTCTCTTCATAGGAGTCTTTTCAATATATCTATTTACAAAAGATGATGGTTGATTTCGATATATCCCCCCTGGCGAGATTGCATTAACGCGGATTGTTGGGGCAAGAGTGGTAGACATCCATCTTGTAAGTTGCAATAAGCCTCCTTTGCTAGCTGCATATGCGGCTGGGTTATTCATGCTTGTATCTTCATATAAGGATAGATCAGGTCCACATATGCCGTAAATAGATGAGATATTAATAACGCTTGAGTTGTTAGAGTGTAAGAGCTTTAAGCAAGCTTGAGTCAGCGCGAATGGAGCCCTGAGGTTAACATCCATTGCACGTTGCCAAGCGTTTAGGGTTTGCTGCGGGAAAGGCACTGACCAACCTGACAAATTCGAAGTTCCAACGAACGCAGCATTATTGACAAGAACATCAAGTCTACCGGTTTCTTCTTCAATAAGGTTAGAGATATATTTGAAATCATCGCGTTTCTCGAGGTCGAAATCTACGGTTAAAACAGGCCGATTAAATTTTTCTTCTAATGATTTTTTGACGCTTAGCAGGTTGTCAGCGTTTATATCAACTAGAACGATTCTGGCGCCAAGCTCGGATAATGCTGAAGATATAACACTGCCAATTTTACCAGCACCGCCGGTCACCAAAGCAACCCTGCCCTCGAGAGAGATTAGATCGGAAACTGATCTGGAAAATAAATCTGAAGACATGACTAGTTGCCTACCGTCTTTTGCAGGTTCAGACTTGATGGATGCTGCTTCAGCACCTGCTTGAGATAGCGGCCCGTATGGGAGACGGGATGCTCCGCAACCTCCTCCGGCGTTCCCATCACGACGATCTCGCCACCCTTGTCACCACCCTCGGGACCAAGATCAATAATCCAGTCAGAACAGCGAATCACGTCGAGGTTGTGCTCGATCACCAAGATCGAATTCCCCTTATCCACAAGCCGCTGCATCACATCCATCAACTTGTGGACGTCGTAGAAGCTCAGGCCGGTTGTGGGCTCATCGATTAGATAGAGGGTCTTGCCGGTGGCCCGTTTGGACAGTTCGGTGGCAAGCTTGACCCGCTGGGCCTCACCACCGGAGAGGGTTGGCGCGGGTTGGCCGAGCTTGACGTAACCCAAGCCCACATCCACCAAGGTGCGCAGCCGGTCGGCGGCCTGAGGAATCGCTGAAAACACCTCGCAGGCCTGCTCCACCGTCATCTGCAGCACATCGGCGATGGTGTGGCCCTTGTATTTGACCTGCAACGTCTCGCGGTTGTAGCGAGCGCCCTTGCAGACGTCGCACTGGACGTAGACGTCGGGCAGGAAGTTCATCTCAATGACATTCACGCCCTGGCCGCTGCAGGCTTCGCAGCGACCACCCTTGACGTTGAAGCTGAACTGTCCGACCGCGTAACCGCGGGCCTTGGCCTCTACCGTGGCCGCAAAGACCTGACGGATTGGATCAAAGGCGCCGGTGTAGGTCGCTGGGTTGGAGCGAGGCGTCCGGCCGATCGGCGATTGGTCGATCACGATCACCTTGTCGATCGCCTTGATGCCTTTAAGGTCCTCAACCCCAGCCGGGAAAGGGACTTTCATCCCCAGCTTGTGCTCCAGCGCAGGGTGCAGGAGCTCGTTGACCATGGTGCTCTTACCGCTACCACTCACCCCGGTCACACAGACCAAGCGGCCCAAGGGGAACTCCACGTCGAAGCCGCTGAGGTTGTTGCGCGCGCAACCCACGAGCGTGAGCTTGCGGGAACCGTTGGCACGGCGTTCAGCAGGAGTGGGAATGGCCCTGCGGCCACTCAGATAGGCACCGGTCAACGACTCCTCGGCCGCCAACAGCGTCTCGAAGTCGCCCTCGGCGACGATCTTGCCGCCATGGACCCCGGCACCAGGGCCAATATCGACGATGTAGTCGGCGGCGCGAATCGTGTCCTCGTCGTGCTCCACCACGATCAAGGTGTTGCCCAGATCCCTGAGCTTCACGAGGGTGTTCAGCAGCCGGTCGTTGTCGCGCTGGTGCAAACCGATGCTCGGCTCGTCGAGCACGTAGAGCACCCCCGTCAGACCCGCACCGATCTGGGTGGCGAGACGGATCCGCTGAGCCTCACCACCCGAGAGGGTCATCGCTGGGCGATCCAGGCTCAAGTAATCCAGGCCCACGTCCAGCAGGAACTTCAGGCGCATGCGGATCTCACGCAGCACCAGATCACCAATTTGGATTTGACGAGCATTGAGCAAGGCAGGGCCATCGATGCCCATCAGCTCTTCGATCCGGCGCAGGCTCTCGCCAACACTGCTGTTGGTCAGCTCGTGGATCCGGTAGGGGCCCACCCGCACAGCCAGGGCTTCGGGCTTCAGGCGGAAACCATGGCAGCTGGCGCAAGGCACCAACTCCAGATATTTTTCAAGCTTCTGGCGAATGGACTCACCGCTGGCGTCGCGCAGCTGGCGCTCGAGGATCGGCAGGATTCCTTCGAACGGCCGCAGATAGGTCTGGTTTTTCTTGTAGCGGCTGTCGGCGTGGATGGGGATCGGTTCCCTTGAGCCATGCAGCAGGAGGTCCTGCTGCTCCGCCGTCAGCTCATGCCAAGGCGTCTTGATCTCAAAGCCAAAGGCTTCTCCCACCGAATAGAGCAGGGAGAAGTAATAGGAGTTGTCCTTTTCAGCCCAGGGAGCGACAGCCGCATACACCGGCAAGGAAGGATCAGGAATGACCCGCTCTTTGGTGAATTGGCGCAGATGGCCAATGCCATGGCAATCCGCGCAGGCGCCATAGGGACTGTTGAAGGAGAAGAGTCGCGGCGAGAGCTCCTCCATCACCGCGCCGTGGACGGGGCAGGCGAAGTTCTCGGAATAGAGGCGCTCCTTCTCGACCTCCGGCGGCAACTCCTCGCCTGACTTGGGCACCACTTCGACGAGGGCCAAACCATCACCGCGCTTGAGCGCCGTACGCAGGGAATCGGTCAGGCGCTCCTGAATGCCCTCACGGGCCACCAGGCGATCCACCACCACCTCGATGTTGTGGGAGTGGTTCTTGTCGAGCTCAATATTGTCGGCGAGTTCACGCACCTCGCCATTGATCCGAACCCGGGCAAAGCCCTCGGCCACCAAGCCGGACAGCAACTTGACGTGGGTGCCCTTCTTGCCGCGAACCACAGGGGCGAGGAGCTGGTAACGGGTCCCCTCCGGCAGGGTGAGGATCTGGTCCACCATCTCGTCGATGGACTGGGGCCGAATCGAGCGATCGCACTCAGGGCAGTGGGGCTCGCCGGCTCGACCAAACAAGAGACGCAGATAGTCCTGGATCTCCGTGACCGTTCCCACCGTGGAACGGGGGTTATGGCTCGTGGATTTCTGGTCAATCGAGATCGCGGGCGAAAGGCCCTCGATCGCATCCACATCGGGCTTATCGACTTGGCCGAGGAACTGCCGGGCGTATGCAGAAAGACTCTCGACGTAGCGGCGCTGGCCTTCCGCAAAAATCGTGTCGAAGGCCAGGGAGCTCTTACCGCTGCCGCTGACCCCGGTGAAGACCACCAGCTGGTTGCGGGGAACCGTGACGTCGACGTTCTTGAGGTTGTGTTGGCGGGCGCCCCGCACCCGGATCACATCCTCCAAAGAGCCGCCGTTGAGGGCCTGAAACGCAGCCTTCTCGTTCACGCTTTTGGCGAGGGCGCGGGGCATCCAGGCGGCTCTAAGAGTGGTGGAGTCTAGGCAGCGCGTTTGAGCAGGCTGGCCGCGTAGCTCCTGGTCTCGCCGAAATCGCCACCCGCCAATTCCGCCAGCTCCGCCTGGCGGGCCTGAGTGTCCCGCAGTTGGGACACTCGTGTGTGGGTTGCGCCGTCCCGCACCTCCTTCGCGACCCGAAAGTGGTGGTCAGCGGCGGCGGCCACCAAGGGCTGGTGAGTCACGCAAAAGACCTGTCGCTGCTGAGCCAGGCGCTGCAGCAACTCCGCCATGGCACCAGTGACGCGGCCACTGACGCCGGTGTCGATTTCGTCGAACAGCAGGGTGACGTGCTGATCCGCCGTGGCCAAACAGGTTTTCAACGCCAAAAGGAAACGGGACATCTCACCGCCCGAGGCCACCTCAGCAAGGGGAGCGAGCGGCTGTCCCGGGTTCGCGGAGAACAGGAACTGCACGGCATCTGCCCCCTCTTCCCCCGGATCCATGGGCTCAATCGCCACCTCAAAACGCACATTGGCCAGACCCATGGGCCGCAGGGCCTGCATCAGGTCCTGCTCCAGAGCCGCAGCGGCAAGGCGACGGGCCTGGGTGAGTTGGCCATTGCAGCGATCCCGGCGCTGGCGGGTCTGGAGCTCGCTCTGCTCCAAGGCCTCCAGGCTGGCTTGAGCACCGCCAGGCACCAGTTGTTCGCGCAGCTGATCACGCCAAACAATCAGCTCAGAGAGCTCCTTGCTATGACGCCTCTCCAGCGCCTTCAGCAAGGCGATCCTTTCTTGCAGCTGCCCCAGGCTGTCTGGATCGCTCTCCAGGCCCGAGCCATAGCGATCGAGCTCACGAATGAAGTCCTGGAGCTCCGCGAAACCGTCGCCAAAGCGAGAGTTCAGCTCCGAGACGCTGCCATCGAGCTGCTGCATCTGGGACAACTCCGCCTCGCAAGCAGCCAAGTGGTCCAAAACAGATGGGGCTTCCTCTGCGCCATCCACGAGCCGTCCCATCAGGGTCATCACCCCTTCCTGGAGACGCACCCCATGGGCAAGCCGGTTCTCTTCGTTTTCCAGACGGCTGCGCTCCGCTGGGTCCTCCAGCTGGGCCGCCTCCAGGTCATCCAGCAGTTGCTGCTGCCGCTCCAAGTCGGCCTGCAGCGTGAGCCAGTCGGCCTTGGCCTGCTCGAGGGCCGCGGACGCTTGCCGCCAAGAGCGATAACTCTCTTGAACGGGGGGAAGATGTTGCTGCAGTTCAGCAGCGCCAAAGCGATCCAACCAGCGCCGCTGTTGACCTGGACGGGCCAGCTGCTGGGTTTGCCCCTGAACCGTGAGATCCAAGAGCAAAGGCCGGAGCGATTGGATCTGCTGACGGTTGACCGCAACGCCATTGAGTCGATGGCGGCTCGTCAGTCGATCCTCCTTCTGGCGCCATTCGCGGCTCAGCAGCACCTCCTCCTCGTCGCACTCCAACTCCTGCTCGCTCAACCACTCCTTCAAAGGAGGGCTGAGGGAAAAGCTGGCCTCAATCACCCCTTGATGACTGCCTTGGCGCAAGAGCCGCGGCCCCTGCCCCCCCAAGAGGGCGTCGAGGGCATCCAAAAGAATGGACTTACCGGCTCCGGTCTCACCGGTGAGCACCGTAAAGCCCTGACCAAACTCCAGCTGCAGCTCTTCGATCAGAGCAATGTTTTGGAGACGCAGACCGGTAAGCACAAGCAGCCTGGTGTTGGGCCCGACCGTAGCGGCTGTCTCTTTCGTTTAGAAGGGGGTCATGTCAGACACCGGCCTCACCCCTGCCGAAGCAGCGGCGGCTGCCATGCAACGCAGTGTGTTCGGGGACGACGCCGAACCGAACGCTCCTTCTGAACCGACGAAAACAGTGGAGCCCCAGCGCGAGGAGCTCTCCGACTTCATCGAAGCCGCTGGCCTGCTCGAGTACGACCCGGCAGCGATCAGTCGGATCTACGCCGGTGCCCCTCAACGCTTGATCCGCCGGCTCTGGCAAACGCTGGTTCCGATCGGCCTCTATCTCTTCGGTATCGGCTTCGACTGGCTCACCCGCCGTCTCAAGGATCCCGACTACGCCCGAGCCAGGGCAAAAGAAGCCGCTGATCTGGTGGCATCCCTCGGTCCAGCCTTCATCAAGGCCGGCCAAGCCCTCTCCACCCGTCCCGACATCGTTCCACCGCTACTACTGGAGGAGCTCGCCGGACTACAAGACCAACTGCCCGGCTTTGATTCAGGCCTGGCCATGGCCTGCATTGAGGAGGACCTCGGTGCACCGATTTCAGCCATTTACGCCGAACTCGAGCGCGAGCCGATCTCCGCCGCGTCCCTCGGCCAGGTCCACCGGGGTGTCTTGCTGAGCGGCGAAAAGGTCGCCGTCAAAGTCCAGCGTCCAGGACTGAGGGAGCAGATCACCCTCGACCTCTACATCGTCCGCAACATTGCGGCCTGGTTGAACACCAACATCGGCCTGATCCGCTCGGACCTTGTTGCCCTGATCGATGAGCTGGGCAAGCGGGTCTTCGAAGAGATGGACTACTGCAACGAGGCAACCAACGCCGAGACGTTCGCAGCGCTCCACGCCCACAACCCCCGCATTGCGGTCCCCCGAATCTTCCGCGACGCCACCGCACGGCGCGTGCTGACGATGGAGTGGATCGATGGGGTCAAACTCACCAACCTCGAAGCCGTTCGCGAGCTGGGGATCGACCCCGACGACATGGTCACGGTCGGGGTGAACTGCTCCCTGCAGCAACTGCTGGAGCATGGCTTCTTCCACGCCGACCCCCATCCCGGAAACCTGCTGGCGTTGCCCGATGGCCGCCTGGCCTACCTGGACTTCGGGATGATGAGCGAGGTCAGCCGTGAGAGCCGCACGGGGCTAATCCAAGCGGTTGTTCACCTGGTGAACCGCAACTTCGGAAAGCTCAGCAACGACTTCGTCAGCCTGGGCTTCCTGGCGGAAGACGTGAATCTCGAGCCCATCGTTCCGGCCTTTGAACAGGTCTTTGGCCAAGCCCTGGAGATGGGTGTGAGCCGGATGGACTTCAAGGCCGTCACCGACGACCTCAGCGGGGTGATGTATCGCTTCCCCTTCCGTGTCCCGCCCTATTACGCCCTGATCATTCGCTCCCTGGTGACGCTGGAGGGCATCGCCTTGAGCGTCGACCCCGACTTCAAGATCCTGGGTGCGGCCTATCCCTACTTCGCCCGCCGGCTGATGGAGGACCCCGATCCGCAGTTGCGCAACAGCCTCAAGGAAATGCTGTTCGACGGGGAAATCTTCCGTTGGCAGCGGCTCGACAACCTGATCAGCAGCGCCGCCAGCGGCAACCAGTTGGACCTTGAGGGACTGCTGGATCAAGTCCTCGATTTCCTCTTCTCCCCCAAGGCCGGACTGCTGCGCAATCAGCTGGTCGAAGCCACTGTTGACCAACTTGATGCCCTGGGCTGGCAAACCGCCGTCAGGCTCAGCCAACGCCTCCCAAAAGCCCTCAGGCCTCCAGGGTTGCGCAATCAAGCCACAATCACACCGAGCGACGTGGAGTTGCTCTCGCTTGAACCGATCCAACGGCTCGTGGCGATCCTGAGCCAACTACCGGGCTTTGATCCGCAACTGTTGCTGAAACGCATCCCCCGGCTGCTCCAGGAAGTCGAGCTGCGCCGGATGGGATCAGAGATGGCCAGGGGATTGGCGGAGCGTAGTCTTGTCAGGCTCGTGCGGGACGTCATGGTCAGTCCGGCTTAAGGTCTGCACACTGTTTCAAGCCCCAATGCCGTCCAGCAAACGCCAGCGACTCCTTGCTGCAGCGCTGGGCTTGGGCTTACTCGGTGGCACACCCACCCTTGCCGCGGAAAACGTGGTGTTTGTCACCGGAGCGTTCCGGCGCTCGATCCCGGTGGCGGACTTCGAATACCTGGCCGAGAACGATCAGGCTCGGGGGCTGCTCTCGGATCTCCTCAGCTTCACGAACATGGAGCCCAAGGAAGTGTCCAAGCTGCTCCAGGCTGAACTGGCGATCCCCTTAGTTTTGACCAGCCGGCTTCTGAACACCCGCCTTGGCGAAGCAATCCTGGCCCGGGTGGCCAAGATCATTTACCCGCTGAAGGCGCCTGGTGCTGGGATTCCCGCCCTACGGGCTGGGGTGATCAATGCGCTTGTGGCGGGCGACGACAAGATCAACGCGATCGGCTTCATGCAGGCCTACCCGGTCGATGAGCTGGAAGTGAGCATTCCGGCGCTGATGAACGTGCTCGCGAAAGCGCAATCCATCAGCCAACTGATCTCCTTCTTTTCCGATTCACCCCTGGACGGGCTGAGGGGTGACAACGAGGCTGCCCCGTAGATTCGGGTCCAGAGCATCCCAGCCGACCGTGCCCCTGCTGACTTCCATCCGCCGGCGACTGGGATCCAAGCAAGCCACGATGCAGGACTGGCCGGGCCTGATTGAGGGCTACCGCCGTTGGTTGCCGGTCAGCGACAAAACCCCCGTCATCACCCTGCGGGAGGGGGCGACCCCCTTGATCCCAGCGCCGTCCATTGCTGAACGGATCGGCAAAGGAGTCAAGGTCTATCTGAAATACGACGGTCTCAACCCCACCGGATCCTTTAAGGACCGTGGCATGACCATGGCCATCTCCAAGGCCAAGGAAGCAGGCTCCGAAGCAGTGATCTGCGCCAGCACCGGCAACACGTCCGCTGCCGCAGCGGCCTATGCCCGCCGCGGCGGCATGCGCGCCTTTGTCTTGATCCCCGACGGCTACGTGGCCCAAGGCAAGCTCGCCCAAGCCCTGCTCTATGGCGCAGAGGTCCTAGCGGTGAAGGGCAACTTTGACCGGGCCCTGGCCATCGTTCGCGAAGTGGCGGATCAGTACCCCGTCACCCTGGTGAACTCCCTCAATCCCTACCGGCTCCAGGGGCAGAAAACGGCCGCCTTTGAGGTGGTGGATGCCCTGGGTGAAGCACCGGATTGGCTCTGCATCCCCGTGGGCAACGCCGGCAACATCAGCGCCTACTGGATGGGTTTCAACGAGTACAAGGCCGCAGGCCACAGCCGCAAGCTGCCCCGAATGATGGGCTTCCAAGCGGCAGGCTCAGCGCCCCTCGTCCTCGGCCACACGGTGGAGCAACCCGACACCATTGCGACGGCGATCCGGATCGGTAACCCGGTCAACAAGGAGAACGCGCTGAAAGCCCGCGCTGAAAGCAACGGTGATTTCATGGCCGTCACCGATGCCGAAATCATCGAGGCCTACAAGCTGCTCGGCAGTGGCGAAGGCGTGTTCTGCGAACCAGCCAGCGCCGCCTCCGTTGCCGGTCTGATCAAGCGCCGCGACGAAGTGCCTGCAGGGGCCACGGTGGTCTGCGTCCTAACGGGCAATGGCTTGAAGGACCCGACAACGGCGATCGAGCACAACGACTCGAAGTTCCATACGGGTCTCGATGCCGACACCGCCAAGGTCGCTCAAGTGATGGGCTTCTGAGCCCCCTCAGCACCCGCAAACAGCTTTGCCCGGCCTTGAGCCGGGCTTTTTTGCGGCCAAACCTGCAAACCAATCCCGAAAGCGACTGTCCACAACCTGAGGAAAACAGCCGACAGGAGCCTGGAAAAAGGACAAGCCGGCAACCGCGCTCAACGCCTTTCTTTTCCCCAAGTACTGGAAACAGTGGAAATCGCCCGGATTGCTTGAGGTCCAAATCCTGGTTCAGCAGGCCTGAGGAAATCGAAACCCCTGGTATCGCTTGGGTTTGACTGGTTTCCCAAGGTTTCCGCAGGATCTACTACTACGGGTTTGGTTTTGTTTCTTTCTGATCCTTTGATCCATTAACGGTCGTCTGGGGATTGCCGGGAAACCCGATCGATTGACCCGTTGCGCTTCCGCTTGGGTTGTGGAAGCGTGGAGGCCCCTTCAGTCCTGCCATGAAGCTGGTCTGCTCCCAGGCCGAACTGAGTTCCAGTCTTCAACTGGTGAGCAGGGCAGTAGCAGCGCGTCCCACCCACCCGGTGCTGGCCAACGTGTTGCTGACTGCAGATGCCGGAACCGGCCGGCTGAGCTTGACCGGGTTTGATCTCAGCCTCGGCATCCAAACGAGCCTGAGTGCGTCCGTCGCCACTAGCGGTGCGATCACCCTGCCGGCCCGTCTGTTCGGCGAGATCGTCTCCCGAATGCCCTCGGACAGTCCAATCACCCTCAGCTGCGAAGACGGCAGTGAGCAGGTCGAGCTCACCAGCGTCTCCGGCAGCTATCAGATGCGGGGCATGCCCGCTGATGACTTTCCAGAGCTGCCCTTGGCCCAGGCGGGTACGCCGATCAAGTTGGATCCGGAAGTCTTAATTAAGGGGTTGCGTGCCACCCTGTTCGCCAGCAGCGGCGACGAGGCCAAACAGCTCCTGACCGGTGTGCATCTCGGTCTCGATCAGAACGGCCTCGAATGCGCCGCCACCGATGGTCACCGTCTGGCCGTCCTGCGTCTTCAGAACGCCTCGAGCAGTGAAGCCGAACTGGATGTCACCGTTCCCGCCCGTTCCCTGCGCGAACTGGAGCGTCTGCTCTCCAGCCGCGGTGGCAGCGATGCCGTCAGCCTCTTCTGCGACCGCGGTCAGGTCGTCTTCCAATGGGCTGATCAGGTGCTCACCAGCCGGAGCCTGGATGGCACCTACCCGAATTACCGGCAGCTGATTCCCGAGAGCTTTGGTCGCCAGTTGCAGGTCGATCGCAAAGGCCTGCTGAGCGCCCTGGAGCGTGTCGCGGTCTTGGCCGACCAGCACAACAACGTGGTCAAGCTGACCAGCGACCCCGCCGCCGGTCAGCTCTCCATCAGCGCAGACGCCCAAGACGTGGGCAGCGGCTCTGAGGCGATTGGTGCTCAGGTCAGCGGCGACTCCATTCAGATTGCCTTCAACGTCCGCTACGTCCTTGAAGGTCTCAAGGCGATGGGATCCGAGCAGGTTCAGCTGCAGTGCAATGCCCCCACGACGCCCGTGGTGCTGGCTCCCCAAGATGACTCCAGCTTCACCTACTTGGTGATGCCCGTTCAGATTCGCCAGTGAGCCTCCCCGAACAGCTGCTGCTCAGCGAGTTGCTGCGCCGCCGGGTTCGTTGTGATCAGGGCCTCGATCATGGGGTTGGGGTCGCTGCCTGGATGCATCCTCCGGTGCATCGCCTTCTGGGCTGGTTCTCGAAACCCTCAGCGTTGGGGGATCGTCGCGAGGTTTGGCGCCTCAACCAGTTATGCGGTCTGGCCGAACTGGAGCTCTTTGTCCGTGGTGATGCCGCGCCCAGTGAAATCGCCACGATGGATCGCTTGCCCACCTTGATCGAGGCGACCGTCCTCGGCCAAGACGGCGAGCCCTTGGGGCAGATAGCCGATGCCGCCGTCGATCTCAGCAGCGGCCAGATCCTGCACTACCTGGTCTCCCGCAGCGATCCCAGGCTCCCAGGTACGAGCCGCTGGCGCCTTGCGCCGGCCCGCATTGATGACCAACAGCCGGGGACGGTGTTCACCGCGCTGGCGGGTCTGGATGATCTCCCCTTGGCGAAAGCGAGTGTCCGTCAGGAATTCCTGCGCCGCTCGAAGCGTTGGCGCGAGCAAATGCAGGAGGAGACCTCCCGCTGGCGGGACCAGGTGCAGAACGCTGGCGAGCGCTTTGAAGAACGCTTGGAGGGATGGCTGGAAGAACCCCCTTGGGACGGCCAGGAGCCAGACGTCGACCGTCCCTCGCCAGGGCAGGAGACCTGGGATGACTGGAATGATTCCGACCTGCCACCGCCCCGTCGCCGCCAGCAGGACGATCCCTGGATCTGAGAGGGGGTGAGTCGCTCAGCGAGACTGGTGTGATCTCGCTCCCTGGTCCGTGGTCGCAGCCCCTGACTACTCCGTTGCTGACGCGCTGAAGAAGGAGAACCTCAGCCAAGCTGACTACGACGAGATTTGCCGCCGTCTAGGCCGGGCCCCGAATCGGGCCGAGCTCGGCATGTTCGGTGTGATGTGGTCCGAGCACTGTTGTTACCGCAACTCCAGACCGCTGCTCCAGGGCTTCCCCACGACGGGGCCGCGCATCCTGGTGGGTCCCGGTGAGAACGCGGGTGTTGTGGACCTTGGTGAAGGCCAACGCCTGGCCTTCAAGATCGAAAGCCACAACCACCCCTCAGCGGTGGAGCCGTTCCAGGGCGCGGCCACCGGCGTAGGCGGCATTCTGCGGGACATCTTCACCATGGGTGCCCGTCCGATTGCCCTGCTGAACGCCCTCCGGTTTGGCCCGCTCGAGGACGAGCGCAACGTGGGCCTGATGGAAGGCGTGGTGGCCGGCATTGCCCATTACGGCAACTGCGTCGGGGTGCCCACCGTCGGTGGAGAGGTGGCCTTCGACGCCAGCTATTCCGGCAACCCCCTGGTCAACGCGATGGCCCTGGGTCTGATGGAGACCGAGACGATCGTGTGCTCGGGGGCGGAGGGCGTTGGCTTCCCGGTGGTCTACGTCGGTAGTACGACCGGTCGGGACGGCATGGGTGGTGCCAGCTTTGCCTCGGCGGAGTTGACCGAAGCGTCCTTGGATGATCGCCCCGCGGTGCAGGTGGGGGATCCCTTCCTTGAAAAGGGGCTGATTGAGGCCTGCCTGGATGCCTTCCAAAGCGGTGATGTGGTCGCGGCCCAGGACATGGGAGCGGCGGGACTGACCTGCAGCTGTTCGGAGATGGCCGCCAAGGGTGGCCTGGGCATCGAGTTGGATCTCGACCGCGTCCCGGCCCGCGAAGCCGGCATGACCCCCTACGAGTTCCTACTCAGCGAATCCCAAGAGCGGATGCTCTTTGTGGTGAAGCCCGGCCGCGAAGCGGCACTGATGGAGCGCTTTACCCGTTGGGGCCTGCAGGCGGCCGTCGTCGGCCGTGTCCTGGAGGACAACATTGTTCGGGTCTTGCAGAACGGTGCGGTCGCTGCTGAGGTGCCCGCCAGTGCACTGGCGGATGACACGCCGATCAACCGCCACGACCTGCTCAGCGAGCCCCCGGCACCCATTCAGGAGCACTGGCGCTGGTCCGAGGCGCAGCTGCCGCTGGCCTCCGCGTCTGGCGTTAACGGTCAAAGCTGGAGCGAGACGCTCCTGGCCCTGCTGGATGACCCCACCATCGCTTCCAAGCGCTGGGTCTACCGCCAGTACGACCATCAGGTGCAGGCCAACACGGTGGTGCCCCCGGGCGGTGCGGATGCGGCTGTGGTCCGTCTGCGTCCCCAGGCTGAAACCCAGGCGGCGACCCGTGGCGTGGCTGCTGTTGTCGATTGCCCCAACCGCTGGGTGGCTCTCGATCCAGAGCGGGGCGGCATGGCGGCCGTCGCCGAGGCCGCTCGCAACCTCAGCTGCGTGGGTGCTGAGCCCCTGGCGGTGACCGACAACCTCAACTTCCCCTCCCCGGAGACTCCCACGGGCTACTGGCAATTGGCCTCCGCTTGCCGCGGTCTCTCAACCGCGTGCTCGGCCCTGGATACCCCCGTGACCGGCGGCAATGTCTCCCTCTACAACGAGACCCGGATGCCCGATGGCTCCATGCTGCCGATCCATCCGACCCCGGTGGTGGGGATGGTCGGTTTGGTCCATGACCTCAGCCATGTCCGCGGTCAGGCCTGGCAGGACGCTGGTGATGTGATTTGGATGTTGGGTGTTCCTCTGGAAGCGGGGGAGACTCCAGCGGATGGCCGCTTGGCCCTGGCCGGCACGAGCTATCTCGAGCGGATCCATGGAGCCGTCACAGGGCGTCCGCCGCAGATCGATCTGGAGCTGGAGCGTTCAGTTCAGGCGTTCCTGCGCCAGGCCATCACCCAAGGGCTGGTGAAGTCGGCCCATGACCTCAGCGATGGCGGACTCGCCGTGGCTGCCGCGGAGTGCTGCATGGCCTCAGGTTTGGGAGCCCATCTGGAGCTTCCCTCCAGTGCCGCGCGTCTGGATCGCCTGCTGTTTGCTGAAGGCGGCGCCCGCATCCTGGTGAGCGTTTCACCCGCTCAAACGGTGGCTTGGCAGGAGGCCCTCGATGCAAGTGGCATTCCGGCCCAGTGCCTGGGTGTGGTGGAGGACGACAGTGAGCTGTCGATCACCCAGGCGGACACCAACGTGCTCACCACTCCGATTGCTCAGATGCGTGAACGCTTTGAGCAAGCGATTCCCCGGCGCATTGGCGTCGATCTCCCCCCGACGGCTTGAGGAGAACCCTGATGCACAATGTTGAAGGAAATCTGAAGCTGGGATGCGCCGTGACTGACCCCACCCCCAGCCTCGATGTCGTGGTGGATCGGCCCGACAAGCCCGAAGAGGCCTGTGGCGTGTTTGCGGTCCTGGCCAGCGATCAGCCGGTGGCCAACCTCACTTACTTCGGTCTCTATGCTCTTCAACACCGCGGTCAGGAATCGGCGGGGATCGCCGTCTTTGACGCGGAACCCGGCAGCGCCCCGAAGGTGCGCCTGCACAAGGACATGGGTTTGGTGAGCAAGGTGTTCACCCCCGAGGTCCTCGAGCGCCTTCCCGGTCAGCTCGCGATCGGCCACAACCGCTATTCCACGACGGGTTCGAGCAAGGCCTGCAACGCCCAGCCGGTCTTGCTCAACACCCGACTGGGCCCAATGGCCTTTGCCCACAACGGCAACCTGGTCAACGCCGGGGAATTGCGGACGGCCCTGGCCAGCGATCTCCCCGAAGCAGAATTCACCTCGACGACCGATTCAGAGCTGATCGCCTTTGCGATCCAGCAGGCCGTGAATGCCGGCAGTGATTGGGACAGCGCCATTCGTGCGGCAGCCGGACGCTGCCGCGGCGCCTTCAGCCTCGTGATCGGCACCCCGGAAGGTCTGTTTGCCCTGCGGGATGGCCATGGCATTCGCCCCTTGGTCTTTGGCCACATGGGTGAGCTCAGTGAAGCCCGCTGGGTGGTGAGCAGCGAGACCTGTGGCCTCGACATCATTGGCTCGAGCTTCGATGGGGACATCGAGCCGGGCGAAATCGTCCACTTCCGGCTGGGTGAGTCCGAGCCGGTGCGGAGCCGTTGGGCGGAAGAGCCGTCCAAGCTCTGCGTCTTCGAAATGATCTATTTCGCCAGGCCCGATAGCCGTTTCTTCGGCGAATCCCTGTACAGCTACCGCGTGCGTATTGGTGAGGTGCTGGCTCGCGAAACCCCGATCGAAGCCGACATCGTGATCGGTGTGCCCGACTCCGGGATCCCTGCCGCGATTGGCTACTCGCAATACAGCGGCATCCCCTTCGGTGACGGCCTGATCAAGAACCGCTACGTCGGTCGCACCTTCATTCAGCCCACCCAGGCGATGCGCGAAGCGGGGATTCGCGTGAAGCTCAATCCCCTACCGGACGTCTTGGCCGGAAAGCGCGTGGTGGTGATCGATGACTCGATCGTCCGGGGCACCACCAGCCGCAAATTGGTGGCGGCGATCCGCGATGCCGGTGCGACGGAGGTGCACATGCGCATCAGCTCTCCGCCAGTGACTCACCCCTGCTTCTACGGCATCGACACCGACACCCAAGATCAGCTCATCGCAGCCCGGTTGACCCTCGAGGAGATTTCCGCCCATCTGGGTGTGGATTCCCTGGCTTACCTCAGCAAAGAGGGCATGGTTGATGCGGCCCACGCCAACGCTGAGCACTTCTGCACTGCCTGCTTTGACGGGGCCTATCCGATTGAGATGGACTCCTCCGTCAGCGGCAGTAAGCTGATGCTTGAGCCTAGTGGCTTAGCAGCCAAAACAATTAGCCAGAAGAAATAGGTTTAAACTTATCCATGGCATTTTATTGGAATATTTGCAACTTTATTTTTTGTGAAAACCGAATTTAATTAGGCAAAATTGTAAATAATCATTCAAGATAATAGTACTAAAAACCGTATCGTTTAACTGACTGAATCATTGAAGTCATGCAGTTTTTGAAAAACTTAAGCAAGATAAAGCTAAGTTGCTTGAAAAAGCAGATAATATTCTCTTTCGGACAGAGATCTAGATGAATTTTTTATTGTTGTATTAATCATATTAAACTTACTGAATAGGATACTTCTTGTGGAATTGGTTATCATATCCCATGAACTATGATGGAAGTATTCTACCGACCGGGTGTCCAAGTGGCTTTTTCTTCATGTATAGATCAAACTCTTGATTTTCTTGACATGAAACAATCCTGTAGATTTCTTTGTTTTCAGATAGTCTTGCGTCGTTCCATGATCCTGCAAAATGTAGAAATGAAACTGATAGAAGACAGCTTGCTATACAGTGAGCCTCTATGTGCGAGTTGAATCGATCTGAGTCAAAAAGAAAGCTGTACTTGTTAGCCATTTCCATGCTCCAAAGTGCCTGGAACTCATAACCAAGATTATGGACATCAAGATTTTTTCTAATAACATAATTAAATATAGGTTCATCGCCTCCATCAGTAATTGTCTCCACATCCTTATGGTATGAATAAAATCCATCCTTCAGTACAGTAGCGTCCTTCACGCTCTCACAAACAAATAAACCTGCACAAGCATAATCTTGAAATGGCTCAAGCCCATGATATTTATAAATCTGCTCGGGACTCATAAAAATTGCTGAATCCAGCGGATATTTATTGCTATAATATTTATTCCTTTTAAAGCTAAGAACCTTTTTTGTAAAAAAATCATTATATGGAAGTCCGTTGACTTCGCTTACAATCGAAAATTTCCCGTCTACATGATAATTAAAAATATTTTTTCCAAATGGGTTTATCATTACATCAGAATCAAAATAGCAAACGGAAATGTTGCCACCTTCTTCATTCATTAAATAACTAGGTATAAGAAATTTTTGCCAGGTCTTCTTTTTTCCACCAGCTTCGGTGGCCGTGTCTGTAATATCATCCACAATTGTGCATAAATTCAGATGATTTCTTTTGGCATAATCCAAAGCAAATGGCAGGTAGAAAGCTTCAAATTTAGCTAAGTATTTTTCGCCAATGGTCAAAGTGCACAGCCACTGGTTAGAAGAAGAGCGATGGTATACTTTTTTCATTCTTTGAATGGATTTCCTTAACATCATATCATACTTGAATATTGATGTACTTATTATGCATCACAACCTCTCTAACTCTCGTATTATTGCCTGGTTTCTAAATTTCTCTTGGTTGTATGGAATGAGTGGATGAATAATCGAGTAAAATCAATATTACCAATGTGAATGCTCTTTAAAGAGTTGGCAGCAAGTTTTTGAACTAATTCACTATATTACAGTGAACTTGGCTTTAACTGTTTCACCATTGACTTCGAACAGTTCTTTGTTAGTCCAAGACTTAAGCACTTCAAAAAATTCTGACCTTGACATCTCAAAATAATCAAGGTATAGATCTATGAATTCTTGAGGTAAAATTCCGTCATAGAGATTGACAAGGCTAATGGCTTGGGACCTATCCATTGCACCTCTACGGATCTCGATACACGCGTCCTGGTTAGCTCTCCCAAATCCAAACTTAAGATACATTATGTATGTATGAAGAGCGTACAAGGCCTGGTCATTCTGAGCAAAATTAGTGAAGGTCCCTGAATTCGTTCCAGTTGCTTCTTGCAACCCGCACTTTTCTTTTGCTACAAGGTAGTTACGATAAGGATCCCAGTCTTCAAAGTAAGACCAATGGATAATAGAAATTTCATCTGTAGAATCGGGAAAGTCAAAGAAGAATCGCTCTTTAGCGGAGATACCTGCAGATTTAATTACCTCATCATGCCCACCTTCAAGATATACTCTCTTTTGGTACTCAGAGTTGTAAATCGGAGATTGCTCCGTTTCTGTGGATCCACCATACTCAATCTCTCCATCTTCACTATATATGACGAGCCCTATACCTAGTTGATGGGCTAGACGGGTTGGGACTGCCTCGATTGCTGTAAGCCAACCAAAATATGGCAAGCCTTTATGAATTAGACCGGCTTTATTTATTCGTTGCATTACCGTTGGGTTTGGGCTAATGCTGATATGATTGTAGCCAGAATTAATGAAATTAACAAGATTATCTTCTCCAATCTTAAGGGGAAGCGGTGGCTTGACTGTTACGCACAGTGGGTTTAGACCGAATTCTTCTTTGACCTTGTACGAGATATAAGAGCCATCCTTGCCTCCACTTACGGGTATTAAGCAGTCAAAATCAAAACTCTTAGACCGGGCTTGATTGAGGATTGACGCCAATTGCGATTTTCTCTCGTCCCAGTTAATATTCTTTTTCCTTTCTCGCCAGACGCATGCATTGCACTGACCCAATTCATTAAACGAGATCCTTGGCCTGGTGCTCATTGCCAGGCATGTTTTGCACCACTTTAGCTCCACCCAGGTTTTTATGCAGGATCTTTCATTATATGTCTTAGGTGGCTATATTGCGTTTTTGTTTGCAGTTGCAGATCATTCTGCAGGAGATTCAGTCCCCTGGGCTTCGTGCCTTGCCTCGCCTCCAAGCCCAAAGGCCTCGTGGACAACCTGCAGGGCTTTAATGCCTTCACTCTCAGGTACCACGCAGCTGGTTCTGATTTCGCTAGTGGCGATCATCTCGATGTTGATTTGAGCGTCAGCTAGCGCGCGGAACATTCGACCCGCAGTACCAGCAGTGCAGGGCATGCCGGCACCGACGGCACTGATCCGAGCGATTGCCATCCCTTGTTCAAACCTGGTGCCTGACCATTGGTTCAGCAGCGGTTGCAGCGCGGATTTGGCCCTTTCGAGGTCCTCGCGCTTGAGACAGAAGCCCATGTCGCGGCTGATTTGTTCTCCAGATCCGTGGGTCCGCTCGGACTGCACGATTGTGTCCAGGCTGACGCCGGCATCGGCCAGGGCCCGGCAGACCGCCGCTGCTGTTCCCGGCTTATCAGGGATGCGGCGCACGGCCACTTGGGCTTGATCTCGATCGAGGGCGACACCTCGCACCTCTGGCTGACCGGCACCGGAGGGGGCTGGATTTAGTCGAAGCTGGCGCTCGCTGAGCTCAAAGCAGTGGGCTGCCGCTTGTAGGGCTTTGTTTCCTTGATTTCCGGCGACCAGGCAGCTCACCTTCACTTCGCTGGTAGCGATCATGCGAAGGTTGATGCCGCCTTTCGCCAAGGTGTCGAACAGACGTGCGGCTACACCGGGCCGACCCATGATTCCTGCCCCAGCAATGCTGAGCTTGGCCATCCCGGCCTGGGCCCTCAGGGTGGCTCCGGCCGCCTTGGCATCCATGAAGTCAAGGAAGCTCTGGCACACCGCTTTCGCGTCCTGCAGTTGCTCTTCCGCCACGGTGAAGGCGATGTCGTTGCTGCTCCCTTCGTGGGTGGATTGCACGATCAGATCCACGCTCAAGCTTGCAGTGGAGAGGGCTTCAAACAATTGAGCAGCGACACCTGGTCGATCGGGTACGTGCGACAGGGCGAGGACGGCCTGGTCCGTTTCGAGCTCGGCTCCATCAACGGGCTTGCCCAGCTCTAGTCCTTCGCCGCTGCCCCGATGGTTGGTGTTGTCACTTGTGAGCAGCGTGCCTGGGGCATCGCTCCAGCTTGAACGCACCACCAAGGGGATGCCGTAGTTCCGCGCGATCTCAACAGCTCGGGGGTGCAAGACAGCTGCGCCGAGACTCGCCAGCTCGAGCATCTCGTCGCAGGTCACCGTCTCCATCAACTGAGCGTCCGCCACCTTACGAGGATCAGTGGTAAGGACGCCTGGGACATCGGTGTAGATCTCGCAGGCATCTGCCCTGATGGCTGCTGCCAAGGCCACGGCCGAAGTGTCGGAGCCTCCGCGGCCCAAGGTGGTGATCTCTGGAACCCCCGAGAGGCTGTTGCTAGTGCCTTGGAATCCGGCGACTACAACCACGTTGCCGTCATCAAGTAGCCGCCGCACCCTCTCGGTTTTGATCTCCAGAATCCGAGCTCGGCCGTGGGCCGATTCTGTGAGGATCCCGACCTGGGGACCAGTCATCGAGACCGCAGGGATGCCCTCGGCGTGCAGGGCCATGGAGAGCAGGGCAATCGAGACCTGCTCTCCAGTGGCTAGCAACATGTCCATCTCCCGTTGGGGCGGGTTGTTGCAGATCGCCTGGGCCAGCCCGGTGAGTTCATCGGTGGTGTGCCCCATGGCCGACACCACGATCACCAGATCGTTCCCGTTTTCCTTGCTCGCAGCAATCCGCTTCGCCACAGCCTGGATACGCTCCACATCGGCCACGGAGGTGCCGCCGAATTTTTGGACCAGCAGGGCCATGGGTTGGCGCGAGCGCGGAATTCAAGATTCTCCTATGGCGTGAGCAGGGCCAGTTCATTGGCTGCCTGTAGGGCATGCATCAGGACCACCGCTTGGGCGGGAGCACGCGCTACGCGCGAACCTCCCACCCGTACCTATTGGTGGCTTGGCTCCCAATCAGGGCTTCCACCGCTTGGATCTTGAAGGCATCCTCAGCCCCGACACAAAAGGAGGTACCACCAGTTCGGTGGCCAGCGACCAGCCAGTGTTCAACCTCCTTGACTTCGCTCTTTAGGGCCTACAGCACCGCGTTCAGTAATCGGTACGAATCGCCGGACTTGATGCGCAACCTGGTACCGCTTCCAAGCGGAGGTTGCACCAGAACATGCGCCTCGTTAAGAAAGTTTTTAACTTTGGGACTTGAGCGGTCGTCCTGTCAGCTGGCAATCGGCAACGCTGCTTCCCATAGCAGTTTCCAGAAAGGCCTGTAACCTCTAGCTGGTGATGGTCAACAGCTGTTTGGGCCCAATGGCCTTTGCCTACAACAGCAACATGGTCAATGCAGCCGAACTACGGCCAACCTATCAAGTGATCTGCGCCAAGCGGAATTCACCTTTATGAACAACTCAGCGCTGATTCGCGATGCGAACAGCAGCCCCTGAACCCTGGAAATGATTGGGACTCCGCTATCCGGTCTGCAGCGCCTTATGCCGAGGAGCCTTCAGAGTCTTGATCAGCATTTCCGAGGTCTGTTTGCCTTGCTCGAAGGCAATGTCATTTCTTTCTGATGTTCGACTACATGGTTTGGCTCCGCGAAACCCTCTTTGTCGATAGCAGCGAGACCTGCGGCTTCAACATCATTCGTTCGATTTCAACAGGGTCGTCTAGTCGGGAGAAATCTTTCACCTCCTCTTGGATTGGTCGGAGTTGGTTTGCTTTATAATCATGTATTAGCCAATCCCTTGCCATTATCTTTGTTTACACAAGAAAATAAATCCAGGTCTAGACATGAATGACCATCTCGATTTACTTTTAAAGTGACAAGAGGTTAATACTGTCTGGAAATATCTAATCAAAGATACAGTTTTAGTCGAAGAACTTTTTTCGGTGCACATGATCTAGGCCTGTCTACTATTCCCAGCTGCCATATCGCCTGTTAAAATGAGGATAAGTAACACCTCGCACATCGTCCTTTGGCCTCAAAGTTGCAATAAATCTCCTCACCGGCATCCCCAATGGATTTATGATTAACTACCTCCATGCGCAATGTTCTCGCCTGGGTATATAGCCTACCCCTAAAGCATCCGTTAACGACTAATAGACCTAGGATGAACTTGGTCTACTATTTCTGAATTCTACACAAAACAAGATGTCAAAAATGGCTAATTCCGTCAAACCCTTTACGGTTAAGCTTTAAACATTACTTCAGTGTGCAACTTTCAATAATGTTTTTGCTCTACTAATATTCAGATTGGACGTAATACTCGCAGTATACACAAGGAACTAGTGTGCCACTGAGGAATTCGTTTTTAATCTTGCCGTGCTCAATAATGCTATCGTAGTTACTCTCATTTAAATCGCCCACCTTGCAAGAGAGTCTATAATCATGACAGCACAGCTGAAGGCTTCCATCAGGAATAAGCACCGGTTGGTTTAATCTCTTGTATGAACAAAACCAGGGAGCTTTACTTGTTGAAGGCTTTGGTTTGGTTTCCTCCTTAACAGGTGTGCTTGTAAGGTCAGTCGTGTCTACTAGGTTTGTTCTCGAATGTGCATGTAACCTTCTGTCTATAATAACAGTAGAGGGGATATTTAGTGAAGAGATTAAATCCTCGATGTCGGGGTGAAAGTGGCTACCAAATGTAAGAAGGTCTAGATTCTGATTATTGTCAATTAGAGAAGGAATAGCACCCTTTAATATATCCAGATACTCTCGATTGACATCCAATCCTCTCATTCTTCCCTGGTCATCAGGTAAATGCAAGGTGAAAGATGTAAAATACTTGAATTGTGTTACAAACTTGATTGATGCATTATGACCGCTCAGAGTAGTTGAGATCAACTGACTGTGACCTCTATCATGACAGTAGCTAATCATTTGATCGAGATCCCTGACAAGGCAGGGTTCGGAGTAACCTGTCCAGTGAATTGCAACATCCGAGGGAACATTATCAAGATATTGCTTAAACTTGTCGAACTTGAGTACCTTTTTTGACCGTGACGTTGCTGCTTCGATCAGCGTATCTTGCGGGCAATAACTACACTTAACGTTGCAACCTAGTACAGTAGTTATTTCGAGAGACTTGCGTGAACGCCTCGACTTATCAAGTAAGCTTTCCATATTCAAATAGCAACTTCTCCATTATATCATCAGATTAGTAACTTTTGCGTCATTGAGCTCTCCAGGCTGAGCTGCGTCGTCAAATCCTAGGTCATCTGCCCTCACCTTCTCGGTGCGTTCTCAAGGCCTCTAGCCACGAACGACTCAAGAACTTTCTCCAGCTGATCCGGATGCTGTTATCAGCAGCAAACGACTGGCGGCATTGTTAATCTATATACCAAATAGGCGAGTTCCTTGGAGCGGATCGGTCAACGGATATAGATCGATCACCACTAGGGCTTTTTCCGCATTGCATTCTAATAAAAGGTACCTATGAGGGATGACTGATCCTCGTCTTTTTACGTGCTCGGATTGTACGGTTAAGCATATCCCACTTAAAACTATCAAACCTTCCCCATTCTGATATCCACACAGTGCTACCTTAATTGACCGAATATATCCTTCATCACTAGATAAGTAATGCTATTAACGTAGCCTTTCTGAAACTTGTCCAGGAATCTATTTAGTCATCAAACAAAAGTTGCCTAGCCCTTTCTTTCCTCTACTTGCTATTCTTAATAACGTCAATGCAGTAAACAGAGAACCGCAGGGGCCTAACGTTCTCCTTTAATCTCTTGCGCGCTCACTACCACAACTATGACTCATAATCCAATGCCGTCTTCGTCATATATTTCAACCTTGCTACCTCTTCTAGGTTGAAAAACCTTGCAGCCGTCTAACTTCGTAGAGCCGTAGAAAAAACTTCCTGAAGCACCCTCAACTCATCTAATTACTTGTTACGCGCTTAAAAGTCGACTATCTCTAGTTCTCTGATTTTTTTGCCACATATAAAAAATCAAACATAAAATCAATAAATATCCAAATATATTCCTAACTTGCTAACCGCCTTGGAGGCATACTCGGCACTTCTTGTATGACATATATCCCACCTCCTCTGGATAATCCCAATCTAAAAGAACCCTGTCTTATCACTCAATAATCTAAACGCTCAGCCCCATATCCGAGTATTAAAACATCTGCTTAATCAATATCCATACTGAATGCAATAAGCACACTCGATGTCTCCAATAAACTAGCTAGTAGCGCCCTCGTGCCCGGGTATCGACTCTATCCAGCACCTTGTAGTACTCTCCACACGAATCATCCAAGACAATGATACAATACATTAAATGTAGTAGACCAATGAAAAGCCTTCTTATAATTGTTGAGTCACCCTTCAGCTATAGAGACTTTGAGCGCTTTGCCGTTGGCGAGTATCAAGAACTTGGTTACGATGTCTATTTAATCGATCTTTCTAGACTAATAAACCCAGGCCTGTATCAGTCAAGGCGGCATGTACAACTCTCAAAAGAAAAATACAAAATCCTGTCCCCCAAAAACTTTATTTCTGCATTTCGGCTAATACGCCACACAAATCCAGATTTTACGATTGACTACTCGCTCACGTCTTATCAAATTGGTCAACCATTCCTCACCAAAATAGGACTACTCATTACAGTCGCTTGCTTTAGCAAGCAAATTGTCATTGAAACAGGAAAGTTCCCCGACAAAAGAATTGCCACAAGCTCTACGACCAAAGCCAAAACCGCAAACTTTGCTCGATTCGTTATTTATAAGCTGATCAGCCTCATCTATGTTGCCTTTCCACCCTATGCCTTCTTTAAGTCTGGTTCTATTTCAACTACTACGATCGAAAAATACTCTAAGAATATTGTGTATGCCCATAACTACGACTTTGATATCTATCTGCGCACAATTGAAAGCCCACCACAGACACCACTAAGGCCATATCTGTTATTTCTAGATCAAAACCATGTAGGGAGTGATGACCACAAAATCTCCTGCCATCGCTCCAGTAATATTCGAATAATAGACAGTTCAACTTACTATCATGAAGTCAATCTAGCCCTACGTTCACTCTCTAATCATTTTGGTCTAGAAGTGTTCGTTGCGGCGCATCCACGTTCTGATCTTAGAGCGTTACGACTTGGGTATGAGTTCATGGTTGTGTCCGGCTCTACTTCCGACTTGATCTACAACTGTGAATTCGTTATGTGCCATGATTCTACTTCGATTCAATTAGCAGTTCTTCATCGAAAGCCGATTTTGTTTTTGAAGACATCCGATTATCTTAATCCCGACTATAATACCTTTTATGAGAATTCTTTCAACATCGATTACCTCGCGAAATCCCTGGGATCTCCAATCTTAAGCTCCACTCAAATCCAGAGTCTCTCTAAAATCGATCTTTTAATCAATCCAAGTCTTTACAAGAGTTTTGAGGCGGAATATATCAAGATTCCTGGATCTCCGCTAAGCAAATCATGGCAGATTGTCAATCAATTCTGCGACTCTCATTACCGCCTCTTTGATGTCTAATGCTGTTATTCTGATATTAGCCAATGATTACTTGTGCTGATCAATTTCATCTTGCAATCAGCATCAGTTAACGCTTTCGCATACTGCGAGGAGTTCCACTGCTTAAGTTATTGCAGCATCAACATTACTCATGTGATCGATGGTCAGACTTTCTTGTAGGTGGCTCCTTTGAGTTAGTCCAGTTACGGTTTTAGGGCGGCTTAGCCCATTGCGAAATTCATTCTCTTTGCGCACAAGCTCATGTGGTGGCTTAGTCGCTTGCCTCCACAGCCGGTCCCCTCGGATGGAATGACTGTTCTATGGCTGATGCATGCTCGTGTCACAGTCGGCATGCTGCGACTCCTGTATCGGTCTTTCTCGACTCGAGTTTCTTCATTAGAACTGACTTGTCGCTATGCCCGCTCGCTTCTCGATTAGTCCCGTCAAGTAGGTGGCGGTTTCGACATGTGGGTGATCCTTTTTCAGCTCAAAGCAGCGGGGTGCTGCCTGTATCTGGGTCCTTGTTGCCTTTATTGCTTTGCAACCACGTCGCCCACGCTGTCTCCGTTCATTGCGATCAGACTCAGGCTGACGCAGTACTTGGCCACAGCCTGGATGCGCTCCACATCGGCCACGGAGGTGCCGCCGAATTTCTGGACCAGCAGGGCCACGGGTGGGCGCGAGCGCGGAATCGACGATTGTCCTATGGCGCCAGTAGGAACCCGTCTCGGAAGGCATCACCGGGATCGGCTCCCCGCTTGAGGCTGGCTTCCACCTGCAGCAGTTGACGCAGCAAGGCGAGAAAGCGGTCCGGTTTGTGGCCTCGGATTTGTTTGCGCATCACGTAGATCCGTTTGGGATTGCCGATCCCGGCGGCCTTGGCGATCGCGTTGACATCGTTTTCACCTTGCTGATCTAGCAAACTCACCCAGAGCCAACCCCGGATCTGCCCGCAGAGGGTGGCCACGATCCGCAGGGCCGGTTCATTGGCCGCCAGCAGGACATCCACCAGGGCTACCGCTTGGGCGGAAGCACCCGCCAGGAGCGCATCGCCCACCTGCAGCGCATTGGTGGCCTGGCTGCCAATCAGGGCTTCGACCGCTTGAGCGGTGATGGCCTGCCCGGCTCCGACATAGAGGGAGAGTTTCTCCATTTCGCTGGCCAGCCGGGCGCTATTGCTGCCGATGGCAACGCTCAGGGCTTGGGCGGCGTCGGCTTGAAGCTTGAGTCCCAGCTCTTGGGCCGTGCGTTGCACCAAGTCCACCTGTCCGGATCCATCCCAGATCGCCGGCAGTTGAAAGCTGCGCTCCTTGGCCTCGCCGCTTTTGACCAGTTTTTGCAGGACTTTGGTGGTTTTGAGCCGCCCATCCGGTTTGGCGGCGTTGACCAGGACCAGATGGCATTGCTGCGCCACCAGGTTCAGTGTGGCCTCCAGTTGCTCCGCCAGATCAGCAGGGCACTGGTTGCAGAAGGGGCTGCGTTGCAACACGATCACGCGATCCCCTGCGCCAAAGGGGGCCGTTCGCGCTTCCTCCAAGGCTTGGACGGCCTGGTTTGCATCGTTGCCGTCCAGACGGCTGAGGTTGATGCTTTGCCAGGAGGGATCCACCTGGCTGTTAACCAGCGTTTCGACGGCCCGGCTGCGCGCGGCTTCGTCGTCGCCCCAGATCAGATGGATCGGCATGGCAGCACCGGGTGCAGTGCAGTTTGCGCCAGATCTCGATCGGCTGTGACCAAGACGGCCACTTCGTTCTGAATGGCTGTTGCCAGTTCGATGGCGTGGTTGAGGTCCAGCTCCGGGTCCTGTTGTTGGAGACGGCTGGCGGCCAGAGCCAGGTCCCCATCGAGCGGCACCTGAAGCCAGTGTCTTGGGTTGGCAAAGGCGGCGCTGTAGCGTAAGGAAAGGGCTTCATTCCCTTGGCTCAGGGCAGCGTCCATGACCGTCATCAGGCTGATGCTGCTGATGACCCCTTGCCAGCTCCCCTGGGCGATGCCTTGAAGGACGGGCTCCAGCACCCGGCTGGTGTGTGGGTCGTCCTGCAAAAAGGCCACAAGCGCACTGCCGTCGAGTCCGATGCGGCTGCCGGGTCCCAGCTGTCTGGCTTGGAAGCGGGTTTTTGCAGGGGCTCCCCCCGGCAACCGTTGTGGTGCGCTGCGCTTCTGGGCACTGCCCTTGAGGCTCAGCAGGTTCTCCATCGCCTCCTGGCTGCTGGTGCCACCCGCCGCGTCCTCCAGGGGAACGATGGCCGCCAGATCCTGGCGGTGGCGTTGGATCACCAGCCGCTCACCCTTTGAGGCGCGCACCAGCAGTTCAGGGAAGCGCTGACGGGCCTCTTGCACTCCAAACCGCTCCACCCCACTAACCTCCGCCATTGCTCTGCACAGTCTGTACAGAGTCTGTCAGCCGGGCATGCTTGTCCCCATGGGATTCGACCATCCGATCTTCAGCGAGAGCCTGCGCTTGATCGAAGACGCCCTGCCTGAAGGGGCCTTGCAGGGCTTGTCGGTTCCCGAACGGGATGTGCTGCTGCGTTTGATTCACAGCAGCGGTGATCTGAGCTTGGTGTCCGGGGTGTCCTTCTCCCCTGAGGCCTGTGAGCGGGGTCTGCGGGCCCTCAGTGCCCAGGTGCCGATCCTGACGGACACTGCGATGGCGGCAGCGGCCGTAGCTCCGATGGCCCGCCGGACCTTCGGGAATGTGGTGCGCAGCGTCTTGGATTGGGCTCCCGAGCAGGCCCCCCAGGGCGGGACCCGAGCGGCGCTGGGCATGCAGGACGCCTTGCGTTCCCACCCTGGAGCCATCGTCTTGATTGGCAGTGCGCCAACGGCTCTGGAGCTCTTGCTCGAGCAGGTCCGCAGTAGCCAGGTGGCGCCTCCTGCGTTGGTGATCGGGATGCCCGTCGGTTTTGTCGGTGTCGCCGAGAGCAAGGCCCATCTCGCGGCCAGTGCGTTGCCTCAAATCCGACTGGATGGCAGCCGCGGTGGTGCTGGCTTGGTCGGTGCTGCCGTCAATGCGCTGTTGCGCCGGGCTTGGTTGGATCAGGCGGCGTCGGCTTGAACGCTGACGTGGCTGTTGGCTTCAATCCGGCTCAAGACCTGACGGGCACGCAGCACCACCGGGGCCGGCACGCCGGCGAGCCGAGCGGCTTCGATGCCGTAACTCCGGTTGGCGCCGCCGTTCACGACCCGATGCAGGAAGCGCAGGGTTGAGCCGGTGTCTTCCACCAGCACCTGGGCGTTTTCGACGTTGCTCCGTTGCTCGGCCAGTTCGTTGAGCTCGTGGTAGTGGGTCGCAAAGATGCTGCGGGCGCCGATGTCGCCGGAGAGGTACTCCGCCACAGCCCAGGCAATTGACAGGCCATCGAAGGTGGCTGTCCCCCGCCCGATTTCATCGAGCAGCACCAGGGACTGGCTGCTGGCGTGGTGAAGGATGTTGGCTGTCTCGGCCATCTCGACCATGAAGGTGGATTGGCCCGCCGCCAGGTCATCGCCCGCCCCGACCCGGGTAAAGATGCGATCGGCGATCCCCAGCTGCGCCGAGTCAGCCGGGATCCAGCTGCCGATCTGAGCCATCAGCTGCAGGAGGCCGGTCTGGCGCAAGTAGCAGCTCTTGCCGCTGGCGTTGGGCCCCGTGAGCACCACCAGGTCACAGCCCTCGCCGAGGCCCACGTCATTGGGGGTGAAGGCTTCGTCCACCAGCAGCTGCTCCACCACGGGGTGGCGTCCCCCTTGGATCTCGAGGCAGCGACTGCCAGCAACCAGTTCCGGTTTGCAGTAGCCGCAGGTGGCGGCCACCTCCGCCAGTGAGGCCAAGCCATCGAGTTCAGCGACGAGCCGTGCGGCGAAGCGAATGGGACCGGCCTGCTCGCCCACCTGCTGACGGAGCTGGCAGAACAGCTCGTATTCCCGCTGTGCTGCCCGGGCTTTCAGCTGGAAGATCCGACCTTCGCGGTTCTTGAGTTCTGGAGTAACGAAGCGCTCCTCGTTCGCCAGGGTCTGCCGTCGAATCCAGTGGTCTGGCACGTCCTTGGCTTTGGACTTACTCACGGCGAGGAAGTAGCCAAAGGTGCGGTGGTACTGGAGTTTCAGGGTGCTGATCCCGCTGTTCCGCCGTTCCGCCTGCTCCTGCTCAGCCAGCCAGGCGTCCTGGTCATCCAACTGGTTGCGCAGACCATCGAGTTGTGGGTCCACGCCGTCGTGGATCAGTCCTCCCTCCGTCAGGGTCAACGGTGGGGTCTCCAGCAACTGGTGCCGCAGTTCAGCGGCGAGCGCATCGAGTTCGTCCCACGGTCTCGCCAGGGCCACCAGCGGAGCACTGGTAACTTCGCCCAACAGGCCAGCCAGGGCCGGGAGTCGCTCCAGACCATCGGCAAGGGCCACGAGATCCCTGGCCGATGCGGTTCCCGCGCCGGCCCGTCCGGCGAGCCGCTCCAGATCCCCCATGGGCCTAAGCAGGCGGCGCACCCCCAGGCGCAAGATGCGGGCCTGACTGCCGCTTACCAGTTCCCCAATCGCGTCTTGGCGCGAGCAGATCAGCGCGAGATCCACCAGGGGAGCCTCGATCCAGCGCCGCAGGCAACGGCCCCCCATGGCCGTCATCGTCCGGTCCAGGGCCCATAGCAGTGACCCCTGCAGTCCACCCCCCAATTGGGTCTTGGTGAGTTCGAGATTGCGCCGAGTCGCTGCGTCGAGCACCAGCTGATCGCCAGCGCTCCAGCTGGTGGGCAACTCCAGGGGGATCTCGCAGCCTGGCTGGGTGTCGCTCAGGTAGCGGAGTAGCCCTCCAGCAGCCCGCAGGGCCAAGGGGGTTTCGCCCAGCCCCAAGCCATCAACGCTGGCCAGTCCAAAGCGCTCCAGCACAGCGGCTTTCGACTCATTGAGTGCAAAAGGCGTGCGGCTTAGGGGCGTCAGTTGCAGGGGGGCTGGACACCAAGCCGGCCGTTCGCTTCCGCTTTCGGGGTTCGGCCAGAGCACCTCAGCGGCCTCGACCTGCAGCAGCTCCTGGTGGAGTTGGTCGCTGCCCTCCCGCTCAGTCACCCGGAATTCGCCGGTGCTCACGTCGGCGATGGCGAGGCCCCAACGCTCTTGCTCGCACACCACCGCACAGAGCCAGTTGTTGCGGCGGGCGCTCAGCATCCCCTCCTCCAGCACCGTGCCTGGGGTCAGCACTCGGGTGATCTCCCGTTTCAGCAGGGCCGGCTTTCCAGTGCTTTGGCTGCGTTCAGCCGCCTCTTCCACTTGGTCGCAGAGGGCCACGCTGAAGCCGCGGCCCACCAGTTCGGCGCAGTAGCGCTCGGCCGCGTGGTGGGGAATGCCCGCCATTGGCACCCGCCCGATCGCTTTGCCCCCTTCTTTTCCCGTCAGGGTCAATTCCAGCAGTCGCGAGAGGGCAATCGCGTCCTCGAAAAAGCACTCGAAGAAGTCACCGAGCCTGTAGAGCAGAACCCGCTCGGGATGCTCCGCTTTCAGTTCGACGTAGTGGCGCAGCATCGGTGTGAGCTGCTCCCGGTCCACAAGGCTGTGGTGGTGCCAGGGGGGTAGGTCGTCGTTGCTGCTGACCTCCTCCTGGGTGTCTTCGGGTTCTTGGGTGGTGGTGTTGCGTCGGCGAGCACGGGGCCTGGACTGGGCATCCCGCTCCAGGGCCTCCTGATCCAGCTCTGAAGCGACTTCTGTGCGCTGTGTCGATGACTTGGACTCTGGTGGCTCTGGTTCAAGCCCGAACAGCGAGCCCTGCAGCGCCAACTCGGTTTGGTCGGCCACAGGCAGGCTGTCTTCAACGCGGCCAGATCGTAGGCGCGCCACAACTTGTGAAGGAACCCCAGACGGCTTCGCTGGCACCAGGAACCAGCGTGGGAGGATTCATCAACTGACAGGACGCCACCCCCAGTTCCATGACGATCCTCAACACCCTTTCAGTCCTGGCCCTGGTGGTGATGTCCTTCGCTCTGATCGTGGCCGTCCCCGTTCTCTACGCGAGCGATGACACCAGTGGTCGCTCCAACCGCCTGATCCTTCTGGGCAGCATCGCTTGGGTCGCCTTGGTGCTGGTCAACTGGGGCATGAGCTTCTTTGTGGCCTGATCAGGCCTCTGCTTAGGCTGAGCGGACCGCGAGCTCAGCTGACGTGACCGTTTTCGAAGGGCAATTTTCCAGCGCGTCCGGATTGCGGGTCGCCGTCGTCGTTGCCCGTTTCAATGATTTGGTGACGGCAAAGTTGCTGAGCGGCTGCCTCGACTGCCTGTCGCGGCACGGCATTGACGTTTCTGATAGCAGCGCCCAGCTGGACGTCGCCTGGGTTCCGGGCAGCTTTGAAATTCCCTTGGTGGCTCAGCGCCTGGCGCAATCCGGTCGCTACCAAGTCGTGATCACCTTGGGAGCGGTGATCCGTGGTGACACCCCCCACTTCGATGTGGTGGTCTCTGAGGTCAGCAAAGGTGTGGCGGCAGTCAGCCGTGATTCCGGCGTGCCCGTGATCTTTGGCGTCCTCACCACCGACACGATGCAGCAGGCCCTGGAGCGCGCTGGCATCAAGAGCAACCTGGGTTGGAGCTATGGCCTGCAGGCCATCGAGATGGGCAGCCTGATGGCCGCTTTGCCCAAGGCCTAGTTGTCTCGACGCATCAGCCGCTGTCCGGCGACCTCCTCAAAGCCCAGCTGCCGGTAAAAGCCGGCGCTGTTGGTGGTCATCAGATAGACCCTCTCCACCCCTTTGAGTTGGCGGGAGTTGGCGAGCGCTTCCACGAGCTGCCGGCCCAGGCCCTTTCCCTGCAGGTCCTCGGGGATGACCACATCCCAGAGCACCGCCCGATAGATCCCATCGCTGGTGGCGCGGCCAAAGCCCACGAGGCGCTTGCCCCGCCACAAGCTGGCGACCGCAGCGCTGCCCTTGAGCATGCGCCGCAGCTCCTCAATCGAGCGGTTCTCGGCCCAGCAGGCGTGCTGGTTGAACAGTCGCTGGAGTTTGAAGAGGCCACGGGTGGGTCTCCAACCCGGCCCCATGCCGAGCCAGCGCAGTCCTGGAGCACCCGGGGCATGCAGGATCAGCCTGGTCCCTTCCATGCCAACATCCTCCCAGCGGGCGGACAACCTTGGCTCAGGAGCGCAAGGGCATCATTCTTGCCGGCGGTTCGGGAACGCGGCTGCATCCGATCACCCAGGCGGTGAGCAAACAACTGCTGCCCGTCTACGACAAGCCGATGATCTATTACCCCCTCAGCACGTTGATGCTGGCGGGGATTCGTGAGGTCTTGGTGATCATCACCCCCCACGATCAAGCCGGGTTCCAGCGGTTGCTGGGGGACGGATCGGCTTGGGGTATGCAGATCAGCTACGCGGTGCAGCCGAGCCCCGACGGTTTGGCTCAGGCGTTCTTGATTGGTGAGGCGTTTCTAGCGGGGGCTCCCGCGGCCCTTGTGCTCGGGGACAACCTCTTCCACGGCCACGACCTGCTCTTCCAGCTGCGCAGCACGAACGCTTCGCACCAGGGCGCCACGGTCTTCGCTTATCCGGTCCGTGACCCGGAGCGCTACGGCGTCGTTGAATTTGCCACCGACGGCCAGGTCCTCAGCATTGAGGAAAAACCAGCCAAGCCCAAGTCCCGTTATGCGGTGACCGGCCTCTATTTCTATGACGACTCCGTTGTGGAGCGGGCGAAGCGGGTGGTGCCTTCAGCGCGGGGTGAGTTGGAGATCACGGATCTTAATGGCCAGTACCTGAGGGACGGTCAGTTGCAGGTGGAGCTCATGGGCCGGGGCATGGCCTGGTTGGACACCGGCACCTGTGACTCGCTCCACGAGGCCGGGAGTTACATCCGCACCCTTGAGCATCGGCAGGGCCTGAAGGTGGGTTGCCCAGAGGAGGTGGCCTGGCGCATGGGCTGGATCAGCGCCGATGAGTTAGATGCCTTGGCCCAGCCTCTGCGCAAGAGCGGCTACGGCGACTACCTAGTGCAGCTTCTGGAGTACAGCGATGCAGGCTGAGCCTCTCGCCACGGCGGCTGGATTCCAGCTTGTAGGGCCTCTCCTGATCACCCCCAGGGTCTTTGGCGATGCCCGCGGCTTCTTCTACGAGAGCTGGAACCAACGCAACTTCAATAGCGCCCTTGAGGCGAACGGACAGTCCCCCGTTGCGTTCGTCCAGGACAACCATTCCCGCTCCAGCCAGGGGGTTCTGCGCGGTCTGCACTTTCAAAAGGATCCCCATGCACAGGGGAAGTTGGTGCGTTGCATCCAGGGGGAAATCTTTGATGTGGTGGTGGATTGCCGCCAGTCCTCGTCCACGTTTGGACAGTGGGCCAGTGCCCGCTTGAGCAGTGAAAACCACCAGCAGCTCTGGGTGCCCGCCGGTTTTGCCCATGGTTTTTTGACCCTGAGTGCCCAGGCGGAGGTCCTCTACAAGACCACTGAATTCTGGGACCGAGACTGTGAGCGCTCGCTGCTCTGGAGCGATTCCGATTTAGCCATTGCGTGGCCACAGGCCACAGAGCCGCTGTTGGCCGACAAGGACGTGGCCGCTCCCACCTGGCAGACGCTGATCGCCGCAGGGGATGGTTTCCAGTGAAGGTCCTCTTGACCGGTGCGGCGGGTCAGCTGGGCCAAGCCTTGATCGCTGCCTGCCCTGAGGGAGTCGAACTGCTCCCGTGCCGGCGCCAGGAGTTGGATTTGTCGGATCAGGATGCTTGCCGCCGCCTCGTTCGAGAGCATCAACCGGACTGGGTGCTCAACGCCGGGGCCTACACAGCGGTGGACCGCGCTGAGTCCGAAGCGGAGTTGGCCCATGCCGTGAACGCCCTGGCCCCAGCCGCCCTGGCCGAAGCCCAGGCCGATCACGGCGGCCGGCTGCTTCAGCTGAGTACCGACTTTGTCTTCAACGGCCAGCAGGGTTGCCCCTATCGCCCTGAGCAAGTGGCCGATCCCCTCGGGGTCTACGGCAGCACCAAGGCGGCTGGTGAAGACGCTGCTCTTGGCTACGGCGGCACACGGGTCCTGCGCACCAGCTGGGTCTATGGCCCGGACGGGAGCAACTTCTGCCTCACGATGCTGCGCCTGTTGGCTGAACGGGAGCAGTTGGGTGTGGTGGCTGATCAGGTGGGGTGTCCGACGTCCACCCATGGGCTTGCCCAAGCCTGCTGGCGCTCGCTTGTTCTCGAGCAGAGCGCTCCACGGATCCTGCACTGGAGCGACGCCGGTGCCGCCAGTTGGTACGACTTCGCCGTGGCCATTGCTGAGCTCGGACAGCAGCTCGGGGTGCTCACCCGCGCTGCCCAAGTGAATCCCATTGGGACCGCTGACTACCCCACGCCGGCCCAGCGTCCTGCCTATTCCCTCCTGGATTGCAGCGAGACGCGCCAGGCTTTAGGCCTCGAGCCGCAGCATTGGCGAGCGGCTTTATCTGAGGTGCTGCTGCGCATAGCCTCCAGTCCAGCCTGCGCCTCCGCTTGATGACGGTTTCGCTTCCCAGCTCGATCCAACGCGTGTTGGTGACCGGTGGGGCCGGATTCATTGGTGGGGCTGTGGTCCGGCGCCTGTTGGCGGAGACCAACGTCCAGGTCTTCAATCTCGATAAGTGCGGCTACGCCAGTGACCTCACGGGCATTGAGCAGTTCGGTGAGGCTGCCGCGCAGCGCCACCAGTTGCTGCAGGTGGACCTCAGCGACGCTGAAGCCACCGCCGCTGCGGTGAGGCAAGCCGATCCCGATCTGGTGATGCACTTGGCTGCCGAGAGCCATGTCGATCGATCGATTGATGGTCCTGGCGTGTTTGTCAGCAGCAACGTGCTCGGCACCTTCAACCTGCTCCAGGCAGCCCGGGCCCACTACGAGAAGCTGCCAGCGGAGCGGGCTCAGGGCTTTCGCTTACACCACATCAGCACCGATGAGGTCTTCGGTTCCCTGGGTGAGCAGGGTCGTTTTTCAGAGACCACGCCCTATGACCCCCGTTCGCCCTACTCCGCCAGCAAGGCGGCCAGTGATCACCTGGTGAGTGCTTGGCACCACACCTATGGCTTGCCCGTGGTGCTGACCAATTGCTCCAACAACTTCGGTCCCTGGCAGTTCCCTGAGAAGTTGATCCCGGTGGTGATCCTCAAGGCGGTGGCCGGGGAGCCGATTCCCCTGTACGGCGACGGCGGCAATGTGCGCGACTGGTTGTACGTCGAGGATCACGTCGATGCGCTCTTGCTGGCGGCCACTCGGGGTGAGCCCGGCCGCAGCTACTGCGTGGGCGGCTACGGCGAGCGCACCAACAAGCAAGTGGTTGAGGCCATCTGCAGCATCTTGGATCAACGCTTGCCCCAGGGGGCTCCACACGCCCGCTTGATTACCCCGGTGACGGATCGTCCGGGCCATGACCGCCGCTACGCGATTGATCCCCGCCGCATTGAGCAGGAATTGGGCTGGAGCCCGCGTCACCCCTTTGATACCGGGTTGGCGGCCACGGTGGATTGGTACCTCGATCATCTGGGCTGGTGTCAGGCGATGCGGCAGCGCTCCGGCTGGACGGGTGAGCGCCAAGGGCTCTCCGCTGGGCAGGGCCGTCACTCTCAGTAGGCTGCCCGGAGCTCAAATCGGCTCTCTCCATGCTCAAGCTGCTGCTGGGTGACCCCAATGCCCGCAAGCTGAAGCGCTACCAGCCGATTGTTTCCGACATCAATCTGCTCGAGGAGGAGGTCGCACCCCTCTCGGACGATGACCTGCGCGGTCTGACGGCGGAATTCCGTCAGAAGCTCAGCAGCCTGCAGGACGACTGCCTGAAGCGCGGCTTCAGCCGCGAGGCCACCCTCGATCGCGAGCGAAAGCTGCTGGATGAGCTGCTGCCCCAGGCCTTTGCAGTCGTCCGCGAAGCCGGCAAACGCGTGCTCGGCATGCGCCACTTCGACGTGCAGCTGCTGGGCGGGATGATCCTGCACGACGGCCAGATCGCCGAGATGAAAACCGGCGAGGGCAAGACCCTCGTTTCCACGCTGCCCAGCTATCTCAACGCGCTCACGGGCCGCGGCGTTCATGTGGTCACGGTCAACGATTACCTGGCCCGCCGGGATGCCGAGTGGATGGGTCAGGTCCATCGCTTCCTGGGGCTGTCGGTGGGTTTGATCCAGCAGGACATGGATCCCTCCAGCCGCCGCTTGAACTACGGCTGCGACATCACCTACGCCACGAACTCAGAGCTGGGTTTCGACTACCTGCGCGACAACATGGCGAACGACATCGCCGAGGTGGTGCAGCGAGATTTCCACTACTGCGTCATCGACGAGGTGGATTCGATCCTGATCGATGAAGCCCGAACCCCTTTGATCATCTCGGGCCAGGTGGAGCGTCCCCAGGAGAAGTACCAGAAGGCTTCAGAGGTGGCGGCCCAGTTGGTGCGCGCTGCAGAGATGGGCAAGGACGGCATCGACCCTGAAGGGGATTACGAGGTCGATGAGAAACAGCGCAGCTGCACGTTGACCGACGAGGGCTATGCCAAGGCGGAGCAACTGCTTGGCGTGGCGGATCTGTTTGATCCCCAGGACCCCTGGGCGCACTACATCAACAACGCCCTCAAGGCCAAGGAGATGTTCGTCAAGGACGTCAACTACATCGTCCGCGGCGATGACGCCGTGATCGTCGATGAGTTCACCGGCCGCGTTATGCCTGGTCGTCGCTGGAGCGATGGACAACACCAGGCGATTGAGGCCAAGGAAGGTCTGCCGATTCAGCCGGAGACCCAGACCCTCGCGTCGATCACCTATCAGAACTTCTTCCTGCTCTATCCCCGCTTGGCGGGCATGACCGGTACTGCGAAGACCGAGGAGGTGGAATTCGAGAAGACTTACAAGCTTGAGGTCACGATCGTTCCCACCAACCGCATCCGGGCACGGCAGGACTGGACGGACCAGGTTTATAAGAACGAAACCGCCAAATGGCGTGCGGTGGCGCTGGAGACCGCCGAGGTCCACAAGCAGGGCCGCCCGGTCCTGGTGGGCACCACCAGTGTCGAGAAGTCTGAGCTCCTCAGCACCCTGCTGGCCGAGCAGCAGATCCCACACAACCTGCTGAACGCCAAGCCGGAGAACGTTGAGCGCGAAGCTGAAATCGTGGCCCAGGCCGGTCGCACTGGGGCCGTCACGATCGCCACCAACATGGCGGGCCGGGGCACCGACATCATCCTCGGCGGCAATTCCGACTACATGGCTCGCCTGAAGCTGCGCGAGGTCCTGTTGCCCCGTTTGGTGCGTCCAGAAGACGGCCATAAGCCGCCGGTTCCCCTGCAGCGTGCTCCCGAGGCGGCCCCTGGCTTTGGCGCGGCTGCGGCGGCTGAATCAGCCAAGGCGCCCTCGGAAGCGAAGGCGATTGGCACCCTCTATCCCTGCACCCTCACCGAAGGCACCGATCAGGCCCTCTCCGGCTTGGCCCACGATCTCGTCAAAGCGTGGGGCGATCGTCAGCTCAGCGTCCTTGAGCTGGAAGACCGGATTGCCCAGGCTGCCGAAAAGGCCCCAACCGATGACGCCCAAATCCTGCAGCTGCGGGAGGCGATCAAGCGGGTTCGGACCGAATTCGAGGTCGTGACCAAGTCTGAAGATGCGGTTGTCCGTGAAGCCGGTGGTTTGCATGTCATCGGCACCGAACGGCATGAATCCCGGCGTGTGGATAACCAGCTGCGGGGCCGCGCGGGGCGCCAGGGGGACCCCGGTAGCACCCGCTTCTTCCTGTCCCTGGAAGACAACCTGCTGCGCATCTTTGGCGGTGATCGCGTCGCTGGTCTGATGAATGCCTTCCGCGTCGAGGAGGACATGCCGATCGAATCCGGCATGCTCACCCGCTCGCTGGAAGGGGCCCAGAAAAAGGTCGAGACCTACTACTACGACATTCGTAAGCAGGTCTTTGAATACGACGAGGTGATGAACAACCAGCGCAAGGCCGTGTATGCCGAGCGCCGTCGTGTGTTGGAGGGCAGGGAGCTCAAGGCGCAGGTCGTGGGCTATGGCGAGCGCACCATGCAGGACATCGTTGATGCCTATGTGAATCCCGATCTCCCCCCCGAGGAGTGGGATTTGGATCGTCTGGTGGCGAAGGTCAAGGAGTTCGTCTACTTGCTTGAAGACCTCAAGCCTGAGCAACTCAGCGGCCTTTCGGTAGATGAGCTCAAGGCGTTCCTGCAGGAGCAGCTCCGCAATGCCTACGACATCAAAGAAGGCCAGGTGGAGCAGCAGCGGCCCGGCTTGATGCGTGAGGCCGAGCGCTTCTTCATCCTCCAGCAGATTGACACCCTCTGGCGCGAACATCTGCAGGCGATGGATGCCCTACGCGAGTCGGTGGGCCTGCGGGCCATCGGTCAGAAGGACCCGCTGATTGAGTACAAGAACGAGGGCTACGACATGTTCCTCGAGATGATGACGGGCATGCGCCGCAACGTCATCTACTCGATGTTCATGTTCCAGCCAGCGCCCTCTGGCGCCGAGGCCTCCGCCTAATTAGTTGGTTGTTCCTGGGTTATCCCCCAGGAACTCCAGGATTTCGCGGTCCTTGAGGCTTTGCGCCGCGGCAGCTGTGCAGGGCTCGTCCAGGGGCTGACCGGCGGCAAGGTTCCGCAGGCAGTCTTGCGCGCGGGTGAGTTCCGTTTCAAGGGCGTCAATGCGCTCCATCAGGTTGCGGATCACCCGAGCCTCCGCGTCGGGCAGGGCGGAGTGCGCAAGAGGGTTCACGCGAACGCCGCTCTGGTGAACGACGCGGCCGGGGACGCCCACCACGGTGCTGTCCGGGGCGACATCGCGCAGGACGACCGAGCCTGCGCCAATGCGGGTGTTGGCCCCCACTTCAATGGCACCGAGAACCTTGGCTCCAGCACCGACGACAACGTTCTCCGCGAGGGTCGGGTGACGCTTCCCGTGGGCTTTGCCCGTTCCTCCGAGGGTGACGCCTTGGTAGAGCAGGCAGTTGTTGCCCACCACGGCCGTTTCGCCGATCACGACACCCATGCCATGGTCGATGAACACCCCTTGGCCGATCCGGGCTCCTGGGTGAATTTCGATGCCGGTGAGCCAGCGTCCCAGTTGGCTGAGCAGGCGGGCCGGTAGCGGCGCAACACGCCAGAGGCGGTGACTGAGGCGGTGCAACGTCAGGGCATGTAGCCCCGGGTAGCAGCACAGCATTTCCAACGTGCCGCGTGCTGCCGGGTCCCGTTCCTTGATGATCGCCAGGTCGGCTCGCAGCGCGTTCAGCATCGTTCCATCTTGCTGAGCAAGAGTTTGACCGAGGGGCCCTCGGTCATGCATGATCTCTAAGCCGGCGGTTGAGCCGCGGCGACTGCGGATGTAGCTCAGTGGTAGAGCATCTCCTTGCCAAGGAGAGGGTCGAGAGTTCGAATCTCTTCATCCGCTTGTGAATCAATAGAAGGCTGTGATTACAGCCCTCGTTGAAGTCTTTTCTCTAGAAGCGGCGATCAGCTGGTGAGCAGGCCGATTTCCTTGCGGAGCTGATCGATCGTTGCTGTGCCGAGATAACTCTGGGCGCAGTGCACCTGGGGCATGCGCATCAGCTGAGCGCGGTTCTGGCGCAGGCTCTGCTCCACCAAGGGCAGGCTGGGGCGATCGCAGAGCACATGGCTGGAGGCCCGTAGCAGGGCGAGCAGTCGGCTGCTGACATCCGGGGTGGCGGTCATCAGCAGCAGTTCGTTGCCGCGCATGCTGTGGAGGATCACTTCAGCGGCCCGCAAGATGCCTGGGCTGATGCTGACGAGTCCCACGCAGCTGCCGGCGCGCAGGTCCTTCAGTAGGTCGAGCTCGTGGCGGAAGTCATTGAGGTCAACGGGGACGGCACGCACGCCGTGGCGCTTGGCGATCTCCTCAACGGGCTGCAGGAAGTAGCGACTGGTGACGACAGTGCCGTTGCTGGAGTTCTCGAGCACCGCCTCCAGTTCCTCCATCGGAACCACCTCGACGGGGGCGTCCAGGTGTGGGGTGAGCTCCTCGGAGATCAGCATGGAGGCGCCGATGTCCTCCCGCGGGGTGCTGACCAGCACCCGGGCGCCGCAGCGCAGCCGCCAGTCGATCTCGCGGGTCAAGAGCTCGCGGGCCTGCTGCAGGGTGCAGCCGGCGTTGAGGAGGCCATCCACGCTCTGGCGGACCTCGCGGTCGATGTCAGGCAGGTGCCGCCCGCGGGGTCCCGGGGGTGGCTTGATTTCCCGGGGGTTTTGTTGATCCCGTACGTAGATGCCAGAACCGGCCATGGCTTCCACCACGCCGTCGTTCTCCAGTTGGCGGTAGACCTTGCTGATCGTGTTGCGATGCAGGCCGGTCTGCATCGCCAGCTGGCGGGTACTGGGTAGGCGATGGCCGGGCGGGAAGTGCCGTGCTGCAATCGCAAAGCAAATCTGGTTGTACAGCTGGCTCGAGGCCGGGATATCGCTGTCCTGCTGAATGTGGAACCGCACGCCCGAGTGGCACAAGCTGTTCGGGCCACCTTACGGATCTTTGTTCCCGGTGACAATTGCGTTGTTGGCATAAAACGGTGTGCCGGTTCCCAACTCCTCCAACGCGATGACCATCCAGGCCGACTGGGTTCAGCTCTCCGTTCCCTCTGAAGCCGGTGTGACAGCGACCACCATGCCGGCCTGGTGGGTGCAGCCAGAGCGGCCTCGCGGGGCTGTTCTGGTTCTGCCTGAGGTGTTTGGAGTGAACAGCTGGGTGCGCAGCGTGGCGGAACGGTTGGCTCAGGAGGGTTACGCAGCCTTAGCGCTGAGCACCTTCTCGCGCACGGCTCCTGATTTGGAGGTGGGCTACGACGAAGCCGGCTTGGCCACGGGCCGGAAGCATCGGGATCAGGTGACGGCTCCGCAGCTCTTCGCGGATGTTCAAGTTGCCGTCGATTGGCTCCAGCAGGCCCATCCGTCCCTGCGGTTGGGGTGCGTGGGCTTCTGCTTTGGCGGCCACCTGGCGATGCTGGCGGCGACGAACCCAGCGATTGAGGCCACGTGCGATTTCTATGGCGCCCGGGTGTCCTGCTTCAAGCCCGGGTCAGCTGACTCAGCGACCCTGTCGGTTGTTCCACAGATCCCAGGTCGACTCTGGTGTTTCTGCGGCGACCAAGATCCGTTGATGCCCGCTGAAGAAGTGCAAGCGATTGATCGAGCCCTGCACACAGCGGATTCCAGCTGGGCGCGCCATCGCCTGGTTGTGGCGACTGGAGCCGGTCACGGATACATGTGTGAGGCCAGGACAGACTTCCACCCTGAGGCTGCGGCCTCGGGATGGAGCCTGATGCTGGAGCTCTTCGCTGAGGCGCTTTAGCCCTCGGCCTTCGCGGCGGCTTGGCGAGGCGTCTCGATCGTGCGCACCGCTTTGCTGGCTGCGGCTTCGGCCTCTTTCTCCTTGGCCAGCGGGGTTTTACGGGGGCTCAGGAACATGATCATGTTCCGGCCCTCGCGCTTGGGATCCTGCTGAATTTCAGCTTTCTCCTCGAGGTCCTTCGCCATGCGGCGAAGAAGCTGCTCAGCCAAGGCGGTGTGCTGGATTTCGCGGCCGCGGAAGATCACGGTGCACTTGACCTTGTCGCCGGCTTTCAGGAAGCGAGAGGCCTGACCGAGCCGCACGTCGTAGTCGTGCTGGTCGATCTTGTAGCGCATCTTGACCTCTTTGACTTCGGTCTGGTGCGACTTTTTCTTGGCTTCCTTGGCCTTCTTTTCCTGTTCGAACTTGAACTTGCCGTAGTCCATGATCCGGCAGACCGGTGGGTCAGCCTTTTCACTCACGAGCACCAGGTCCAGCTCGCGGTCCTTGGCGACGTCGAGTGCCTCTTCCCTTGAGATCACTCCCAGCTGACTGCCGTCGGCATCGACCACCCGGAGCTGGGGGTAATTGATGCGGTCGTTGATGTTGGGGAGCTCCCGGACAGGAGCACGGCGGTCAAAACGAGGACGGGGTGGCATTCAGATGGGCGAGAGGACGGAAAAACAGTTGCTGTTCACCGTTCACCCTAGGACGTGCTCGATCGCCGACAAGGCCCGTTCCAGTGGATCGCCGTCTTGGCCCGGTGCATCCAGCCAAAGGGGTTGATGCTGGCGGCGAAACCACGTTCGCTGGCGCTTGGCGAATTGCTGGGTGCGTTTGGTGGTCTGCGCGATGGCCTGCTGCTCGTTCAACTGACCCCGCAGCAGGGCGGCTGCTTCTGCGTAGCCGATGGTGTCCAGCAGTGGGCAGTCCGCTCCGTAGCGCTGTTGGAGCGTTTGCGTTTCAGCCACCAAGCCATCGCTGTACAGCGCATGGCTGCGTTGGGCAATGCGTTGTTTGAGGTTGCTCGGGTTGAGCCCCAGCTCAAGGACACGCCAGGGCGGTGGATTGGAGCCCTGTTGCTGGCTGAGGGGACGACCCGTGGCATAGAGCACCTCCAGGGCGCGCTGGGTTCGCACGGCGTCGTTGGCCATGATCCGCTCAGCGGCGCTTGGATCCGCTTGGCGCAGCAGGGCGTAGCACTGGTTCTGGCCCAGGGCCTCGAGCTCCCCCCGTAGTTGTGGTTGCGGCGGCACCGCCGGTGGCGTCATCCCCTGGGTGATGGCCTTGATGTAGAGACCGCTGCCGCCCACGAGAAAGGCCACCCCGCGCCTCTGGTGTTCCGCGGCGATAGCTCGGTCGGCTTCCTGGCGGAACTCCTGCAAATTGATGGGTTGATCGGGAGCCCGCAGGTCCAGCAGCTCATGGCGAACGGCGGCCCGTTGCTCGGCCGTCGGTTTGGCCGTGCCGATCGTCATGTCCTTGTAAAGCTGCCTGGAATCGACGGACAGCACAGCGAGGTCAAGGGCCTTGGCGATCTCAATGCCAAGTGCGGTTTTGCCGCTGGCCGTTGGCCCCAGCAAGGCGATGACGAGGGGCTGACTGGATGGACTCATCACCGCACTTTGCCGGGTGACCTGCAAACCGAGGGGTGCCCCCCTTGCCGAAATTGCCCCTCAGCGGCCCCTACAAGCGCCTCTATTGCATCGGTGGTAGATTGACCCCTAAAGGCTGGTCTCTGCTCGGCTTTTTGCCCTTGTTGAGCCTCCTGCGGGAGAGATTCAGCCCCTGCCGGATTCCATGAGCGAAGCCACGAAAGTTCAGGCTGCCTACGGCGCCGAGCAGATCCAGGTCTTGGAGGGCTTGGAGCCGGTCCGTAAGCGCCCTGGGATGTACATCGGCTCCACCGGGCCGAGGGGCTTGCACCACCTGGTCTATGAGGTGGTCGATAACTCTGTTGACGAAGCCCTCGCTGGGCATTGCAACGAGATCCGGGTTGCGATTGAAGAGGACGGCAGCTGTTCCGTCAGCGACAACGGCCGCGGCATCCCGACGGATGTCCACCCCAAAACCGGCAAAAGCGCCCTGGAGACTGTTCTGACGGTTCTCCACGCCGGCGGCAAGTTCGGAGCCGGCGGCTACAAGGTCTCGGGTGGTCTCCACGGGGTTGGTGTCTCCGTGGTCAACGCCCTGTCCGAGTGGGTTGAGGTTCTTGTTTACCGCCAGGGCAAAGAGCACCGTCAGCGCTTTGAACGGGGTGCTCCGATTGGCAGCTTGGGCATTGAGCCGGGAGCCGATCCCAGCCGCACTGGAACCACGGTGCGCTTCAAGCCGGATCTAGAGATCTTCACCGGCGGGATTGACTTTGACTACAACACGCTCTCGGCTCGTTTAAGGGAGCTTGCTTACCTCAATGGTGGGGTCAAAATCGTTTTCCGCGACGAGCGCCCCGCGGCACGCGATGCCGAGGGTGAAGCTCATGAGGAGATTTATCACTACGAAGGCGGCATTAAGGAATACGTCGCCTACATGAATGCGGAGAAGGATGCTCTACATCCCGATATCATTTATGTGAACTCCGAGAAAGATGGGGTTCAGATTGAAGCCGCACTGCAGTGGTGCGTTGATGCCTACTCCGACAACATCTTTGGTTTCGCGAACAACATCCGTACGGTGGATGGTGGTACCCACATTGAGGGCCTGAAGACTGTTCTGACCCGGACCCTCAATAACTTCGCCAAAAAGCGCGGCAAGCGCAAAGAGTCTGACTCCAACCTCGCGGGTGAAAACATCCGTGAGGGCCTCACGGCGGTTCTCTCGGTCAAGGTTCCCGAGCCTGAATTTGAGGGTCAGACCAAGACGAAGCTCGGGAACACCGAGGTGCGCGGCATCGTTGATTCGCTCGTCGGTGAAGCCCTCGGCGAATACCTCGAGTTCAATCCGTCCGTGATTGACCTGATCCTTGAGAAAGCGATTCAGGCCTTCAATGCCGCAGAGGCGGCCCGCCGGGCCCGTGAATTGGTGCGTCGCAAGAGCGTCCTCGAAAGCTCAACGCTGCCGGGCAAGCTGGCCGACTGCTCCTCCCGGGACCCCGGTGAATCCGAGATTTACATCGTGGAGGGTGATTCCGCAGGTGGCTCAGCCAAGCAAGGGCGAGATCGTCGTTTTCAGGCCATCCTTCCTCTGCGGGGCAAGATTCTCAATATTGAAAAGACTGACGACGCCAAGATCTACAAGAACACCGAGATTCAGGCGCTGATTACAGCCCTTGGTTTGGGGATCAAAGGCGAAGAGTTTGACGAGAAAAACCTGCGCTACCACCGCATCGTCATCATGACCGACGCAGACGTGGACGGAGCCCACATTCGGACGTTGCTGCTCACCTTCTTCTATCGCTATCAAAAGGCTCTTCTTGAGGGCGGCTACATCTACATCGCCTGCCCTCCCCTCTACAAAGTGGAGCGCGGTAAAAACCACACCTATTGCTACAACGAAAACGACCTCACGACCACCGTTAAAGGGTTCGGAGAGAAGGCGAACTACACGATCCAGCGCTTTAAGGGCTTGGGCGAGATGATGCCCGCCCAGTTGTGGGAAACCACGATGGATCCAACGACGCGAATGATGAAGCGCGTGGAGATTGAAGACGCTGCGGAGGCCGATCGCATTTTCACGATCCTGATGGGCGACAAGGTGGCTCCCCGCCGCGAGTTCATCGAGACCCACAGCGCGGAACTGGATCTGGCTCAGCTCGATATCTGATGCCGGCCCAGCCGTACGCCAGCTTGCGCTGGGGCGCTCTCTTGGCCTTCGCGTTATTTGCACCCATTGGCCTTCCGGCGGGTGGTGCGGAGCGTCGTCAGGCGGAGGTTCGCCGGCGTTGCTCCAGCGAGCCCCTGCTGAGTACTTCCAGAGGCTGTCTGCAAGCAGCTCCGGAGCGCCAGGCTCCCGTGCTTGCCCAGGTGCCTGTGGATTCTTCGATTGAGGTTCTGCGCAGCTGGAGTAACCAGCGCGGTGAGCGCTGGCTCCAGGTGAAAGTGGCCTCCCGCCGGGGCTGGATGGTGGCTGCTTAACGCCGATGCGTGATGCCCTTCTGCTAGCGATTGGCGCTGTGCCAGGGGCTTGGTTGCGTTTTCGGGTGGTGAATCACCTGGAGCCGATGCTGCCTCGCAAGCACTGGGGCACCTTCATGGTGAATGTCATCGCCTGTTTTGCCCTGGGCTTGGTCGCGGCCCTGGCCAATCACTGCGGGCCTGACCAGCGGTTGGGTTTGCTGCTTGGCACCGGCTTCTTGGGGAGCCTCAGCACGTTTTCGACCTTCAGCGTTGAATTGCTGCAGACCTTGCGGTCTGGCCTCTTCCGTGAGACAGCGCTGTTGGCCGTTGGCTCTGTCTTAGTGGGAGTTGTTGCCGTACTAGCGGGGATGGCCACCGTTGGCTGATCGGAACCTGCGTTTTGCCCTGAAGGAGCTCGGCTTGGTCGCCTGCGGGGCGGTGCCTGGTGCCTGGTTGCGCTGGCAGAGCGGGATCCATCTCGGTCCGCTGCTGGGCGGGGCTGCGATCTCCAACCTGTTGGTGAACGTGATCGGGTCCCTGATCCTGGGATTACTGGCCGGACCGATTCCGCGTCGGCCAAGCCTCCTCTTGCTATTGGGGATTGGTTTTTGCGGCTGTCTGACCACCTTCAGCAGCTGGATGCTGGACGTCGTCAAGCTCATCAACGCTGGCCAGCCCGTGTTGGGTCTGCTGATGATTGTTGTCAGCCTGATCTTGGGAGTGGCGAGCGCGGCGGCTGGTTATCAGCTCAGCCGCCACGTCTTTGACGCCTAGGCCAGAGCTGCCTCGATGGCGCCCTTGAGCTCAGCGGAGTCGGGCTCCACATTGCTCTTGAAGCGCTTGAGCACAGTGCCGTCCTTGCCGATGAGGAACTTCTCGAAGTTCCAGGCCACAGCACCGGCCGGCTCGGCCTGGGTCAGGGTGCTGAAGGGGGCATCGCCGATGGCGACCTTGGCGTAGACGGGGAAGGTCACGCCGTAGGTGGTTGAGCAGAACTGCTTGATCTCCTCGAGGCTGCTGGGCTCCTGGGCGCCGAAGTCATTGCATGGGAAGGCGATCACGCTGAAACCCTGGCTGCCGTAGGCCTCTTGCAGGGCTTGCAGGCCGGCGTACTGGCGGGTGAAACCGCAACGGCTGGCCACGTTCACGGCCAGCACCACCTGACCGTTCAGGTCGCCGAGGCGTTGCTGCTCGCCACTGCCGTTGGTCACCACAACATCGTTGACGCTGATGGCCATGGAATTGGTATGGGGGAAGCGGGACCCTAGCGGCCCTTCCCCATAAAATCGGCCTGGTGCAGCTGAGGGGCCATGAGCGAGGCGTCCGCTGCGGCGACGAATCCTGAGGTGTTTGTCCAGGAGCTGCGCGGGCTGCTGGAGGCCGGCAACTACGACGCGGTGAAGCTGCTGCTGCAGCCCGTCCAAGAAGTGGATATCGCTGAAGCGATTGGCGGGTTGCCGCGCACGCTGCAGGCTTTGGCGTTCCGGCTGCTGCCGAAAGACGAAGCGATCGCGGTTTACGAGTACCTCGAGCCCACCGTTCAGCAGACCCTGCTGGAGCGCCTGCGCTCAAGCGAAGTGCTCGAGCTCGTGGAGGAGATGTCCCCCGACGACCGGGTTGACCTCTTTGATGAGCTGCCCGCCAAGGTTGTCCGTCGTCTCCTCGCGGAACTCAGCCCGGCGGAACGCCGGGTGACGGCTCAGCTGCTCGGCTACGAACCCGAGACGGCGGGCCGGTTGATGACGACCGAGTTCATCGATCTCAAGGAGTTCCACAGCGTGGCCCAGGCGCTGACGATCGTGCGGCGCCGCGCCCGGGACACCGAGACGATCTATGCGCTTTATGTGACGGACGCCTCACGCCATCTGACGGGGATCCTGTCGCTGCGGGACCTGGTGGTGGCCGATCCGGAGCAGCGGGTGGGGGACGTGATGACCAGAGAGGTGGTCAGCGTTGGCACGGACACCGACCAGGAAGAGGTGGCCCGGGTGATCCAGCGCTACGACTTTTTGGCGGTCCCCGTTGTGGATCGCGAGGAGCGCCTTGTGGGGATCGTCACCGTCGATGACGTGATCGACGTGATCCAGCAGGAGGCCACCCGCGATCTTTACGCCGCCGGTGCGGTGCAGGCCGGCGACGAGGACGACTACTTCCAGAGCAATCTCTTCAGCGTGGCCCGGCGCCGGGTGGTGTGGCTGTTGGTCCTCTTGATCGCCAACAGCGGCACGGCGGCGGTCATTGCCTCGATGGACGGCGTGCTGAAACAGGTGGTGGTCCTGGCGGCGTTCATTCCCCTGTTGATTGGCACGGGGGGCAACGTCGGCGCTCAAAGCTCCACGGTGGTGATTCGCGGTTTAAGCACCCAGCGCATCCAGGGCCTCGGTCCAGCCCTGGCCATTGGCCGGGAAGCAATCGCTGGGGCCCTGCTGGGACTGTTGATGGTCCTGGTGGTGGTGCCCTGGACGGCCTACGTCAGTGGAGGCAACTGGTTGGTGGCTTCGGCGGCGGGGATCAGCCTGGTGGCGATCACGACCTTGGCGGCCACGGCTGGAGCCGCTCTGCCGCTGCTCTTCAACAGCCTGGGCTTGGATCCGGCTCTCATGTCGGCCCCCTTCATTGCCACCGCAACGGATGTGGCGGGGGTCTTCATCTACCTGCAGACCGCGAGCTGGCTGTTGACTCGCGCCTCGGGCTAAGTGATTTGGCTTCCTGAGAGTCTCTTTACACTTCTTTAGGGTAGGCTTTACACCAGTTCACGTTTCGAGCCGTGGTCGTTGCAATCGCTTCGAGCCGACCCGCTGCCGCTGACCGCGAGACCGCGCTGGCCGGCGGAACGGATTTGGTGCGCTCGTACCTGCGGGACATCGGCCGGGTGCCGCTGCTGACCCACGAGCAGGAGATCACCCTTGGCCGTCAGGTTCAAGAGCTTGTGGCGCTTGAGGTGCTGGAGCAGGAACTGGCGAGCCGTGAGGGCGTCGAGAAGCCTTCGCCTGCGGTGCTGGCTAAGGAAGCGGGTCTGACCCAGGTTCAACTCAAGAAGCGGCTGCGCAGTGGCCAGCGGGCGAAGGAGCGGATGGTGGCCGCCAACTTGAGGTTGGTGGTGAGCGTGGCCAAGAAGTACACCAAGCGGAATATGGAGCTCCTGGACCTGATCCAGGAGGGAACCATCGGCCTGGTGCGGGGCGTGGAGAAGTTCGACCCGACCCGGGGCTACAAGTTCAGTACCTATGCGTATTGGTGGATCCGCCAGGGGATCACACGGGCCATTGCAGAGAAGAGCCGCACGATCCGCCTACCGATCCACATCACGGAGACCCTGAACAAGCTCAAGAAAGGCCAGCGGGAACTGAGCCAAGAGCTTGGCCGGACCCCAACCGTGACGGAGCTGGCTGAGTTTGTTGACCTGCCGGAGGAGGAGGTGAAGGACCTGCTCTGCCGCGCGCGTCAGCCCGTGAGCCTGGAGACCAAGGTGGGCGACGGGGATGACACGGAGCTGCTGGACCTACTGGCGGCCGATGGCACCCAGCCGTCTGAGCTGGTGGATGGGGAGTGCTTGCGGATGGATATGCGGGGACTGCTGGACCAACTGCCGGACCTGCAGGGACGTGTCCTGAAGATGCGCTACGCGATTCCCTGCCGCGATGTGCCCGATCCGGACGAGCCGATGAGCCTGACTGGTATTGGTCGGGTCCTGGGTATTAGCCGTGATCGCGTTCGCAACCTTGAGCGTGATGGTTTGGCGGGTTTGCGTCGCTTGAGCCAGAACGTTCAGGCCTACGTGGCTGTTTAAGACTTACCGTCAGCCAGCGCATTCAGGTCCGGGTTTGAGTTCGACCAAGGAGCTTCTTCTCGGCATCGCTGGCCACCTCACAGCTAGACGGAAGCGACAGCTCATTGTTCTGAGCCTGGTCACTCTGGCTTCCGCTGTTGCCGAGCTTGTCTCTTTGGGATCGGCGCTGCCCTTTTTGGCTGTGTTGACCGAGCCAGAGCAGCTTTGGAAGGCTCCTTGGATTCAGCAGTGGGCCCCGAAGCTTGGCTGGAGTTCTCCTTCTGAACTCCTTGGGCCTGCAGCTGGGGTGTTTGCTTTTGCTGCAGTTACAGCTGCCTTGGTCCGTTTGGCCAATCTTTGGTTGAGTGGGCAACTTGCTGCTGCCATTGGCTCAGATCTCAGTTGTGAAGCCTATCGAAAGACGCTTTATCAGCCCTATTCCGTCCATGTAAGGCGCAATAGCAGTGCCGTCATCAATTCAGTGACCGGTCAGATTGGTACAACGGTTTCGGCAATTAATCTTGTTCTTCAGACCAGCACTTCAACGCTGGTTGCGATCTCTTTATTGTTAGGCTTGTTTTGCATTGACTGGGCAGTTGCGTTGAGTGCGGCTGGCTTGTTTGGAGGTTCATACGTCTTGATCGGCTTCTTTAGTCGTCGAGCCCTTCTTGCCAATGGTCGAATCATTAATGATTCGAGGAAAGATGTAGTTAAGTCTCTTCAAGAGGGGATTGGTGCGATACGTGATGTGATCTTAGATGGAACTCAAAACCTCTACTTGGATATTTACAGAAGATCAGACCGTCCTCAGCGTCAGTTTCAAGCGAGAAACCAGTTTCTTTCTTTGTTTCCTCGGTTTTCCCTCGAGGCATTGGGTTTGATTGCGATTTCAGTTTTGGCAACGGCTCTGGCTGCGCAGAAAGGCGGAGGTGCAGCTGCGATGCCTGTGCTTGGCGCTTTTGCTTTGGGAGCTCAGAGGCTTTTGCCTGCAATGCAGCAAACCTACTCGGGTTGGTCGAACCTCAAGGGCTTTTCGGCAGACCTCGGGGGAGTTTTGGAGATGCTGCAGCAACCACTTCCGGACGTTTTAGAGGTCAATAAGAAACTAGTTTTGAAGTCGGAGGTTCGTTTTTGTGAGGTTTGCTTCTCTTACGGACAAGGACATGCAGGCGTCTTGAATGACCTCAGCTTGAAAATTGAGCGTGGTCAACGCGTTGGATTTATTGGTTCGACTGGCAGTGGTAAGAGCACTACTGTTGATGTCTTGATGGGTTTGCTGTCCCCAACGAAAGGTCAAATCCTTGTCGATGAACTTAATCTGCATGACCACGCTTACCCCGAACGACTTTTGGCGTGGCGTTCAGCGATAGCTCATGTTCCTCAAAGTATCTATCTGGCGGACAGCTCCATTGCTGGAAATATTGCTTTTGGGGTTCCGACAGATCAAATCGACTTCGATCGCGTCCGATTGGCTGCGCAGCAAGCGCAGATTGCATCGTTTATTGAAGCGAGCCCTGATGGCTACGACAGTTTTGTTGGTGAGCGGGGGATTCGTCTCAGCGGTGGTCAGCGTCAGCGTCTTGGGATCGCTCGGGCCCTCTACAAACAGGCTCAAGTCTTGATCTTGGACGAGGCCACCAGCGCCTTGGATAACGACACCGAGCAGGCGGTGATGGATGCGATCAATCAACTTGACCGCAATCTCACGGTCGTGATGATTGCCCACCGGCTGAGCACCGTCGCGAAGTGTGATCGCGTCATCCGTTTGGACCACGGGCGTGTCGTCGCTGATGGACCGCCATCTGAGGTCTTGGCTCAGGCTTGAGGGTTCCAGCCTCTTTGAGTACAGAACAGGCATCTGTCCTGCGGCACAAGCTTTTGCGCTGGTGGCAGGTCCATGGCCGCCATGGAATTCCTTGGAAGCGCGCCGCTCAGGGTGTCTTGCCCAAGGGCGGTGAGGAGCTGAATCCCTACCCCACATGGGTTGCGGAGGTCATGCTTCAGCAAACCCAGCTCCAAGTTGTCTTGCCCTATTGGCAGCGTTGGATGGTGCGGTTCCCAACGCTGCAATCTTTGGCCGGCGCGGATGAACAGGAGGTCCTTTTGCTTTGGCAGGGCCTTGGGTACTACTCACGTGCTCGCCGGCTGCATCAAGGGGCGCAGCAGTTGGTTGAGCGTGAAGACTCCGTTTGGCCCCGTGACCTTGAGGGTTGGTTGGCGTTGCCGGGAATTGGCCCCAGCACCGCCGGCAGCATTCTCTCTTCGGCGTTTGATCTGCCGTTTCCGATCCTGGACGGCAACGTCAAAAGGGTGCTCTCCCGCTTGATCGCCAGTCCACAGCCGCCGGTCCGCAACAGCAAAGCGCTCTGGCAGTTGAGTGCTGAACTCCTGGATCCCGAGCAGCCCCGCTCCTTCAACCAAGCCCTGATGGATCTGGGGGCCACGGTTTGCACCCCCAAGACCCCCAGCTGCCAGCACTGCCCTTGGAGCGACCAGTGCGCTGCCTACGCTTCCGGCGATCCAGCCGCCTATCCCGTGAAGGAAGCCCCGCGAGAACTGCCCTTTCAGGTCATCGGCGTTGGCGTGGTGCTCAACGACGCCGGCGAGGTGTTGATTGATCAGCGCCTGAATGAGGGTCTGCTCGGCGGGCTCTGGGAATTCCCTGGGGGGAAGCAGGAATCCGGAGAGGCCATTGAGGCCACCATCTGCCGCGAGTTGCAGGAGGAGCTGGCGATTGAGGTGGAAGTGGGCGAGGAGTTGATCAGCCTGGATCACGCCTACAGCCACAAGCGACTGCGGTTTGTTGTCCACCTCTGCCAGTGGCGCGCCGGTGAGCCGCAGCCCTTGGCTTCACAGCAGGTGCGCTGGGTGAAGCCCCAGCAGCTCAGCGACTATCCCTTCCCAGCCGCCAATGCGCGGATCATTGCCGCATTGCTGGCGCGTCTCCACCCTGAGGAGGGAACCGACGCGGCCTGATCGATGAACCCAGCCCCCAAGGTGATTTGTCTGGGCGAGGCCCTGGTGGATCGATTGGGGCCTCTGGGGGGAGATCCGGTCACGGCATCACTGGATCAGTGCGATGACCGATTGGGCGGCGCCCCGGCCAATGTCGCCTGTGCCCTGGCACGTCTAGGAACGCCTTCGGCGTTCGTGGGCCGCTTGGGACAGGACGCGATTGGGGAGTCCTTTGAGCGGTTAATGGCTGACCGGGGCGTGGAGCTTGCCGGGTTGCAACGGGATGCCACGCGACCCAGTCGCGTGGTGCTCGTACGCCGCCACGCAGACGGTGAAAGGGTTTTCCAGGGATTTGCCGGCGATCAGGGCCAGGGGTTTGCCGATCAGGCTCTGGATTGCTCCGAGCTGCGAGCCGTCTGGCTCGCCTTGGCGGCTCAAGCCCAGTGGTTGCTGGTGGGCACGATTCCGCTGGCCACAGCGGCATCAGCGGAGAGCCTCCGCTGGGCCGTGGATCAGGCCAAGGGCGCAGGTGTGCGGATTGCCTTGGATGTGAATTGGCGACCCACCTTCTGGGATGAACACCGCGATCCCGCTGCGGGTCCGGACTCGGCAGCCTTGAGCGCCATGCAACCCCTAGTGGCTGCGGCATCGCTGTTGAAGCTGGCCAAGGAAGAGGCCCTCTGGCTCTTTGGCAGTGCCGACCCCAGCACGATTTCGGCTGGTCTTCCGCAGGCCCCCGATGTGGTGGTCACCGATGGCGGCAACCCCGTGCGGTGGCATTTGGCCGGTGAGTCCGGGGTGCTTGAAGCCTTGGCACCGCCCCAGGTGGTGGACACAACGGGAGCGGGCGATGCCTTTAGTTCCGGTCTGCTGCACCAGCTCGTGCAGGGTTCGGTGTCCCCAGAGACGATGCTGCGTTTTGCCGCGGCCTGCGGGGCTTTGGTCTGTGGGGGCGCTGGGGCGATTGACCCCCAACCCGATGCGGCTGCGGTGCAGCGATTTCTGCAGCGCTAGTGCTCTAGCCGGGCCAGCCTTCCAGCATCCGGATCGTCAGGATCCAGCAGGTCTAAGTGCAGGATCCAGGCCTCCTCGGGCCGAAAGCTCAGGCGTCCGGGCCACTCCACGGCCATCAGGGCACTAAGGGCTTGGGCTTCCTCCTCTTCTTGGCAGAAGAGCTCATCGGCTGAGGCGCTGTGTTCCAGGCGGTAGAGGTCCAGATGGACAAGGGCCCCTGCCTGTCCTTGGTAGTGCTGCGCCAGAGCAAAGGTGGGGCTGGTGATTGGCTCATCAATGCCAAGACCTTGTGCAATCCCTTGCACTAGCGAGGTTTTGCCGGCCCCGAGATCCCCCTCCAACAGCAGGATCGGCTTGGGCTGTGGAAACGCCAGCCAGTCCAAGGCCAGCTGTCGGCCCAGATCTTGGGTGGCCGCCGTATCCCCTAGCTGCACGCTCTGTTGTTGCATACCGATAGATTGGATCTAAGCGAGCCCGAAGCCTCGGCGTCTCTGCAGATATTCCAACCCTCTTGCCTTCCCCGCCGGGATCTCCCTCGGATGGCGAGACGCATTCACCTCAAGACAACAAACCATGGTGGCTTCCCCCACGGCGCCTGCTCTGCAGAGCACCAGTACCTATGTGATCGCTGATCTGGGTCTGGCTGATTTCGGCCGTAAGGAGATCGAAATCGCCGAGACCGAGATGCCCGGTCTGGTGGCCCTGCGCAGCAAGTACGGCGCCGAGCAGCCCCTCAAGGGCGCCCGCATCGCGGGTTCCCTGCATATGACGATTCAGACCGCCGTTCTGATCGAAACCCTGGTGGCTCTCGGCGCTGAAGTGCGCTGGGCCAGCTGCAACATCTTCTCCACCCAGGACCACGCCGCTGCAGCGATCGCTGCTGCTGGCATCCCTGTGTTCGCTTACAAGGGCGAGACCCTCGACGAGTACTGGGCCTTCACCCACCGCATCCTCGAGTGGGGCGACGGCGGCACCCCCAACATGATTCTCGATGACGGCGGCGATGCCACCGGCCTCGTGATCCTGGGCACCAAGGCTGAAAGCGATCCCTCCGTTCTGGACAACCCCAGCAACGAAGAGGAGACCGCGCTCTTCAACAGCATCCGCCAGAAGCTGGCGGCCCAGCCTGGCTTCTATTCCCGAATCAAGGCCCAGATCCAGGGCGTGACGGAAGAGACCACCACCGGTGTGGCCCGTCTCTATCAACTGCAGAAGAGCGGTGAGCTGCCCTTCCCCGCCATCAACGTCAACGACTCGGTCACCAAGAGCAAGTTCGACAACCTCTATGGCTGCCGCGAGTCCCTGGTGGACAGCATCAAGCGCGCTACCGACGTGATGGTGGCCGGCAAGGTCGCCCTGGTGCTTGGCTACGGCGATGTGGGCAAGGGTTCCGCCCAGTCCCTGCGTGGTCTTGGCGCCACCGTGATGATCGCTGAGATCGATCCGATCTGCGCCCTGCAGGCCGCCATGGAGGGCTATCGCGTCGTCCGTCTCGAGGACGTGGTTGCTGACGTGGACATCTTTGTCACCGCCACCGGCAACTTCCAGGTGATCCGCCATGAGCACCTGATCCAGATGAAGGATCAGGCGATCGTCTGCAACATCGGCCACTTCGACAACGAAATCGATGTTGCCTCGCTGAAGCAGTACACCTGGGAGAACATCAAGCCCCAGGTCGATCACATCACCCTGCCCAGCGGCAACAAGATCCTGCTCCTGGCCGAGGGCCGTCTCGTGAACCTGGGTTGCGCCACCGGCCACCCCAGCTTCGTGATGAGCAACTCCTTCACCAACCAGGTGCTGGCTCAGATCGAGCTCTTCACTAAGGGTGACCAGTACGCCAAAGAGGTCTACGTGCTGCCCAAGCACCTCGACGAAATGGTGGCTCGCCTGCACCTCGAGAAGATCGGCGCCAAGCTCACCGAGCTCTCCCCCGAGCAGGCGGCCTACATCAACGTGCCTGTGGAAGGTCCCTACAAGCTCGAGCACTACCGCTACTGAGCCCAGAGACAACAAAGCCCCTCATCAAGAGGGGCTTCCCATCACGAGGCCCGGTCTGACATGGACCGGGCTTTTTTGTGCTTCTGATCTCAGAACGGCACTTCTTCTTCGCTCGGGGCGCCGCCACCGAAGCCGCCGCCGCCATAGCCGTTGGACTCGGCGTCACGCTTGGAGCCCAGCAGCTCGAGGCGATCGACGCGGACCACGGGCTTGCTGCGCTCTTCACCGCTGTTGCGGTCCGTCCAGCGGTCGAGCTTGAAGCTGCCGACGATCCCGAGCAGGGACCCTTTGCGGACGTAATCGGCGGCCACCTGGGCTTGCTTGCCCCAGATCTCAAGGTTGAACCAGTCCGGCTCGTCGTTGTTGCTGCGGCGGTTCACCGCGATGGTCAGGTTGGCCACCATGCTGCCGGATTCGAAGTAGCGCACTTCGGGGTCACGGCCAGCTCGGCCAACCAGGGTGACGGAATTGA